>JBJKQT010000001.1:0-5390 GCA_046705065.1 Desulfocapsaceae bacterium
CGCGTATGCCAACGCCAGTCATTCCATTCGAGGTCGGTTATTCCGAAGAATTTTTGGATGGCTTGTTTATTCAGGCTGCGCGTCCGTACCAGCTCGTCGTCGAGCCCGCTCGGGTATCGTTTCAGGAATTTGGTACAGTTTCTTGCCATTCGTGAAAGATCGGCAGAGCGCAACTTTGCTGCTTTTCTTCCCGAGTATTTCAGGAAGGTCGGCGGTTTTTCTTTGTAAATTTCAGACCTTCCAGTAATTCCTTTGATGAGATGTTCGAGTTCCGCCAGGAAATCACGGGACGGGAGTTTGGCTTTTGGACGCGGAGTTGCAAGCAGGTTGTCGATATATTCAAGTAACGAAAAACCGGCAAGTTCCTCGCTTCGAGGAGCAAGCATGTTGCGCAGGACCCAGGTTGCATCCCGGCAGGTGATCCACTCCAAGGGTGGGAGCGGACACGTTCCATCGTAAACGCTCAAAAGCATATTGGACAAGTGATCGCGAAGCCTGGTGCGCTTTTCATCAAGAGACAGGGAGGACAGAAAGATTTCCTCGATTTTACGGTCCATTGCCAAAATTTGGCGCAACTGGTTCAAGAGTTCGCTTTTTTTCATTAAAAAAACCTTACTTCAAAGAGATGTCTTTTCTGAGTGTACAGCGTAGTCCTCTCCCTTTGATTTGGTATATCAACTGTTGATAAGAGGAAAAAAGAAGGAATCGGACTGCTGTTGGTGGAAAACCGTAACAAGAATTTCAAAAAACTCTTATCGGGTAAAATATAGATATAAAACCCGATAAGTAAAGGTATGCGAGGTATTTTCCGGAAGAGAAATTGTCAGGTCGAATTCACCGTATAAGCAGCTTCTGAGGATGACAAAAACCACTCTACTCTTGAAGCATCCGGGCTGCAAGAGGACGGAATTGCAGCTGATAAAACATATGCAAATATCTTTCAGTTTCTTCCCGCTCGAGGTCGCTGATAAATTTCCAGAAACCGTAGATACGTGATAAGGTCATCATCCGTTCGGCATAGAGTTTCCAGGTATAACGCTGCTCGATTCTGGCTAAGGCGCCGTTTGAAATGCGTTGCCATTCGTTTGGCTCGTTGGCGCAGCGTTCGAGAAAATCTGCTATTTGACCGGCGCAGTCTGCCCCGGTGTTCGGGTCGATGTGGAAGCCGGACCTGTCGTGCTGAATGATCTCCAGCGGGCCTCCGTACCGGGTGGCGAAGGTTGGAAGTCCCGATGTCATAGCTTCGATAATGGTTAATCCAAAAGCTTCGAATAACGCCGGCTGAACAAAAATTCCCCTGTGGTCGGCTATGAAGCGATAGATCTCTCCTGAGAGGCTTTTGTTGAGATGCATTCCTACCCAACGCACTTGGTCGTCAAGCCGGTGGCGATGCATCAATTCGTGCATGGTGCGAATCTGAGCCTGTTCCTCGTGGTCCCGTGATTCTTCTTCCGTCACATACCCGCCGATAACTAGGAGGTTGGCAAGTTTTCGTAAACGAGAAGAATTTCCGTACCAATCAACTAGTCCGGTGAGATTTTTGATCCTGTCCAGGCGAGCCATGGTGAAAATAATCGGTTTGTCCCGGTCTTTCAGGATTCCACGGGAATGCTGAATGGGGCCGCCGAACACAATGTCTTCGATTTCCGGAAGCAGCGAGGTCAGACGACGGTCGTGATCGGTATGGGGAAAATACACTTCTGAATCGGCACCCGGAGAGACAATATTGAATTTTGGGTCGAACAGGTTGATTCCGTCGATGACCCGGTACAATCCGGGCATGGTAAAGGATCGGTAGCTTTCATACTGACCGATGGAATCCTCGGTTCCCGCAATCTCCTGATACGTGCTTGTTATGATGAAATCGGCCGTATTCATGGCGATCAGGTCGGCTGTATACTGACAGGAAAAATGGTATTGGGCGTCATTCTCCCGCCAGTACAGGTCTGAGTGGAGGTATTTGGTCTTTTCCAAGGCATGGGCGATATTGCATTGGGTAACCTTGAGGTGGCGGCTAAGCAAAGAGGCGACGAGATTGCCGTCGGAATAGTTGCCGATGATAAGATCGGGGCGGCCGCCGAATTCGGCCATGGCCTCGCGCTCCACGTTTTGGGCAAAGTCCTCAAGATACGGCCAGATTTCGAAACGGGAAATCCAATGGCGTATAATTTCCCCGTTTTTTTTCTGGAAGGGCACGCGTAAGATCCACGCATTGCTGCAGCCGTTTACCTTCTCCAGGCGCTGATCGCAGGTTGTGCCTCCTGCGTCGGGGATCAACCGGGTGACTATCAGGATTTTAGGTTCGACAGGGACACCCTGGCGGGCCATACGCTTGCGCATTTCCCGTTCCAAGGCCCTCACCTGATCGAGAATATAAACGACTTGCCCGCCGGTATCAGGCAGCCCAAGGACGTTATCCTGACCGAAATACCCATGCGGTGACATGATAAGAAGCCGTGAGATCATAGGGATGCGGGCAAGGAATTCTTCCAATGAGGCCGGCGACGGGGCCTCGAGAATGTCTACGAGCAGATTCATCGTTTCGGATACCCGCTTGGCATTATCCCCCCACCCGAATGCAAAACCCATTTTCTGCAAATCGTTGCTGAATTGCACAAACGGTGTGTCGGGCTCTATATGTTCGAGTTTTGCAAGTGCCTTCCGCAACCCGTCCCTTAAAGCGGCGGCTGATGCGAAATCGCTGTTTATCATAAGCTGCTTGCCGTCGATTGAGTGAACTTTAAGAAAATGGAGCAGCTTTGATTCGCCCTCGCTCATTCGTTGGAACATGGTGCTTGAGAGTTGACGGTTCAAAAATATCATGCCGTGGCCCACCGATTTTGCCTCTTTCATTCGTGGAAAATCTCTGCCGAACGGACCGAAATCCAACTCGAGAACCGGTTCAGGGCGGAGAGCCGGATGCGTCTGCATCTCCTTGAAGTGAAGAAATTCACTGATGCTGATTTCCTCTCCTGCTAAATGCTCGAGGTGGAACCGGAGATAGCACCATTGCGCTATGCGATTACGAAGGGCAAAGTAGGCCCAAGGGTGATTAAAAACGCCTTCCTGCAGATGGTGTACGAATTCGTAGAGGGGGGATGAAGCAATATTCTTCCTGTCCGGTGCCCTGCTTATCTCGGAAAAAATCTGCAGAAGATCGGATTGCAAGAGAAATGAACGGTTTTCGGCAAAATAGGCGCGAAGCAAAGCATAAACAGCATCGCGGTTTTCTTTGGTGAATTGGGTCAAGTCGTCTATCATGAGTCGCTGAGCCTTTCGCAATAGATTGGTGTTTTTTCGAATTTGTAATGGTCGATTCCTTCCAGTATCCCCCAGGCATTGCCGGTTGCGGCGAAATAGACTTGGTGATGACCTCGAAGCGATTTAACTTCGGGGCTATGGTTGCCGACGATGATGCCAAGGGTATCGCCTGTCATCATTTCCGCATCATTGCCGGAATCGCCGGCGACTAAAAAGGCGTTTAACGGCAATCCCCATTTGTAGGCGAGATAACGGATTGCCTGCCCTTTAGACGCTCGAATGGGAAGAACGTCAAGGTATGCCTGATGAGAATAAACAATTTTGGCGTGTAGTTTCAGGGAAGACAAGTGCGCCGAGATTTCTTTAATTGCCGGGAGCAGTTCGGGATTGACGTTATAGCTGATCTTGTATTTACGCTGATTTTCTTTGATCTGCGGTTTGATACCTGGAATTTCCATAAGAGCCTGTCTCAAGGCATCGGGACGCCATTGATGGCGGAGGTGTTTGTCCCAGCCGGTGTCGGGGCGCAAGTCGAACCCGTAGTTGATTTCGGTGCCCACCGAAGTGATCATGACATCCGGAGTCGGTATATTCCATTCGCGCAGCACCTTGACCGTGCTCTCAAGATTTCGGCCCGTGGCTATGCCGAAGGCAACGGTTTCTGCGTTTGCCTGCAACCATTCAAGGAGTTTTTGCAATCCTTGCTTGTCACCGATGAGCGTGTTGTCTATGTCGCTGACGAGTGCCCTGTTTACCAGGGGCAAGGGCGATTTTCCTTCGCGCAGTGTTGCTGCAAGCTCTCTGCGAACCCGTTTTCGGGTTTTGCGCAGGACACGGCTTGTGCTGCTTAAAAATTTTGTAACATGCCCGTCCCAGGTGTAGTGGCGTCGGACTCCGTTCACTCCGTTGCGTGCCCAACTGCGCCAGGTTTTGGGGTTTGCAAGTGCCGTCTTCATCGAATCGGCCATTGCCTCTGTCGACAAAGGGTCAAGTAAAAGGCCGTTGCGGCAATTGGCTATGATATCAACCGGTCCCCCGTCATTGGTGGCAACTATCGGCAAGCCGCTTGCGGCCGCCTCGATCAGTGTCAGACCGAAAGGTTCCGTGAGTGCCGGATTTACGAAGATTCCGCGGCGCCTGGCAGCCAGTCGGTACAGATTAGGTACATCATCCATGATATGGTGTTTGGGAAGGGCGACCTTGCCCCAAAGATCATACCGATCCAAGCCGAAAAGAAGATCCGAAAGAACTCGTTGCTGAGATTCTTCCATGGTTTTGACATCGTCGCGATTCCCTGCGACAATCACCAAATTGGCCTTGGCCTGCAGTTCCTGATCCTCCCCGTAAGCCACAAGAAGGCGTTGCAGGTTTTTGCGTGCATCCGGGCGGCAAATGGAGAAGATCATCGGTTTTTCCGGCTCCGTAAGGAACCTGTCGATCATTGCCATTACGGAAGGCTGAATTTTTTTTCGTCCGGGAGGAGAAAAACGCGATGTGTCCGTCCCCGGTGGGATAACCACGGAGCGTCGTGCAGTGAAATGCTCGTAGATGCCGTACTGCTCGGTCGCCTCCTGACGGGTGCTGGTTACAACCATCGAAGCATGATGTAGAATTTCTTCTTCAGCTGCGATACGTTGGCTGAAATTGAATTGGCGCTCCAAAGAATGCTTTTTGCGCCCGGAGTCAAGCATCCTTTGCAATTTACAGCGTCCCAACGAATGGCCGGTATGAATCTGCGGAATCCCGAGAAGCTGGGAAAGCTGCACACCGACGTAGCCGGCATCGGCGTAATGCGTGTGGATGATATCCGGCAGTTTATGCTGACTGCGCAGGTAAAGGAGACAACGATCCACAAGATGGTCGAGATGACGCCATAAAAGTTCTTTTCGGATATATCGCTTAGGGCCGAAAGGCAGTCGGATTATGGAAACGTTCGGCCCCAGCTCTTCTCTTGGGCGGGCGTAGTCCGGCGACACGTCCGGATCTTCGATAAGACGTGTCAGCAGCTCGACGCGTTCCACATCTTTATTGCGCCCCAAGGCCCTCGCCAACTCGAGGACATAGGTTATTTGCCCTCCCGTGTCTGCGTCGCGGCCCAGCTCAAGGTCATTGCCCCGAATCAAACCATG
>JBJKQT010000002.1:0-17955 GCA_046705065.1 Desulfocapsaceae bacterium
CAATCTCGCAAAACATAGTATTCCTATAAAGAGAAATCCGGAAAATCGAGCCTTTCATATACCAGAAGACGGCCTGTTCTTCACGGGTTTTCCCAAAAATGTGCGTGGAATCAGGTTTTAAAAGCCGAAATAACGGCTTGCTGCAACTATGGCCACACCAAGGAGCATGGAGACAAAGACATTGCCGGTTTTCAGGCTGCAGAGCGCACAGGCGAGGGTTGCGACCCAACCCCAGAAACCGGCGGCAAGAGCGGCCGGGACGATGAGCGAGAGGAGGATGGTCCCGGGAAGAGCATCCATGAAACGCTTGAACCGTCCGGTTTTGGGCAGGCGTTCGGCCAGAAGCAGACCGCCGAGGCGTAATCCGTAGGTGACAAACGCCGCGCAGGCTATGACCACAACGACTCTGCTTTCGTCAGACATACCCGTCCTTTCTCCGCTGCCGGTCTCTTTGCGGCATCAGGGCTGCCACCAATGCTCCGCCGATGCCGCCGGTGATGATATACCAGCGGCCGGGAACCAGACGCGAGGTAATGATGGCCAATAGTGCCGTGACAAGCCAGGGAAGAAGATCCTCCTTGCCTTTCCAGAAGCTGAAGACCAAGGCGGTGAACACGGCTACGAAGGCGAAGTCGAGCCCGAATCGCTCCGGGTTGCCGACGGCGGCTCCCAGCTCGTGACCGATCAGCGTTCCCGAGCACCAGGCAGCCTGAACGCAGAGCCCACCGCCAAAAAGAAACCACGTCGTCACCTTCTCCTGATGAAAACGCGCCATGGTCATGGCCCAATTTTCATCGGCCACCAGATGCATGAAAAGCGCCTTGTGCCAGAACGAGCGGCCTGAGAAAAGCGGGTTGAGGGAAGCGCCGATGAGCAGGTAGCGCATATTGATAACCATCACCGCCAGCGTGATTTCCAGGATCGGCAAAGGCGGCAGCCACATATCGATCATCACGAACTGGGCCGAGCCGGCAAAGACACTGAGGTTCATTCCCAACAACTGGAGCCAGGTAAGTCCTTTTTTTGCCGCCAGCAGGCCAAGAACACTGCCGTAGGAGCCAACGCTTGCCGCAACCACGAGGTTGGCGATGAAGCCAGCGTGGAGTTGGGCTAAATTTTCCGAGCGTGAATATGTCATGCCGTGAAAGTACCACTTGGTCCGGGCAAAATCTTGGACAATATTGCTTCGTTGAATACCTTTTGCCTGTCCGGTCGGAAAAGAATTGAAGGCGGGGGCAGAGATAATTATCCGACTGCCTTTTGATATTGGCGGGGAGTGATGCCGAAGGCTGCCTTGAAACGCCTGGTGAGATGACTCTGGTCGAAAAAACCGGTCGTCATGGCTGCATCGGAAATCGATCGACCGCCCCGCAGGGCGGTTTTTGCCATTTGCAGCCTCCTGTTAAGAAGAAACGCATGGGGCGATATTCCGTAAGCTAGCGTGAAGCTGCGGAGAAAATGGTATCGGGAAAGACCGGCCGCCTTTGCCATGTCGTTAAGATGGATATTTTCACCTGCCATGTCCTGGATATAGGCCCGGGCCATTTCAAGCGATGTGGGAATGCTTGCCGCAGCGGTGCTCGGTTGTTTCGCTTCCGTGCCATGCCGCAGGAAAAGATCGTTGAGAAGGGACAAAAAAACCGTATGGGTTTCCACTTCATCTGACAGAGGATCTTCAAACATCATGAAGAGATAGCCGAGGCGGGCAGCCAGATCCCGGTCTCGAGTGACCGGGGAGCGAAAATATTGACTTGTGATCTTGTTGCCTGCTGCAGCGCCGATCTCTTCAACCAGCGTTGAGGGGATGTAGAGCAGCCGGTACCGGTAAGGATTTTTATCAGCCGACTTCCCGTCGTGGATCTCGTCGGGGTTGACTGTTATCATGTTCCCTTGGAGTACATGGTGTGTGCGGCCCCGGCAGGAGAAGCATTGCACTCCTTGATCCATCAGGCCCAGAGCGAAATCCTCATGGCTATGCCTGCTGAATTGGAATCTATGGTAAGTGGCCTTGAAAACAAGAAGGTTGTCTAATTTGTCGGCCCTGTGGATTTTGGCTATCTCCATGATCTTCGATCACTTGTCTCCACCACGGGAGTTGCCTGAGGGGGGAGTGCGGGTAATTTTCAGCTCAACCATCAGATGATCTCAACGGATTGAAGGTGCGGAAGTCGGTGCAGGTTTATCATGCAGAGCAGAGGACAATAAAAAAGAGACATCAAAATCCCCTGCTTCCTCCAACATACAACTATCCCGCCGGTCACGAGAAGGAAGACCGGCCGGATGGCTCGTTTTATTTAGTGTAAGTAAAACTCAGGTTCTGATCGGTCAAATCCACCTTGGCCTCGCCGCCGTGGGCCAGCTGTCCGAAAAGAATTTCTTCAGTCAGCACGTCTCCGATCTCTTTCATGATGAGTCTCCTCAGAGGACGTGCACCATAAACAGGATCGTAGCCTTTCTTGGCAAGCCAGCTTCTGGCTTCGGGGCTCAACACGATGGACACCCTTTTTTCAGCCAACTGATTTTGCAGCTCGCCGATCAGTTTGTCAACGACCAGTTCCACGGATTCCGTACTCAATGGGGAGAAGGAGATGATCCCGTCCAATCTGTTGCGGAATTCCGGCGAGAACAGTTTGGTCACTGCCTGTTGGGCTTCTCCCTTCTTGGCGCCGTCTGTGACAAACCCGATGGAGGTGGTGCTCATCTCCCGCGCTCCGGCATTGGTGGTCATTATCACTATTACATTCCGGAAATCGGCGCGTCTTCCGGAGTTGTCGGTGAGTGCCGAATGGTCCATGACCTGCAGAAGGATGGAATAGATGTCCATATGGGCCTTCTCTATCTCGTCGAGCAACAGAACCGAATAGGGGTGCTTGCGGATTGCTTCGGTCAGCAGACCACCCTGGTCGAAGCCGACATACCCCGGAGGGGCGCCTATCAGACGAGCAACGGCATGTTTTTCCATGTATTCGCTCATATCGAGACGTTCGAAATGTACGGAAAGTACCCGTGCCAGCTGCCGTGCAACCTCCGTCTTGCCCACTCCCGTGGGACCTGCGAACACGAAACACCCTGTCGGAGACTCCGGATTGCCAAGACCCGCCCGAGAGCGTTTGACGGCTTTTACCACGGCATCGATGGCCTCATCCTGTCCGAAGATTACGTCCTTAAGCTTCTCCGGCAGGTCTTTTAAGGATTCGGTTTCAGAGCGGTTGCTGCTTTTGGCTGGAATCCGTGCCATATTGGAGACAACTTTTTCGACGTCGCTGACCTTGACCATTCTGTGCAACCGCCCTTCGAGCCGGAAAAGCGAGCCGACCTCGTCCATTACGTCGATGGCCTTGTCGGGCAGGAATCGCTCGTTGATATAGCGGTCGGCCAGTTCTGCCATCGCGGCAATGGAGTTTCTCGAATATTTAATCTGATGATGCTCTTCGTATTGGGGCTTGAGTCCCTGCAAAATCAGCTTGGTATCGTCAACCGACGGCTCCTCGACGTCGATTTTCTGGAAACGTCTCGATAACGCCCGATCCTTCTCGATATGGTTTTTGTACTCCTCGTAAGTGGTCGATCCTATGCAGCGCAGAATTCCCGCCTGCAGGGCCGGTTTAAGTAGATTGGAAGCATCCATGGATCCGCCGCTGGTTGCACCTGCCCCGACTACCGTGTGCATCTCATCGATAAAGAGGATAGCGTTTTTCTTTTTTTCGATGGCTGAAACGACGTTTTTCAAACGTTTCTCGAAGTCGCCTCGGTACTTGGTTCCGGCAACCAGGGAGCCCATATCGAGAAGATAAATTTCCACATCCTGCAACAGGTCGGGGACAATCTCTTTCTCTCCGGCATCCCTGGCCAGCTTATCCTGATGGATGCGCAAGGCCAGGCCTTCTGCAATGGCCGTCTTGCCGACACCAGGCTCACCCACCAGAATCGGGTTGTTTTTCTTTCGTCGGCAGAGAACCTGCATGATTCTGCTGATCTCCGTCTCACGCCCTACCAGAGGGTCAAGCTTGCCTTCGGCTGCCTGAAGAGCAAGATTGACAGTGAAATCCTGAAGTGCTTTTTCCTCGGCACCCTTTTCTTTTTTCTCGGGACCTTCCGGGGGTTTGGCCAATGGCTCCTGTTGCAGGTGCTGAGGGAGTTCATGGGAGACGAAGTTCACCACCGCCATCCTCCCTATCCCCTCGGAACCCAGGAAATATACGGCGTGGGATTCCGCCTCGGAAAAGATGGAAACCAGCACGTCGCCGCTGTCGACTTCCTGTTTTCCGCAGCTCTGAACATGGGCGACCGCCCTTTGCAGAACCCTGTTGAAGGCCAGCGTCTGAGCGGGTTCGTTGTTGTTGCTATTATCATCCGAAGAGAGACGCGGGATCTCTCCGGAAAAGAACTTTTCAAGCCGCTGTTTCAGGTTCTCGATGGACCCGCCGCACTCACGGATGATGTATCTGGCTAAATCGTCATAGAGGAGCCCGTAGAGCATGTGTTCCACGGTCACATATTCGTGATTATAGCTTTTGGCTTCTCTGATCGCCCGGATAAGGGCCATTTCCAATGTCTTACTCAGCATGGTCGCGTACTCAAATATGTTATCGTTATGCCGGTTCCATGGAACAGCGTAGAGGAAAATTGTTTTTCCTTGCCAATTCATGAACTATGGCTATTTTTGTTTCGCAGATTTCCCGGGTGTAAACCCCTGCAATCCCAATGCCTTCGTTATGCACATTCAACATGATCCTTGTGGCCTCGATGGTCGATTTGTTGAAAATTTGTTCCAGGATGGAAACCACGAACTCCATCGAGGTATAATCATCATTATGCAATAACACTTTGAAAAATGACGGCTCCTTGATATCGGTTCGGTCCTGCGCAAATACCGATCCTTCTTCTTTGGGGTTGCTCATGTTAAATTCTCGAAAGGTTGCTGTCTGTTCGCGGATTCCGGCCTTACAGGAAAAATAGTAACGAAATGTCCTTTTGCAACGTTATCGGTGCTGGAAATGCCGTCTTCGTGTTCCCGTATTCCTGACAAGGGTATTTTACCACAGTTCCCAAAAGGCGATACAATATTTTTTGGCAGGCTGCAGGATTCCGAAATTCCATTCAAGTTGCCGGAAGGCAGGCACCTTTTCAATTGTTCTTCATCGGGAAGCTGCCGAGCGCAGCAAGGTGAGCATGACGTCGTCCAGGATGACATGTTGGGGAAGAGGGGAGCCTTTAAGGCGATACTCGGCCTGAAGCAGAAGTTCGAGCCATTTTTTCAACGAAGAACAGGAGAATTCGGCGGCCTTTGTAAAACTCATATAAAGAGCGTAGGGATGTCCTTTGAGCAGCTCGGTCCACTCTCCTGTCTGTTTTAAGGCAGGGAGATATTTCCCCTGGAATTGCTGAGCGCTCATACCTTGTTGCCAAAAGGGTTCCGGACGAAGTTGCAGAGAGCGAAAGATCAAAAGTCTTCTCAGGTAATTACGCATGGCAGCAAGGATTGCCAGGCTGTGAATCCCGGCTTCCAAGAGATGGTGCATTGTCACGAGCGTCCTTGCCACCTGCCGTTTGCCGAACGCATCGGTCAACTCGAACAAGGCGTCTTCCCGGCTGCGGGCCACCATGATCTCAAGGTCATCGGCGGTGATGAGCGACCGGTTATCGGCATAAAGGGCGAGCTTCTCACTTTCCATAACCACCGCCACCGGGTGGAAACCGACCCGTTCCAAAAACATGTTCATGGCCTTGGGCTCGATCTTCTTGCCGAATCCGGCAAGCGTTTTCTGCATCATCTCCAGCAAGACCTCTTTTTGTACCTTTTGGGCTGCGGCTCCCGACCCCATTTCCACCGAACAGTCAACGATGATGCCGTTTTCTTTGATATGAGTGAAAAGACGTTTGCGTTTATCAACACTCTCTGCAGTCAGGATCAGTATATTCTGCGCCGGCAATCCTCGGGTGAAGACTTCCTGAAATCGCTCGGCCATATTTTCCGTAGCGCCTTTCGGCAGGGCTTGCCCGCCGGCTTCCCTTACAAGCCTATCAGCCCAACTGACGTCTTTCTCCGGCTTGGCGGTTGCAAAAAGGATCTGCCATTGTTCAGAGCTCATCTCGGAGAAGAGTTCCTCATTATCGGGCGGAATACCTGCAAGGCTCAGCATATTGAGAAGATACCTCAGTGCCGGGGCCTGTCTGTCCGCCTCGAATTCCCGCACGGCTTTATCCCAAAGGCTGGAACCCATCTCTTTTGATTGAAAAAGTCGGCTGTCCGTGACCCGATAGATTTGCAGCCCGGGCAGGAGACTGAAACTCATTAACCGGGCAAGCGTCCTGGAAACATCTTCCTGATCGCCGTCTATGGCGTGGACTGCCCCGGCTGAAGCTTCCAAAAGAGTCTTTTGCAACTGATCGGCTGCTTCCTTACAGAGATACCTCTCTCCGAAAAAAAGATAGACTTGCTGCTTTTGCCCCTTCCGAATGGCATCGATGATGGCCGGAAGCTCGTTGCGTTTAACAAGTGCCACAGTCTTTCACTCCATGGTCGTCCAGTCGATTTCCATTTGTCTGGCCGTTATTAGTGTCAGAACCATTTAAAAAAGAACTTGAGGATCGTTGAGAAAGAAAATCGTCACGAACTATACCATTGAATTGCGGATTGACAAAGAAACATCGATCCAATATGAATGCGGATATCCATCACATGGGTAAAGACATGAAAAAAGATACGACGTAATTACGGGAGATGCCTGCAATACGAAGACATGAGACAGGAGGAGTTTTCCATTGGTCGTCTCTAACACCACGATCTTAATGGCTCATGAGAAATGCGGGTTGGAGACAAGAGCCGGAAGTCCGAAGCCGGAGAGAACGAAATGGAAAGTAGAAAAGGAGAATAGACAAATGAAGATTTTAGGAATTGAAGGAAGTCCACGTAAAGACGGCAACACCGAAAAGCTGGTGCGGAAAGTACTGGCCGGCGCACAAGAAGCGGGCGCTCAAACGAATTTTATAAAACTCTCGGATCTCTCGATCAATTTCTGCCGCGGTTGTGGCAACTGCAGGGCCACGGGAGAGTGCGTGATGAAAGATGACATGGACCGGGTAGTGGATGCCATCCAGGAAAGTGAGGTCATTGTACTGGGTTCGCCGATTTATGTCTGGCAAGTGACAGGAACAACAAAAGTTTTTATGGACAGGCTCTGCCGTCTGTTGACTCCGCAGTATGAAAGCCGCCTGGGTGGAGGAAAGAAAATCGCCTTTGTGTATACCCAGGGCAATCCGGATGCCGCTTTGTTCAAACCGTATTTCGATTATCAGGAGAAAGTGTATGCCTTCCTCGGATTTACCTTGGGACCTCGAATACAGGCTGTGGGAACCCGGGCCAAAGATGATATCCTGTCCCAGGAGGACACACTTTCGAAGGCGTTTACTTTCGGACGCGATCTTGGTCTTGGCAAATAAGTAACAAATCGTTAAAAAAGGGGAAGCCCACGGTCAGCTTCCCCTTGCCGTTTCCTCTTTTAACTTTATCTCTAGCAGCCAATAACATGTTAATTTTATATAAATATTGTTTTATCCCCACGAAAAGACAGAATATATAGTTTCCTATTTTTGTTGTTTTTTTGAAAATATTTATTCTTTCGGGGGGTTTAAGGTTACAATTATAGTGACGATATATTATAACAAGAGAAGTATCGGAGAGCCAAGGAGGTGATCCGATAAAACGGGTTATGGCTGTATAACATTATCGGGGAAAAAATGGCCGTCCTTGATAAGAAAAATATCCCCATTCAGTTTCATGTACTTTCAGAAGTTCTGACCATTCAGGATGATGATTTAACGCGTGATCTTGAAATAACACAGCTTGTCCGTCCTGGACAGCTTGTGGTTTCCCTAATCCATGACAAATCGGATGATGCAGCTGCAGAAAAGTCTAAAGCAGCGCATGTCCGGTTGGTTGCAGCCGACAACTGTGAACTCTCCGCCGGTGGTCAATCCATTCTTTCCAAAGTGACCGGCTACCCGCACATCGACCTGAAAGAAGAAGATGCACAGCACATGGCAACTGTTTCAGTGGCGCCGATGGTCACGGTGCCCGAAGACAGGATGAAAGCCGCCATCACGCTGTATCCGCCGATTGGCGATGCTCCCGAGTTAAAAATTGAAGACTTGGTTCGCATTCTCAGAGAAGCTGGAGTCGTGTATGGCATCGATCAACGTTTTTTGAAAAAAGCACTTGATCAGGCGATGCTGGGAAAAAAACCGGTCATCGATTTGATTGTGGCGCATGCCATGCCGCCGATAAACGGTTATGATGCCCATCTACGCATGGAGATTGAGATAGGGGCCACACCCGGCAAGATACGGGGCGACGGAAGTATCGATTTCAGGGAACGCCGGATGTTTGTAAGTGTTGAAGAAGGACAGTTGATAGCGACTAAGATCAAAGAGACCAAGGGGATCCCCGGGAAGAATGTGATGGGGCAGCTGATTGCCCAGAGGGAAGGCCGAGATATTACTGTCAGAGTTTCCGAAGATGCGGTTTATCATGAGGATGACCAGACGGTGCGGGCTCTGAAAGCCGGCGTTGTTTCGATGGTTAACGAGAACACCATCAGGGTCTCGTCCAAACAGACGATATCCGGGGATGTCGATTTTAACACCGGAAATATCTATTCGAAAAATTCTGTCGAGATAGGCGGTTCCATCAAACAGGATTTTGTCGTCTCGGTTCGTGGCGACATCGTGATCGGCGGCGACATCCAGTCGGCGACGATCAATTCGCACGGCAATTTGGTAGTCAAAGGCGGGATCGTCGGGACCGGTTCAGTGGTCAATATCCGCGGAGATGTGGATATCAATTTTACGGAAAATGGGACCATTCATGCCGGCGGAAACGTTGTGATAAGAAACAGCTCGTACTACAGCGCAATCATTGCCGACGGTAATATCGTGGGGGAACCCAAGACCAAGATCGTCGGGGGAAGGATCATCTGCGGCGGCTCCCTTACCGCAGGTGAAATCGGTTCGAAAATCGCAACCAGCGCCGAGGTAGCGGTAGGGACGGACATAAAACGATATCAGCGATATCAGGAACTGCACCAAAAGATCGTCTATCTAATGGAACAAACAGCACTTTGGCTGCAACGGCATGGTTCTGAGACGCAGAAGTCAGAGAAGATGATCGACATGGAGCAGGAATTGATTACGGCAAAAAGCGAATTGGCCTCTCTGAACCTGATTCCGGGCTCCCCTGTAAGTTCCATGTCGGAAGATTTTGCCATCGACAATGATGCGGAAATTATCGTATATGGCGAAATTCACGCCGGGACACGGTTGCGAATCGGCAATATGACCAAGACTCTTGCGCTGAATCAGCACAGAACGCGATTTAAAATCGATAAGATAACCCATGCCATAACCGGCGAACCGCTTTAGAAGGGAGGACCATGTTTGTCAAGCTCTGGATGAAAAAAGACCCGGTTGTTGTGATGCAGGATCAAACACTGGCTGAGGCGGATAGCTTGATGCGGCAACATGTTGTCCGTCGTTTGCCGGTGGTGGACAGTGAAAATGCACTTGTGGGAATCATCACAAGGGAAGATATCATGAAGGCCATGCCCATCGATCCCTCCATTGACGATGCAGTAATAGGTCCTGAAGCTCCGGTTGCCGCGGTCATGGCGGCAAGCCCCATCACAGTCGACCAGATGGATCCGCTGGAGACGGTGACCGATATCATGCGCAAAAACAGAATCGGCGGTGTTCCGGTTGTCGCTCGTGATGGAAAGCTCATCGGGATTATAACAGAATCCGACATCTGCCGCGCCCTTATCGACATCCTTGGCGCCGAAGAGGATGGAGCGAGAATCGAATTGAAGATAGGTAAGAATGCCAAAGAGTTCTACGAAACATTGGAAATATTCAGGGACTTCGATATGATCGTCAGGTCCGTTGCCCTGTATACCGATCTGAGTGAGCACTATCAGCTGCTGACCGTACGTGTCCAGGGAGCTGAAATGGAGAAGATGTTGGACGCCCTGTGGAAATCAGGAGTCAAGATCCATAGAATTATGATCAATGAGGCTAATGGATAGAATATTATGTCTAAGCTGCTGAAAAAAATAGCTCTTTATGTTCTGGTTATTTTGGCCGTACTTTACGGATACAGGTATTTCACCGGGAAGAGCCTTGCCAGCCTTCCGTCCGAAATCGCCAACTATTTCCAGCGGAGCGGTCCGACCAAAAACACCAACCCCGTCTATTATAAAAACCCGGCAGATGAGATGCAGAAGCAACAATAGATTTATCAGGTCTGCACGACTTTTTTCCATTTTATTTTTCCGGAGCCCCTTTGTATTCATAGACGATCAGGAAAACGATCAGGATCAGAAAGAGCCCGGCATGAAGAATCAGATAGAGAAAGGCCCCCAACATCTGCTGCGTTGCATTCATTCGTAAAACGTCTGTATGGGTGTCTTTGATAAAATTCGCTCTGTATTGATCTGTGTCGGACTGGCTGGGGGTATAAAGGATATAGTTCCCTTCTGGAGATTTATACGGCAAGGCGACCGCATGTCTTAGGTAAATAAAACGAGCGGCAAGCCGTCTCTTTTCAAGTGTTTCTCCGGTGGTTAACATTTCGGCAAGTTCCGGATGAATTCCTTTTATTGAGGCACTGTCAAGCGTCCTTTGCGCCGTATAATTTTTTGCAAGAGCAAAGAACAGGAAAGAGAGGTTGAAAAGAAATATGCCGATAAATAGGAGCGACTGATATCTTTTCCTCTCCTGGATTTTCAGCCAGAAACTTACCGGAAGAAGGATGGAAAGAAGAATGAGTAGAGGATATTGAATATATTCCTTTAGAATAAAGTGGGGGGCAAATCGATAAAGCAATATAATCGACAACCAAAATAAAATGGTAAGAAATGGTAGCTTTTTCACGGCTTTTTCCTTAGGACTTTAAAGATCATTCGTATTCTCCATTTGCATAAGTTTTTCCTTGTACCGGGAGATTGCCGTTGAGTGAACGGAATCAGGGACGGTAAATTTACTCTAAATGATTTTTCCAAAAGTGGATAGGGAAGAAGACAGATCAGAAAAAAGCTTGATTCCGATACGTCATCATTCAAGAGAACCTTAATAGGCAAATTTACATGAAAGCGATGGTCTTAAATGCACTGTGTGATCTTGAAAAAAATCATGCGCCCCTTGAGCTGACAGAACTCCCGGTCCCTCGTCCGGCAGCCGGCGAAATACTTGTTAAAGTGAGTGTTTGCGGGGTCTGTCATACCGAATTGGATATAATCGAAGGCAGGACTCCACCGCTTCATCTGCCACTGATCCTCGGACATCAGGTGGTAGGGCGCGTCGAATCAGCCGGCAGCCTTGCCCAAATGTTTGCTGTCGGCGAACGGGTCGGGATCGCCTGGATTTATTCAGCCTGCGGGATGTGTAAGTTCTGCCGGTCCGGAAGAGAGAATTTGTGTCCGGATTTCAGGGCAACAGGGAGGGATGTTAACGGAGGTTATGCCCAGTATATGACCGTACCTGAAGGGTTTGCCCATCGTATTCCGAGAGGTTTCAGCGATTTTGAAGCGGCACCCCTGCTCTGTGCCGGAGCCGTCGGCTATCGCTCACTGCGATTGGCAGGCCTTGAGGATTGTCGAAATCTCGGCCTGACCGGTTTCGGCGCTTCCGGCCATCTCGTTCTCAAGATGGCACTGCACAGGTATCCGAATTCTAAAATTTTCGTATTCGCCAGAAGCGAACGGCAGCGAAAATTCGCTCTGGAACTCGGCGCCTCCTGGGCCGGTGATACTTTGGAGCGTGCGCCGGAAAAGATGGATTGCATCATCGACACCACACCGGCTTGGCAACCCGTAGTTGCCGCTTTGGCAAACCTCGAGCCCGGGGGCAGGTTGGTGATCAACGCCATCGGCAAGGAGGACGGAGACAAAGACGCTCTTCTGACCATGGAATACCCCACCCATCTCTGGTTGGAAAAAGAGATCAAAAGCGTTGCCAATATCAGTCGAAGAGATGTTGAAGAATTTCTTCTTCTTGCGGCTGAAATGAAAATTCACCCCGAAATTCAGAAATTCGGTTTGGAAGAGGCGAACAAAGCCCTGCTTGAGCTCAAGACCCGCAAGATCAAAGGGGCAAAAGTCCTCTTGGTCGAGTAATTCGGCTGCCCGCATTTGTCATGAACACTGTGTCAGTTTGGAGGAATGTTAAGAGATCAAACAAATTTTGAGAAAAGTATTCCTTTTGGGCAGACTTGATTTCGTCATGGCAATGCCTACATTGTGGTATATTAGGCGAAATAATCTGTCCAACAAGCTGCAGAGGAGATACTACCATGGCATCTAAAGAAGATATCTGCAAAAAAATAGAATCGATTATACCCGAAGCAGGAAAATGTGGTGTGGATTTTCAAGTTGACTACGATAAAGATAATCATGCATGGACTGTGGATATGCAAGACGGTCATCAACATTTGAAAACCTTCCTTGAGGAAAACGAAGCCGAAGACTGTCTGGGTAAAGACAGATGCATACCCCTGAGCCTGCAGATTGGTCAACTTAAACACAATCTGGAACTCTATCATAACAGCTGACGTGAAGGAAATCGGCGGCTTTCTTTCTTGACGGTTCAGAGGCTGCCGGCGCCCTTGATCTCCAGATAGGAGTTGACAATGGCTGCCGGCAGCTGTGTTGCTGTTACATCCAAGGCGCGGACTCCCGCGTGTTTCAATTCCTGTAAAAGGCTCTTACGTTCGTTAAGATAGTGGTGCAATGCCTCATAACGTAGTGCATCGCTGAAGCTTGAAATCGGGGCCTGCAAGGTTTCGTCCAGGATATTCTCTCTGAGATCTGCCAAAACGACTAAATGCTTACGGCGCAGCTGTCTGGTCATTGTCAGAAGGTCATGATGATCTTCGGCCCGGCTGCTCGTGATGATGATTACCAGTGACCTGCGGTTTTGCAGGGCCAGGAGATCTTGCGTAGCCTGCAGGTAATCCGATGCATCGGGGGATGATTGCACATCGTACATGGCCAGCAGCAGTGCCCGGACGGAGTCTCCCTGTTTGCTGGGAGGCAACCATTTCTGCGTGCCTCCGAACGAATAAAAACCCACCCCGTCGCCTTGGCGGGCGGCGACATAGGCAAGCAGCAGGATGCTGTTCAAGGCTTGATCAAGATGGCTTTTTCCCTCGTCGACATGCCGCATTCTGCGGCCGCAATCGAGAACGAAGACAATTTGCTGATCGCGCTCGTCCTGATAGTCTTTGGATATTAGCCGCCTGTAGCGTGAAGTGGCTTTCCAGTCGATTTTTTGCAGGCTTTCACCTTGACGGTATTCGCGTAGTTGATGAAATTCGCTTCCCTCCCCGCGTCTGGTAAGCTTTTTTATGCCCATCATACTGAGGTGATGATGGGTGGCAAGCAGCGCAAAGTGATGTATCTCTCTGAAATTAGGAAAAACATTTGTTTCGCTGGACAAAGGGAAGATCCACTTCTTCTGCCACAGGTGAAGAGGGCCGTCGACGAAAATGTCGGCACCAGTGAAGATATAACGGCCTCGCTTGGTCGGGAAAACCTCATAGTCAATTGAAGCATGCTGTCCTGGTGTGAGACGTACAGACCGCGGCTGGTTTTTGACGGTAAACTCGTGGGGGCATCGATCGTGAAGCTCGAGTGACAAACTGTGGATTCCATTGTTTATAATTTGCAAAGTCACTTTACTCCAGACAGTAACCGGCAGGTTATGGTGGATTTCCCGTTTGAGCACAACCGGCGGACGTCTCAAACAGAAAAGTCCGTCCAAAAAGGCGGCTCCGAGCGTAAGACCTGCCGCCATGACCCAGAGATGCCCGACAACGGGGACGATGAAGGCGCAAAATCCCACGAGGCAGAGGCTGCTCCAGAGCACGATATGGAGGCGGGTGGGAAGGATCATGACAACCTCGACGCCGGAGAAGCCTTTTTGACGTAACGGGAGGTCCCTTTAAAGACGCGGCGCTTCGACACTGTTGAGAACCTCCGTCAAAACCTGATCTGCGGTATAGCCTTCAATCTCCATGTCGGCCGAGAGTTTGATCCGGTGGCGCAACACCGGCATGGCAATGCACTTGACATCATCGGGGGTAACGTAGTCTCGTCCGTTTACAATGGCGCTGCCGCGGGCGGCACGCAGCAGGTTGATCGCTCCCCGCGGACCGGCGCCGTAATCGATTCCGTTCCAGCTTCTCGTTGTTCTGGTGATCTTCACCACATAGTCCACAATGCGGTCGTCCACTGTCATTGTTGTGAGCAATTGCTGCAAGGCCAGAACATCTTCCGGTTCAAGGACGGTGGCAATAGAACGATCCAGCCCATCACCGATGGAACTTTTGGTGACGGTATGGACAATTTTTTCCTCATCGGAACTGTTCGGGTAATCGATATAGATTTTGAACATGAAACGGTCGGTTTGGGCCTGGGGCAGGGGATAGGTGCCTTCCTGTTCAATGGGATTTTGGGTTGCCATAACCAGGAAAGGCCGGATCAGAGGAAGAGATTTTCCTTCGATGGTCACCTGCTGTTCCTGCATGGCTTCTAAGAGAGCGGCCTGCGATTTGGCAGGTGCCCTGTTGATTTCATCGGCCAGCAGAAAATGACAGAAGATCGGCCCTCTTCTTATTTTGAAGGTGTTTTCCTTCATGTCGAAAAGCGAATGGCCGGTAATATCGCTCGGCATAAGATCGGGCGTAAACTGGATCCGATTGAATTTGGATCCGGCAGCTTTGGCCAGGGTTCTTGCCAACAGGGTTTTGCCGAGGCCGGGGACGCCTTCTATCAAGATGTGCCCTGCCGCGAGCATGCCTATGACCATCTCCTTGACCACCCGATCCTGCCCGACGACACTTTTCTTCAGTTCCTGTTCCAAGGCAGTGATCTTTTTTATGCCTTCTTCAAACAAAAAACCGTTCGTTGTTTTGCTATCTGTCATGTTGGGTCGATTCTCCACCGTGGAGGCGCCGGTCTATCTTTTGAAGCGCCCTGCTTGTTTTTATAAGATCCTGTTCGCTGTCGATGCGCATTTGAAAAGCATCGAAAACATCTTTTTCGGAAATTCCGGCTTTGGAAACCAGCCTTACGGAAAGACGGCGGGATTCCTCTTCGGAATCCGGCCCGGGTTTGCTTCCGTTCCATCGCTGCAGCATGGCTTTCCGATTGGAGGCAATGGTGGACCGGGCTCCTTCAATCCGCCAGCTGAACATGCCTGAAGCGTCTATATGGGCCAGGATATTGAGTTGCTCATCCGTCCGGACTCGGACGAGGGTTCCGCTTTGTTTCTGCATCCGCCAGAGCGCAAGGACGATAGCCAAGGCCACAGATGCCCAGAAAAAGGGCATCTTGTCCCAAAGAATGGCAGGCAGACCTTTTGCCTCCGAGGAGATGAGCAGCCGGACAGCATGGTCGTCCTTCAGCAGCCAGGAGAGGAAAAAGGCATGATCGTAGTCGCCTATGGTTTGGTTGGTGAAAAGCCCGCTTTCGCTGAGCACGGTTATCTTTCCGGAACCTACTTTGTATTCAAGCAGCCAGTTTCCGCTTTTTTCTTTTATGGTGTTGTTGTCCTCACGGTCCGCATCTTTCTTGTCGCGGTATTTGATGCGATATGAGCCATTTATCCTGAATGAGGCCGCGTTGTTTTTATCTTCTAGAAGGTGAGCTCCGAAGTATTTGAGATGGATAGGGAAACCGTCGATGGTCAGATCGATGATCGAATCAAAAGGGTGATAGCCGCTATTGATCGGCAGTTTTTTCGTTTGGGAAGTCGGCAGGTTTTTCGTATTTTTGGATTTTTCGTCGTCGGTTGCCTTGTTTTTTTTGGGGGGGCATTTGCAATCGGCACCATCCTTTTGTCTCTGCACACCCAATCGGTGCAGGATGGCATAATTTTCAGGCGTGTCGTTTTGCCGATAATCGGGAGTAATGAGGAGATGGCCTCCCGATTCTACCCAGGAAAAGAGCTGGTCGTTGAGGTCTTTGCCCAAGCCTCGAGGAAGCCGGCGGATAAAGAGGGCGCCGTCAGGTGGAGGCAGCGGTAGAAGATGGTCGATTCCATGGTAGCCGACTACCTTTTTACCTGAGGCCTCAAGATATTTCCGGGCAGCGAGCAGCGGGTTTTTCCAAGCGGCCGGAGAGCCGCCTTCCACTTCTTCAAAGGCTTTTTTCTCAAAATTGTGCAGAAACCAAAAAGTGCCCAAAGCCACGGCGGCGACTGCGAGCACCGGTATCACTATCCAGGATGTTCGTATCTTTTGCAGAGGGCTTCGAACATTCATGACAGCACCCCATACAACGATTCCCATCGGCTGACCAGGCTCCGGCAGGTCTCGGTTGCCGGGTTCCGATGCCCGAAGGCGAGGAAAATCCATTGTGAAGTAAGCTCGTTAAAGAACAGCGACTCTTGTTCCGGGCGGTTTTTATGCACCTCCAGACAACATTCGCCTTCGGTAAAGGAGGAGCGGATCTCCAAACGGCACCGGTTGACAAGGATTGAGAGCGTACCTCGATAGAGCAGGCTTAAGGCCTCACGTTTTTTTCCTTCTTCAAGAAGTTGCAGGCAAAAGGTATCTATTCGTTCAGGGAGACTCTCAGGTCTGAGGTCCATACCGAACAGGATTTCCGGCGGTTTGTAATCGCCTTTATGCGAAGGAAAACGCTGGTCTAACCAGAGACGAAATTTCGAATATTTTATAAGGAGAAAGGCGATAAGGACACCCACGCAGCTCCATAAAAGAATCTCTCCGTACCTGGCTGCAAATGGTGCGATCTGTTTGGAAATATCTGCGAGGAAGGTGAAAAATTTTATCCAGAATTCCGACCAATTCGACTGTTTTTTCGGGGTGTCATTTTTTTTTGGAACCCAGCGGTACACCGTGATTTTTTGGCCGAAATCCTTTTGCTCGAGTACTTTGGTTATGGCGGCCTTCGCTGATTGCGGATCGGGTTGATCGGCGCCTGCGATTCCGGGTGCGGCGGAAAGGGCAAAGGTGATCAATAACAGTGCTACGGCACGTATGATGCCGTTTTTCTGTCGTTCCAGCCTCTGCCGTATCCTTTTAAAGCCGATTTCAATATCCCAGGCTTCCAGGCGAACCCGTCTGGAGATATACATCATAAAGCCTGAGCAAACATAAAGCGGAGCAATAATGGAGCAGCTGACCAGATAGCAAACCAGCAGAAGCCATTTATCCGGCAGGAAAACGAATTTACCGAAGTTCACCCAGCGCAGTTCGTCCGGTATAAGCATAAAAAGGATTATCAAAAAAGAGAACGTAAGAGTGATTTCCAACAAAAAACCCGAAATCGTCAGCAAAACGGCGGTTTCAGAAGCATCTTGCAAAAGGGCCAGGCGCTGTTTTTTCTTTTTCCCTTCCAGTTTTTCCAGCTGGACAACGGGCAGCGAGAACGAACGAAACAGACTGAATCGTAAAAAAAACAAAGAAAGAATACGATGCAGGTTCAATGATTTTCTCGCTTCCCGGAGGGTGTCCCGGACACTGGGGTGTTCGTCGAAGAGGGCCTTGGATACCCAGACGAGCAAGGGAGGCTCATAAAAGGGTTTAAAAAACCAGAACAGAATCAGTGTCCATTTGGCGCTGGAGCCGGGAAGGATACAACCTGCCCCGATGGCGAGGAAAAGAGCTGGGAGAGCCGAGAACATCCACAAAGTCCAAAGCCTTTGTGCCCAACGCCTTCCAAGCAAAAAGCCGAGATCGATGGCCTCCCAGGGAGTACGGGGACGGATGTTGACGGCGACCTTTTCCAGGTTCATGTCCTTCCCCTTCCGGCAAATATAAAATAGAAGGCGACAAGAGCCCAGTTGCAACCGGCAAAGGTATATTTAAACGTTGCCGAAAGAGGCAAAGATGACCAGAAGGCCTCAATAAAGCCTGAACCCAGAAACATCATTGCGGCC
>JBJKQT010000003.1:0-3964 GCA_046705065.1 Desulfocapsaceae bacterium
AAAAACTGGCTCAATGAGGGATAACGATGGCTATTGACACGCTTACAGGCCTCAATAAAGCGGCTGTTTTTCTCATCTGTATGGGAGAAGAGATTTCAGCTCAAATTTTCAAAGAACTGTCGGACTCCGAAGTCAGGCAGGTTACCAGAGCCATGGCCAATATCGAACATATCCCCAATTACATCAAACAAAGAGTTTTCGACAGTTATGACGAGGCAATGGCTCAATCAGCCGGATTATTTATTAAAGGAGGGGATTTCGCCAAAAAGGCAATCGCAGCCACCAATGCTGGAGCCCGTACGCACAATCTCATGGAACAGTTCATCTCCGGCACGGAATCCCGTCCCCTTGAAACAATTGCCCTGATGCAGGCAAGGATGGTGGCAAGCTTGCTTGAGAAAGAGCATCCACAGACTGTAGCCTTGGTTCTCTCGACCCAGCACGTGGAACATGCAAGCGAAATTCTGGCCTGTCTTCCTGAAGAAATCAGGGCCGACGTCGTCTATCGAATAGCAAAAATCGAAAAGGTATCACCTGAAGTCATTAACCGTATCGAAGATGCGTTGCATCGCGAAATCGGGCTGGTTGCCGGGAAAGAACAAAAGCAACTTGGAGGGATTGATAAAGTTGTTGACCTTCTTGGACATCTTGAAAACAATCTCGATAGTGAAATTCTTGAAACAATTGAAGAGTCCGATGCAGAGATGGCCGAAGAAATCCGCAAGAGGATGTTCACCTTTGAAAACCTTATTTCCCTTGACGGCCGTTCACTGCAGATGATTCTGCGCGAAGTAAACAACGATTCTCTAACCATGGCCTTGAAAACGGCTTCTGAGGAAATGAAAGAAAAAATCTTTGCCAACATGTCGACACGCGCGGCCGATATGATTCGGGATGACCTTGATGCAATGGGACCTGTCCGTCTTTCAGAAGTTGAGGCAATGCAGCAGTCAATCGTCAAGATTGCCATGAAACTCGAAGAGGAAGGAAAGCTGGTGCTCGGCACAGGAGGAGGAGACGAGCTTGTCTAAAGTTTACAAACAATCTCCTTTATTTGTTCCTGAAAAAATCGTTTCGGGAAAACCTCAAAGTCCGCGGGGCTGGGAATCGGTTCCTTTTCAAAAAGTTCAGACCAATAGTGCTTTCATCGAAAAAGAAAAAGAGTTTGCCGAAAGGCTCCCCCATGAACAGCGTTTTTCGGGAAAAGAAGAGAAGGAAGCCGCCCAGCCAAAAGATAAATTGGATTTTTCCGCACCGGATCCCACAACAAAAGAAGCAATCGAAACGCAGACTGGTGAATCCGGTGATGATTTGGCAATCGAGGACAATCCGGAACCGCCTGATCTTGAACTGCTTCGAGAGGAGGCCTACAATAAAGGGCTGGAGGATGGCCTGGCAAGGTCTGAAGAGGATTTCGGCTCAAGCGTAAAATCGCTGATAATGGCGTGCCGGGAAATCAATCGGATTCGTGAAACGATCTTGAGTAACAGCATGGAGGAGATGCAGAATCTCGTTCTGGTTATAGCTGAAAAAATCATTCGTCATTCTGTAACGGAACAGGACAGAACCATCATCGATACGGTTCGAGAAGCTATTCAACAGGCTGTAAAAACCGACGAGTTCGTGATTCAGGTTCACCCGGATGACCTGGCAACGATCAACACCAAATCCAAGGAGTTCATTGAATCCGTCAACGGCCTGGAAAATATCATAGTCCGAGCGGATTCTTCCATCGAACGTGGAGGATGCAAGATAGATTCGAGTACCAGCACGGTTGATGCAACCATTGCAAACCAACTGCAGATGATCGGGAATGCGCTGAAAGGGAAATAGTGACTCTTCCGGACGACCTGAATACCCGCTAAACAGCGAACTTACATATGTGATGTCTCTTAACCCAAAATCTCTGGAAAATTGCAGGACCATAACAGTCTCGGGTAAAGTCACCCGTATTGTCGGATTGGTCGTGGAAGGATATTGTCCGAACTCCTCCATCGGAACACTGTGTAAAATCACACCACTCAACAATGGCCGGCCTGTTTTTGCCGAAGTCGTAGGTTTTCAAAATGCTAGGGCGCTCCTGATGCCGTTGGGTGATTTGCGTGGCTTGGGACCGGGAAGCCTGATACATGTCGTCAAGGACAGTGCAACCATCAAAGTCGGCAACAATCTTCTCGGCCGAGTGATCGATGCAATGGAGAATCCTCACGACGGTCTCCCCTCCCCTTATCTAACGGAAGAAAAACAACTCTATTCGTACCCGCCGGGTCCGATGGAGAGAAGAAATATCACAGAGGCGCTCGACCTCGGCATCCGTGCGATCAATGCATTGATCACCTGCGGCACCGGCCAGCGCATGGGGATCATGGCCGGATCCGGAATTGGCAAAAGCGTTTTGCTTGGTATGATGGCCCGATATGCCCGTGCGGATATCAATGTAATCGCCTTAATCGGTGAGCGGGGTCGGGAGGTGCGTGAATTCATTGAGCGAGATTTGGGCAAGGAAGGTCTGAGCCGATCGGTCATTGTCGTCGTGACCTCGGACCAATCTCCTCTTTTGCGAATGCGCGGCGCCTTTGTGGCCACCACTATTGCTGAATATTTCTGCAGCCAAGGCAAAAATGTTCTTCTTATGATGGATTCAATAACGCGGTTTGCCATGGCAATGCGCGAAATCGGCTTGGCCGTCGGTGAGCCTCCCACAACCAAAGGATACACTCCATCCGTTTTTGCCACTCTTCCGAAGCTTCTGGAACGTGCCGGAAATTTCCGTGATCAAGGATCGATCACCGGGCTCTACACGGTCCTTGTCGACGGCGATGATATGACGGAACCCATAGCCGATGCCGTCCGTTCAATCCTTGACGGTCATATTGTCCTCTCTCGGCAAATCGCCGCCAAAAATCATTATCCGGCCATTGATATTCTCGGCTCGACGAGCAGGGTGATGCGCGACATCGTCTCGCCACGGCATTTGGAACTGGCCGGACGTGCTCGAAATGTCCTTGCTTCTTATGCAGAGGCTGAAGACCTTATCAATATAGGTGCCTATGCAAGGGGATCGAATCCGAGGATTGATTTTGCCATCAGCAAAATTGACGCAATGAATACCTTTCTTCGCCAAAAATTTGACGAATCGACTTCACTGAAACAGACTATGGAAGGCCTCGGCGTTCTGTTAGACGAGCGTAAGGATTCCAGCTTACCGACGAAAAATCGCAGAGCCGGAGACAAGTAACCGGTTCTTCTAAATTTTCTTTGCCTAGAAATCTTTCCGATGAAACCATTTACTCTCAATACAGTTCTCAATTACCGTGTCCAATTGGAAAAAATGGCTCAAAATCGACTGCTTCTGGCCGAAAAGAAGCGAACGGAGATCCTTGTGCAACTTCAGGAAAAACAAACTCTTTTCCAGAAGTTGATTCGAGAATCAGCCCAGCGTCAATCCGAAGGCATCGAGGTCGTTGAACTGATACGTTATGAAGAAAGAATCGAGTTTGTGAAAAACGAGTTGGCGGCACTGCAAAAAGTTCTTGCCGAAAGAGACGAAGCGGTTCGGAAAGAGCGCGAAAACACCTTGCAGAAAAGCAAGGAACGCAAGGTCATGGAAAAATTAAAGGAGAAGCAAGATGCTGCATGGCAATTTTATCTCGACAAAAAAGAAGCCGCCATGCTCGATGAGATAGCCGTAATCTTCCATGAGCGATGATATTTTCTAAGGTTTCGTGATTAAAAGTTCTGTCAAAACATCAAAAGGCCAAAAAATGAAATACCTCTCAATTACTCTTATATCTTTCTTTTTTTTCGTGTTCACAGCTCTATTGACAGCCCACCCGTCATGGGGTCAGGATGAGTCATCAAGCGTGAAAAACCCAACACCGTCTTTTTCCTCAGTGGAGGAAAGGAGGATATTTGCCAAAATGCAGGAAGCCAGAAAAAATGCTACCGATGAGACAAAAGACAT
>JBJKQT010000004.1:0-18802 GCA_046705065.1 Desulfocapsaceae bacterium
GCAAAAAAGGCCCGGGGCCGTGAATTTTTTCTAAAAAATATTTTTTCCCCCCTCCTTTCCTTCTCTACCGATTCCCCAATCACAGATGAATAAACATAAATTTCATTAAATTCAAGCTTCTTCTTCCGCTTACATAGATTGGGGCAATTGGTAAGATGCTGGTTTTTGAAAAGAAGAATGGATGAGGGAGAAGAAAGGGCGTTTATGGGGGGATGGCTCTACTTATGGGCTTGTCATTTTCAGAAAGGGAGGGGAACATAGCAGTTGCGGATCAACACAATATTTTTTCGTTGAAAAGGCATAGCATATCATTGTCCTTCAGGTTTCCCCGACGGAAGAAACCGCAGAAGCAACGCATGCCGCCCCTGCGGTTTTTTTTATAGGTAGGTAACGAAGCTGTTTACCGTTGTCAAAATTCAGATGAATCCTATGTTCTTGTTGGAAGGCATCCTTTTAATACATATATCCTCTGCACAATCCTCTCCCACCTCGAGGGCCGTAGCCCTGCCCATACCCGCCTCCCCATCTGCCCATTCCAGGATTGCCGCCTCGGCCGTAAAAGGAAGGGAGGCCTGCTTCCACAGCCTTTGCCCTAATTTGGCTGCGCAGTTGGAAGATCTCTCCGGTTAGCGCTCCTGCCTTTGCCGGGTCAGGATTCGTCGAATTCATAAGTGCCTGATATTCGGCTTCCTTCATAACTAGAGTTTTGCGAAGGTCGGCAGTCGTCTGGAGAAAGGCGTCAATATCTTTTTGAGAAGCAGGATCCTGGACTTGACTGTATCCGCTGTCCCAATAGGGGCAACCGGGGCCTGGATTTCCATACCATCCGCGGCCGGCATTTGCATAGTGTTGGGCAAACAACCCTATAACTCCGATGACTGCAACACTGACGAGAATTTTTTTCATGGCTGTACCTCATAATAAAAGAGTTGAATAAAGGTTCGTTTTGAAAATGTATTCTCAAAAACCGTGCCAAGGGAGTTATCGAATATGGAAAGTATTTTAATTCGAATTTCAAATGGTATTACGCAGAGTTAAGAAAAAGATGGAAGACAGGCTTTACAGGGAACACCGAAGACCCTCGACATTGTTGTCGAGGGTCTTCGGCGAATGTCGAAGAAGAATAGCCTGTCGGCGGCATTACTCTTCAGCCGCTGAGAGGTTTTTGAAAAAGTGCGGGGTGTTGCGCTATTTTGTTGATCCTAAAACAAAAATCAATCTGCTTTCCAGAAATCTTCTTTTGCTGCTCCGCATTTGGGACAGACCCAATCATCGGGAACCTCTTCCCAAGGGGTTCCTGGGTCGACTCCTCCTTCATAATCACCTTCTTCGGGATCGTAGATATAACCGCAAGGGCATTCCCATTTCTGCATTTTGACCTCCATTACCGGGTATGAATAAAAAAGAACTTCTTATCCGATATGAGGAATTCTTGCCTATGTCAATAGGAAGAATGTAAAATTTTGATTTTCTCTTCAAATCAAAAATGTTATCTGAAAAGATTGTTGAACTGCAACTACTCGAAAATTTAAGGTTGACCCATCACAAAACCCAAAGAGCATCTGCCGGGTTGTTCTTGGGGAAAGGAAAAGGTACTTCGTCTTGGGATTGAAACATTCGTCCATTGCTCGACGGGCTCTTGCCGCAACTGTGTTCTGCGGTGCATTGTTGGCTGTTGTCTTCTCGATGGTCCATGCCTACATAGACTACAGAAAAAATGTAATGCTGGCAGATTCCAGTCTGGAAACCATTGGCCGATTCTGTATTTCGGAGATTGAAAGAGACGTGGATACGGCCGATCCTGCAAAGGTGAAGTCCGTTCTGCAAAGAATTGTGAATCTTTCAGGTCTGTCATCAATTGAAATCAGAGAAGGCATTGATAACCGCATGCTTTTCAGTTTCGGAGAGAAGGATAAGAGAGAAATACTACGAAAGGTGTTTTCACTTGAACTTCGTAATGGTTCCGGCAGGTTGAACTCCAGTGCGGTCCTCATTGTTTACAAAGACATCAGTTTTTTGCAATACAGAGCCTGGAAAGAGGGATTTTATGACTTTCTCGGCATGATGGTTTTCGTCGCTGTACTTTCGGCCGTGTGCTTTTTGCTCCTGAAAAATAATTTTGTGCTAGGTTTCATCGGTATCAGCAGGGATATAACTGGAAGAAGGGCCATTGAAAATGAGTTCAAGGAGGTTCAAAAACGATTCAAAGCCGCCTTTGACACATGTCCCATGATGATAATGATCTTGGACCACGCTTCCGAGAAATTACTCGACGTGAATCTTCGCTGCATAGAAAAAACAGGGTACACGAAAACCCAGCTTTTGAGCTGCAAGTTGGCCGATATTGTATTCTGGACCGATGCTGATGGTACCGGAAAATTGCTTAAGGTCGCAGCGACGGACGTCGATGAAATTCCGGTTATGATACGGACAAAATCGGGAAATAAGATTGATTGTTTACTGGCCGGGAGAAGGGCTACGTTTTCTGAAGGTTCCTGCCTTTTGATCTTCTTGGACGATATTAGCCTTCGCAAACAGGCCGAGGAGACCATGCGGCGATCGATGAAAATGGATGCCGTCGGACAAGTGACGGGAGGCATCGCTCATGATTTCAATAACATACTTGGAATAATCATAGGTAATCTCGATTTTATCAAGCGTTTTTGTACGACCGAAGATCATATTCTTCAGCGCGTGGAAGCGGCAGCTAAGGCATCTGGGCGCGCTGCGATGCTGACACGGCAATTGCTTGATTTTTCAAGGCAACATGCCGGCAATTGCGAACCGACTGATATCAATGAGGTCATTCAAGGGATGGACAATCTTATCGCAAGATCGGTGACCCCGGAGGTTGAGGTGGTAACGGATCTTTACCCTGAACTTTGGATCGCTGACATCGATCGAGGGGATTTTGAAAACGTTCTGTTGAATCTGGTTATCAACGCCAGGGATGCTATGCCTGAGGGGGGAAAGCTGCAAATCATTACCTGTAATACGGTTTTGGACGATAACTACATCCTTATGAATCCCGTGCTGAAACCGGGTGAATATATCCTTCTCTCGGTCCGGGATAGCGGGGTGGGGATCCCCCCGGATGTTCTTGAGCATATTTTTGAACCTTTTTTTACAACCAAGCCTCAAGGGAAGGGCACGGGGCTTGGAATGAGCATGGTGTATGCCTTTTCTCAGAGATCGCGGGGGAGCGTCCGCGTCTATTCTGAGACCGGGGTCGGCACAACCGTTCATATCTATCTTCCAAGAACCAAGGAAAGGATAGAGGAATCAAGGAGAGGGGCTGGGCTTCTTCCCGGACTTCCCGGAGGGGACGAGACGATTCTCATTGTAGATGATGAGCCGGATCTCGTGACGTTGGCCAATGATATGTTGAGGATCCTGGGATATAGAACTTTGGCGGCAAAAAATGGGAATGAAGCAGTAAACATTCTTTTGGATAAAAACAATGCTATCGATTTGTTGTTCACCGATGTCGTCATGCCTGGGGGCATAAACGGTTTTGAACTTGCCCAACAGGCCCTGTTGTTGAATCCGGACCTGAAGGTTCTTTTTACCTCGGGGTATATTGAGAAGGCTGTTCCCAAAAGCGGTCAATTTCCATTCACCCCGGAGATACTTTTAAAACCTTATAATGAACTTGATTTGGCGATTCGTATTCGGGACATTTTGGACGATGATTAGATAGTTACAATAGATCCTGTTTTTCGCGTACTGAATGGTGGTTCATTTTTTAAACGCCTCTTCGGGAGCCTGGTCCCTGCATCTCCTAAATGGATTTCATTTTATTTGACTTATATCAATGGGTTATTCCGTCATATGAGTGGGGGATCAACTTCGGTCAAAACCTTGTATATCATCTTATGGTTGCGTTGCAATTTTAAACATCCGGCATCTTGCTGATAATTTGACGTTTTTTTGAAGTTTGGTTTTCTTCTGCTCTGCCCGATGTTTAAAAATGAATCGTCGGGTGTAGGCCATGGTTTGTTCTTGATTGATGTAACATTTTGTTGTTACTGGATTTTTCGTCTTGGCATCTATTTTGCTTTGGCATATGCACAGTCAAAGTCAAACCATTACTAAAGGGAGTGAATATGCCTTGGCACATCTATTTACCTATTGCACACCATAGCGTAGCTCTACCGTTGATTGTGGGGCTTGGATTCGTGGTGGGGCTGCTTTCCGGCCTTTTCGGCGTGGGGGGCGGCTTTTTGATGACCCCTCTTCTCATCATGTTCGGCATTCCACCAACGGTTGCGGCGGCTTCGGACTCCAACCAGATCGTCGCGGCATCGGCGTCGGGATCGTATGCTCATTATCGTTTGGGCAATGTCGATTTCAAGATGGGAATTTTTTTGCTGATTGGCGGAGTGATCGGCGGTGCTGGTGGTGTTCAGGTGATCAAAGTCCTCAGAGCCTTGGGTAACGCAGATTTTCTGATCATGATCACATACGTTCTGATGCTGGGCTTTGTCGGCGGCTATATGCTCATTGAAAGCTTGCAGGCAATGCGCAAGAGCAAAGTTTCCGGTCCGGTTCAATTCAAGCCCAAAGAGTCAGCATATGCCAAGATGATCAAAAGTCTTCCGTATCAGATGAATTTTGACAAATCGGGCATCGTTCTCTCGCCCGTCGTTCCTCTGTTTTTGGGGACTTTGGTTGGTGTCTTGGCTGCAATCATGGGTGTCGGCGGCGGTTTCATTATGGTGCCGGTTATGGTGTATCTGCTCAGAATGCCGATGCATGTGGTGGTGGGAACCAGTCTTTTCCAAGTCTTGTTCACCTGTATCAATGTGACCATCCTGCAGGCGTATTCCAATAGGACCGTAGACTTCATTCTGGCCTTACTGCTGCTGGTGGGCTCCGTTATAGGCGCCCAGGTCGGAGCACGACTCAGCACTCGGCTCAAAGACGATCAGCTAAAGATTTATCTGGCGGTCCTTGTCTTGCTTGTTATGGTCAAAATGCTTTACGGACTCGTGGTCGAACCTCACAATCTCTTAGCTTATCATGGAGGTCACTAACGCCATGCGCTACCGAATTTTCATTTTCTTTTTTATTCTTGCATCCGGTTTTATGACGGCATCGAATATTGCCGCTCAAGAAACCAAAGGGCTTGTCGTGAATCCTGCAGTAATCGATGTGGGAAGCTTCTTTTCCGGGAGCGAATTGACAATCTCCGGAGATATAAAAGCTACTGATGATGTTATTATCGAAATCACAGGCAAAGACGGCACGAATAATTTCGAACTCAAAGGCCGCGTCGGCCCATTCTGGATGACCACAGGAAAAGTTGAATTAGAAAACATTCCCAGTTTTTATCTTGTATTACTGCCGGAAGGCAAGGATTGGCTGCAAAGGGCCGATACCTTGGGGTTGGGCATGGATCAGATAAAGCGACGTCTGAAAACCAGTGGGACGGTTCAGGTTCCGGAGAATATTTTCAGTATGTTTAAAAAACTGAAGAAATCCGAAGAACTCTACGATGAAATCTCCGGAGCTGTGACTTATTCAGCCGTAAAGGACGGTATGAAGCACTTCGTCGGAAAGTGTAAGGTTCCCTCTTCCATAGCTTTGGGAAGCTATGAGATCAAGGCCACCGTTGTAACCTCCGGAACCCGCGGACCGGAGTTCCAAGGCCGGTTAAAGGTCCAGGAAATAGGGTTTGTAAAGTTTGTGAATAAACTCGCCTCAGACCGGAGGATCATTTATGGCGTGTCCGCGGTGATTATCGCTCTCGCCGCTGGTCTGTTGATGGGCGTTCTTTTCCGGCAGAGTGGTGGGAGCCATTAATGCTGAACCTGGTCGACCAGCTCGCTTCACTTTTTAAGAAGATCCTTCCTTGGGGAAGGGAGCGCAGCTCAATCTCATTCAACGATCTTTTTGTCCGTTTTCATCAAATTCTCGAAGAGAACAATACGGCCATGGAATTGATCGCGGAGATGGAAGACAAGCTGGGCGGCCAGTATGTGTTTGACAAAAAATTTCTCGAAGATACGGTCTCGGAAATAGAGAGGGTCGTATTGCGCAGTGCCTATAATTTTAACTTTATCACAAATAACAGAGAGCTGGAAATCTACGGTGTAATCGAGAACCTGGCCAAAAAACTGCAGCAGGAATTGGCAGGTAAGCTCGTGATCCCGAGCGGCCAGAATGTTCTTGCCTTGGAGGAGATTCAAGAAGTTATGGAAGAGGCTGTCGGCAATAAGGCCTATAACCTTTTCCGGATAAATGCTCTTCCTCAGGCCAGCGTACCACCGAGTTTTGTCGTGACCATCGGAGGATTTCGCAAGTATCTGGCGTTCAACAATCTCTACGACAAGATCGAAAACCTTATGCAGGAATATAAGAAGAACGGTCTGTCGGTGGAGTCTGTTTCGCATAACATCCGACTGATGATTTTAAACGGGGATATCCCATCGGATCTGAGGCAGGAGATTTTGCGAGCCGCAGAAAAGATTTGCCCAAAGAATCCGGAGTCCAGCTTTTATTCGGTAAGAAGCAGCAGTGTTGGGGAGGACGGCATATTAAGTTATGCCGGATTGCATGATTCCTTTTTAAATGTGCCCTTTAGGGAGGTGTTGTCGAGCTATAAGAAAGTTCTGGCCGGGATGTATAATCCGGCCAGCCTCGAGTATCGCATCCAGCGCCAGGTACCGTTTACCGATATGGGTATGGCCGTGTTGTATCAACAGATGGTGCCGAGCCGTGTGGCAGGTGTTGCCTATACGGTGGATCCGAGCATGCCCGATGAACAGGTCTGCATGTTGGGTGCGAATTGGGGGCTCGGTAAAGTGGTCGTCGAGGGTGGAGCATCGGATATGTTCCGGATGTCCCGAAACCCTCCCTACGAGATCCTGGAATCGCGGATCGGCGAGAAAAAATGGATGGTCGTCCCGTTTGAGACGGAGGAGAATGCAAGGGTAGACGAAGAAAAGAGGAATCTTCCCTGTCTCGATGCAACGCAAGCGGCTGCAGTCGTTGAGACGGCTTTGATGATTGAGCGGTATTTCAAGCGTCCGCTTGACATTGAATGGAGCTTGGACGTTGAAGGAAAATTGCTTATTCTTCAGGCCAGACCGCTGGGAATAGCACGAGGTGGGCAGTCGCGGAGTCAGGAGCTCAAAGAGCTTTTAAAAACCAGGAAGGTCTTGATGCAGGACCAAGGTATTATCGCATACCGCGGCGTCGGTTCGGGACCGGTCTGGTTGGTCGATGACAAGAAAAGTCTGGAGCAATTTCCCAGCGGGGCGGTGCTGGTCGCCCGATACGGTATCCCTCTGTTGGCACGCGCCATTCCTCGGGCAAGCGCCGTCATTACCGACGTCGGCAGCCCCACCGGGCATATGGCGACGGTGGCGAGGGAGTTCAGAATCCCCACCATCGTGGATACTGGATCGGCGACGGAGATTTTGCTGAACGGTCAAGAGGTTACTGTTGACGCTGAAAGAAATGTGATTTATGAAGGGAGGGTGAACGAGCTCCTGCATCATCAACTTTTGGAGAGGCCGCTATTTGAAACACTGTATGAGTTTCAGATTTTGCGGCGGCTGTTGCGCAGGATCGCTCCCCTGACCTTGATAGATCCGGATGACCCCAATTTTACAGCCCGTAGCTGTCAGACCTTTCACGATGTCATCCGGTTCATCCATGAGAAATCAATCCAGGCCCTGCTCCAGATAGCCGAGGCACCGTCTACGCTCCTGGCACATGGAGGAAAGCGTCTGAAGGCGAATTTACCCCTTAATTTGATACTCATCGATATCGGAGGGGGGTTGGACGGAAATATCGGTAAAGGAGGCTGGGTCGTTCCAGAGCAGATCACGTCCCTGCCCATGAGGGCTCTCTGGTCGGGAATGGGATCCCCGGATACTTGGAGCACGGACCCCATAGTTGCCGATTTCAAAGGCTTGATGTCAGGTGTGACCCGCACCCAAACAGCTACAGTTGCGGGCCAGGTTCTGACAGGCCTGAACGTGGCGGTATTGGCCTCCAACTATATGAATCTTACATTACGGGTAGGTTATCATTTTACCGTAGTGGACGCCCGCATGGGCCCGGAATTGGAGAAGAATGCGATTTTCTTCCGCTTTGTCGGAGGAGCAACGGATATCAGCAGAAGGTCGAGGAGAGCTGCATTGCTGATGTCAATTATGGAAAAGATCGGCTTTAAAGTGGAAGGAAGCGGTGACCTTGTGATCGCCCGGGTCACTAATTCGAGTATCGATCAGATGCAGGAACACCTCTACCTGATCGGCAGGCTAATCGGGTTCGTTCGCCAGTTGGATATCCTGATGACCGACGACACGACTGTGGACCTGTACTTTGAGCAGTTTATGAAGGCCAATAATATCAATACAACTGGCGATCACAAAATAAAAAGGAGTACCAGTGATGACCAATAAGTCAACCATCTGTATTCTCGATGATGAACCGATTGTCGGCGACAGACTGAAACCTGAACTCGAAGAGGACGGTTACGAGGTGGAAATCTTTACCGATAGTGCAAGCGCCATCGGAAGGATTGAACAAAAATGCTTTGATATTTTCATTACCGATCTCAAAATGGAAGGCGTCGACGGTATGGGATTTCTGGAAAAGGTAAAAGAAAATTGTCCGGGATCAGCCGTGATCATGATTACAGGTTATGCGACCATCGAGTCGGCCAGAGAGTCGTTTATTCGTGGAGCCTATGATTTCATAGCAAAGCCGTTTCGGCTTGACGAAATCCGTTCGGCGGTCAAGAAAGCCCAAAAACGCGTGAAACGGTAGAGATTCTAGGTTCTCGACAGGAGAAGAAAATGTTGAACCTTCTTGTGGCTATCGATCGTAGCCTGGAAGCGAGTATCGCCTTGAGAACGGCCTGCTTCTTTGGATTGCAGATCCGAATTCAACCGATCCATGTGTCTGATCCTCCCGGCCGCAACATGTCCTTCGGGGCTGGCTGGGCCTGGAAATCCTGGGAACGGGAGACAAGCCAGCAAGCTGGCGAAAATATAGAAGATCTTGTTATTACGGAAAGAAGCCAATGTCCGAATATCGAGGACCCCGTGGTTTTGATCGGTGAGCCTTTCCAGAAGATAGCCAACCATTTTCTGGAAAACGACTATGACCTTTTGGTAACGGGCGCTCCGTTCCGCGGATTGGAACCGAAAGCCATATGTAACAAATACGGGATCTTTGCTAAAAAAGTCGATAAAGAGGTTCCTCTTCTTATGGTTCGGCATTTGAAAACCATTAACCGAATCATAGCCTTGACCGACGGCGGGGTTCCGGCTGAAAAGGCGCTGGGGATATTGATCCGCCTGGCTCCGCTTCTTTCAGGTGATATCGTTCTCGTAGCTCTGCCTCAAACTCATAATCCATCACCGAAAACTGAAGCGTTGAATCTCGAACGAGGCCTTGCCATTTTTAAGGAGAAGGGTATTGAAGTGGAAGGTCGCACTCTTTCGAGCATGGATACCGGAAAATTGAAACGAGAACTTCATGACGCGGACCTGGTGGTTGCACCCTATCCTGTGGATGATTCAAAAGGCCAGTTGCAGGACCTTCTTCAGGTCGATGATATCAAGTCGGCTCTTTTTTGTATCGGCAAAGAGTAGCTTCACATTGGAAAAGTGCTTTCTATCAAGGCACAGGAGATATTGATGCTATAATCCAAATTTTTTCATCTTGCGCCACAGAGTAGATCGTGTAATGCCCAAAATACCCGCGGCCTGTTCACGTTGACCGCTAACCGCTTCCAGCACTTTTGTAATATGAGCTTTTTCTATTTCTTCGAGGCTTTTGAAAGGGTTTTCTGATGCCTCACTGTCTTCGGTGAATTGTGGGGGGAGATCTTTGACATGGATCTGATTTCCTTCGGCCAGCGCCACTGTCCTGGCGATGATATTTTCCAACTCGCGGACATTACCGGGATATTCATACTGTGCCAAGGCTTCATTCGCCCGCTGGGTAAATCCTTTCATATCTTTGCCGTAGGCTCGGCAGTATTTCTGCAAAAAATGGTCGGCAAGAAGAAAGAGATCTTCTCCCCTGTCCTTCAAGCGGGGCAGAGACAATGTCATAACGTTGAGTCGGAAGAAGAGATCTTCCCTGAAATTCCCGAGCTTGACTTCGGTTTCCAAGTCTCGGTTAGAGGCGGCAAGAATTCGAATGTCGAGATCAATGGGGCGGTTGGCCCCCAGACGGTAGATCTGGCCCTCCTGCAGGACCCGTAAAAGCTTAACTTGCATATCTTGAGGCATCTCAGCTATTTCATCGAGAAGGACCGTTCCATGATCGGCGCTTTCCAAAAGACCTATTTTGGCATTGAATGCCCCGGTAAAGGCGGATTTCTCATGGCCGAAAAGCTCGTTTGCGATGAGTTCCGGGGAAAAACCGCCGCAGTTCAAAGAAACAATCGGCCCGTCGTGCCGATGGCTGAGACGGTGAATGGCTCTGGCGACAAGCTCTTTGCCGGTGCCGCTCTGGCCCTGGATGATCACGGGGCAGTCTAGAGGCGCAACCTTCTCTATCATTTCGAAGACATGGACCATCTGGCGACTGGTTCCTATCATACCGTCCCGACCTGCCCTGCGTACCACGAGGGCACGAAGGTCCCTCGCCTCCATCCGCAAAAGGATTTTTTCAACCACCCGATTAATCAGATTGTCAAATTCATCGAGGCGGATCGGTTTTGTAAGATAGTGAAAGGCCCCCAGCTTGATAGCTTCTATGGCAGAATCCACAGTGGCGTAGCCGGTGATAACCACAATTTCGGTCTCCTGCCGGCGGGCCTTTATCTCGCGCATGATCTCCAATCCATCCATGCCGGGGAGTTTCATGTCGGTTACCACCAACTCATGGGGAGAGCATTTGAAGCTTTGCAGGAAGGATTCTCCGTCGAAAAAAACATCGACCGGATATCCCGAATCTATGAGATGCTCTTGCAGCCGCAGGGCGGAGATTTTTTCGTCGTCTATTACCGCTATACGAATGGAATGTTTATGCATCAATCATTTCTTTTGTGCTTGGGAGAATGACGGTAAAAGAGGTTCCTTTACCTGGTTCGCTTTCGACGGTGATTCGGCCGCCGTGTTTTTTAATGATGCCGTAGCTCACCGAAAGTCCGAGGCCTGTCCCGTGGCCCACTTCCTTGGTCGTAAAAAAAGGATCGAAGATGTGGGGCAGATCTTCTTCGGAAATTCCGCTGCCGGTGTCCCGGACGGTGACGATTATCCTTTTGTTTTCGTCTCTTACTGCCCAAACGCTCAGCTCACCTTCTTCGGCCATGGCTTGGACGGCGTTGATGACCAAGTTGAAAAAGACCTGCTGTAATCCTTGCCTGTTCCCGCGAATTTTGGGAAGACTCGGTTCGATATGCTTATGCAGAGCTATTTTTTTCAGCGAAATTTCATTCCCCGCAATTTTAAAGATGTCCTCGAGAAGCTGGCCGACATCGACTTCTTTGAAAGAGGACGTCTCAGCACGGGAAAAATCAAGGAGGTTTTTTACGATACCACTGGCTCTGATGGCTTGATTAAGGATATCGTCCAGCATCTCGGATCGTCGTTCGTCTGGTATTTTACGGCCGCCGACGAGCGTGTCGATGGTTAGGATGATATTGTTTATCGGGTTGTTCAATTCGTGGGCAACGCCGGAGACCAAGGTTCCTAAGGATGCAATTTTCCTCGAATGAATTATCTGCTCTTGTCTGGCATCAAGTTCTTCAGCCATTCGGTTGAAAGCGAGAACAAGGCGATCGACCTCGCTTTCGATCCGTGAAGGATGGCTGATGGCGCTGAAATCGCCGCGACCGATCTTCTCGGTGGCACGCTCCAGTAAGACCAAGGGATTGATGACTTTTCTGTAGACGAGTACAAAGCCGACAATAAACAAGCCAAGGATGAGTCCGGTTGAAACGAGTGGCAATCTGAGCGCCATCCTTGCGGTTCTGGCCACCATGTTTCTGCTCTGATCCAGAAGCACCTGGGAGAGATCCACCATCTGTCTTCCGGAGGTTCGTATTTCTTCCTGCTCAGCCTCGCTGGGAACAGCGGTCATTCCTGTGTCGAGGAGTTTTTCCAGAACCACACTGTACTCTGAAAAGGTTGTGTTCAGCCCTTTCATAATGGCCTTTTCTCCGTAACTCTCGGGAGAAGTGGCCATTTCGCTGTAAATCTCTTTTGCGTGTTTATAAAAACTCAGTGTTTGGTCGCGGTTTTCCTGCCCTTGATAGAGAAGAAAATTCTTCTCATAGCGGCGCATTTCAAGAATTGTGTTATAGAGGTCTTCGACACGTTCGAGACTGATTGTCGCGTTATTGATATGGTCTATTTCGAAGTAAATGATAAAAAAATTGAAGAGCCAGATCACCATACCCAGCACAGCCAATATCCTGGACTTACCCTGCAGATCGAAATTTGACCAGAACCGTTTCATGGGGTGTGACCCCTTTGTTCGAACCTATCCGAACGATTCTTTGCGCAGCAACAGAGAGCTTGAAAATGGAAGAAGTTCTGAATCATTGGCCGGGATGGAAGCGTTTGGGTGAATCGGGAAATTTTCCACCATGCGAACTCAACGGTGACGCCGGATATTGTGACGAATGCTAGCATATTGATTTCCTTACAGCAACCATTTTTTAGATGAAGTGAAATCAACGAGGTTAGGTCTGGCAAAAAGGATTCTTCCAGGCTTTTGATGTACTGCTGCGTCGTCGTATTTACGGGATGAATTTGTTGGAGAGGCAGTCTTTCTCTATTGAATGATCCTATCCGATTGTTCGCCGTCCCGTATCTATTCAGATGCGTGCATAAGAGAAGGTCATTGTCTTGAGCCGGTGGAATGTTTATATGAAAATCAACTTTTGCTGCAATTTGTCATCCGATTTTTACACATGGATTTCGGATACGCCGGACATTAATCTCTGTTCGAGTTACGAGAATGCCGATTTGTAAATCGTATTTTTCAAAGATCTAAGAGGAATGCACGTGAATACCGAAAAAGAAAGTTCCCTGTGGAGGCGTTTCGTCGTCATTGCGCAGCCGTATTTTTTCCCGCGAAGTCGATACGGCGGGGCCATAACCTTGTTGCTCATGTTCTCGTTGCTCGTTTTCCTGTTCGGAGTCCTCTTTTTGATCGTTTCCGGGGCAATTTTATTGGGAAATATCTTTGCCCCTCAGCTTACGGCGAAACTGGCCCAAGGATTGATTACCATTGTCCACGTGACCTACCATTCCAAAGCCGGCCTGCTTCTTGGGGCATCCCTCGTATGTCCGTCTCTTGTTTTTCTGTTTTTCAGTGGCGAACTGCGGAAACGAAAATGGGCCTGGATACTTCTTGCTATCGTTTTGTTATTGTCTCTTTCCGTTACCGGAATAAATGTTGCGTTCAGCTATATAGGCAACTATTTCACCAACGCCCTGGTTCAAAAAAATCAGGGCATGGCGTATTTCTTTGTTGGTGTTTACTTCTGCGGATTCATGATCGCAGTTCCCATCGTTGCTTTTTACAGTTATGTCCAAGACTACCTGGGAATGAAATGGCGGGAATGGTTGACCAACAGTTTTCTTGGTAACTATTTTCGGGACCGAAATTATTACAACGTTGAGAGCAATACATTGATCGACAATCCGGATCAACGGATCATGGAGGATATTCGCTCGTTTACCCGTACATCTCTTGCCTTTTTGCTGATTATCCTCGGCTCGCTGATGGATCTCGTCTCCTTCACCGGTATCCTTTGGTCTAAATCGGTGTTGTTGGTGGGGGTTGTGCTCGGTTATTCGCTGTTCGGCACGTTGATAACCGTGTGGATCGGCCGCCGCCTTGTTAAGTTGAATTTCAATCAGCTACGCTATGAGGCTGATTTCCGCTATTCCTTGATTCATGTCCGTGACAATGCCGAATCGATTGCCTTTTATCAGGGGGAGAAATCGGAGATCGGCCATATCTCGGATAGGTTTCGGAATGTCCTGAAAAACTTCAGCCTGCTTATCGGCTGGCAGCGAAACTTGTCGTTTTTTACTCAAACATACAATTACCTCCCTTTGGTGTTGCCGTTTTTGGTTCTCTTCCCGCAGTATTTCAGCGGTAAGATCCAGTATGGAGATATGGTCCAGGCCAATTTTGCTTTTTCCCAAGTTTACGCTGCATTGTCTCTTATAGTGGCACAGATTCAGGATATTACGAATTTCGCCGCCGGGGTCCAACGTCTCTCGACGTTTGCCGATGAGATAGCGCCGGAAAAAAGAAAAGAACCCGGTATCGAGTCTGTGCAAAGTGACGGGTTTGCGCTGACCGATATGACTCTTTTTATACCAAACGGGGCGCGAACGTTGCTTAGCGACCTCAACTTTTATCTAGACAAAGGGGAAAATCTGGTGATAGTCGGACGGAGCGGTGTGGGTAAAAGCTCGCTTCTCAGGGCCATTGCCGGGCTGTGGACGGAGGGACGGGGAAGGGTGCAAAGACCTTCTCTGGATGATATCTTTTTCCTGCCGCAGAAACCTTATATGCTTTTGGGATCATTGCGCTCTCAGCTTCTCTATCCGCGACTGGACAGAATTGTCCACGATCGGGAATTGCAGGATGTGTTGGATGTTGTTCATCTTCCTGATCTTGTGGAACGTGTCGGAGGCTTGGATGTGGAACTGGATTGGGGAGATGTCTTGTCGCTTGGGGAACAACAGCGGCTTGCCTTTGCCCGTCTCTTGGTAAATCACCCGCGGTTTGCAGTTCTCGACGAGGCAACAAGCGCTCTCGACGTTGCCAATGAGAGTAACCTTTATAAAAAGCTTCAGGAACTGGGTGTCCAGTATATTAGTGTCGGTCATCGAACGACGATCCTTGCTTTTCACAATCGTGTGCTTGATTTGCAAGGGCCGGCACACTGGCGTTTGCTGCCGGTTGACGACTATCGTCCGCTGGATACCTGACCCGCATTCCTCGATATCGAACGAAATCCCCGGTTTTTGGGATGAAAACTAAGCCGGAATTTTTCAGCCGACAATTCTTTGTGCCCTGTGGATCAAAAAGAGGAAAATTTCGGTGAATTATGATATAATGGGCCAAGCGTTTGAAAGTCGGAGTGAGTCATCCCCCTGTCCGAGCCCTTGATCGTGCATCCGGCCTGTTCTTCGGCGTGGCATGAAAAATCTTTTCGGGCTCTTTGCTTTCCATGAGTTCTACGGCCATGATTCCGATGAAAAAAAAGAGCACTTTCCCTTGTTGTTCCAAACCGGTTTTCTTGATTTTTTTCCTTTTTTTCCTTGGATTGCCAAATGTCGTCCTGGCTTCAACTGAACAGAAGCCTCTCAAGATCGGGGTGTTGGCAATACATGGAGTTGAACAATGTGTGAAAAGCTGGGCCCCAACCGCAGAGTATCTCACCAGCCGGATTCCCGGGCACACCTTTGTCGTCGTGCCGTTGACCCACGCCGGAATAGAGCCTGCAGTAAAGGCAGGCGAGGTGGATTTTATCCTGACCAATTCATCGTTTTACGTGGAACTGGAGCAGGGCTATGGAGTGAACAGGATAGCGACCTTGAAAGAGCTGCGCATGGGCCGGGTTTACTCGAAATACGGCAGTGTGATTTTTTGCCGTAAAGATCGCCTGGATATCAGAAATTTGAAGGATTTGAAAGGCAAATCGTTCATGGGGGTTTCCGAAGGGTCTCTTGGGGGGTGGTTGATGGCCTGGCGGGAGTTGAAGGAAAACGGCATCGATCCACACCGGGACTTCAAGGAGTTGCGGTATGGAGAAACTCATGATGAAGTTGTTTTTGCAGTTCGTGACGGCCAAGCCGATGTCGGTACGGTAAGAACCAATACCTTGGAAGTGCTGGCAGCCGAAGGCAAAATCGATTTGAAGGACTTTTTCGTCTTTCCCCGCCTTCATGACCAGGGTGAAAAAACGCCGTATCTTTGTACCACAAGGGAATATCCCGACTGGCCCATGGCAAAGGTGAAAGGAACGCCGGATGACCTTGCGGAAAAAGTTGCCGTGGCTCTGTTGCAAATGCGTTCCGATTCCCATGCTGCCATCGCCTCCGGTTGTGCCGGATGGACTATTCCGCTGAACTATCAGTCGGTCATGGAGTGCATGATGGCCCTCCGGGTAGGGCCATATAAAGATCTCGGCAAGGTGACCATGGGATATTTACTGCGGAATTACTGGCCCTGGATCGTCATTACCTTTTTCTTTTTCTGTACCCATTCGGCGTTTACCGGGCTGGTATTGCATCTCAACAGAAAATTCAAGACAACCAACGCTTCGCTTCTCGAAGAGATGGAGATGCGCAAAAAAATGGATAAGGCATTGGAGAAAGCAAAGGAACAGGCCGAAGAAGCAACCCTTGCCAAGAGCAGATTTCTGGCTAACATGAGCCATGAGATCCGAACTCCGATGAACGGGATTATTGCGGCCACGGACCTCGCCTTGGCTGAAACCGTGTCCTCCGAAGTTGAACATTACCTGCACATAGTGCAAAACTCCTCCTTTGCTCTTCTGGGGATAATTAACGATATCCTGGATTTTTCTAAGATCGAAGCAGGCCAACTCGAGCTGAAAGAGCGGGTATTCAGGCTCGATGAGATGTTTGATCGCGTTATGGATGTGTTCATTAATCAGGCTGCAGAGAAAGGGATTGAACTGCTTGTAGACATTGAGGCCGACACTCCGCGGATGCTCCTCGGAGACTCCCTGCGTCTGCAGCAGATCCTGACAAACCTGATCGGCAACGCCGTTAAGTTCACGGCTTCGGGCGGAATCATTCTCGTCCGCGTCCGTGACGACAGTGCTGCAACAGACGGTCTGGCGACGGATCAAGTGATGTTGGCCTTTTCCGTCAAGGATACCGGTACGGGAATATCTCCGGATTATAAACCTCTTCTTTTCGAGCCGTTCACCCAGGGGGACGAGTCTTCGACGCGGAGGCACGAAGGGACCGGTCTTGGGTTGAGTATCTGTAAGAAATTTGTGACGATGATGCACGGGACAATCGGGGTGGACAGTGTCCTTGGGCAGGGAAGTACTTTTTTCTTTTCCGTTGTCCTGTCCAAGGCGGGGGCATTATCTGCCACGAGATTTGTTTTTCCTCCAGATATAAGGGGATTGAACGTTTTGGTCGTGGATGATTGTGCAGACAGCCGGGACATAATGACCAAGATGCTTACCTCGTTTGATTTTTCCGTGGAGGCGGTTTCCTCCGGAGAGGAAGCGATACGACGGTTGAACGAAAAAGCTCAGGGTAAACAGCCTGTGGAACTGGCCTTGATGGATTGGAGAATGCCGGGTATGGATGGCACAACAGTCTCCCGGAAGATCCGCAGGGAACTCGGCCTGAATTTTCCAATCATCATTATGACCGCTTTTCCAAGAGAGGTGCATAAATCCGAGGCGGAGCAGGCCGGTGCCAACGGATTTTTGATCAAACCGATTTTTCAGTCCACCCTGTTTGACGCCATCATGGACGCCTTCGGCAAAGAAGGGCCTCGCAAGGGTGGCGTAAAAAACGGGTTTACTACCAGGGCATCCATGTACAAAAAGCATTTGAAGGGATGCAAAATTTTGGTGGCGGAAGACAATTTGACCAACCAACAGGTCGCAAAGGCGATACTCGACAGTGCCGGGAGTTCAGTGGTCATCGCCGGCAATGGTGAGCAGGCCGTGGAGGCGGTAAAACGAGAGGTCTTTGATGCCGTGCTTATGGATGTGCAGATGCCTAAATTGGACGGGTACGAGGCGACTCGGCAGATAAGGCTGCTTCCGGGAGGTGAAACACTGCCCATAATCGCCATGACGGCACATGCCTTGAAAGGTGATGAAGAAAAATGCCTGGAGGCAGGTATGGATGGCTATGTTACCAAGCCCATCAATCAGGACCGTTTCTTCCATACGCTGTGGCGTATTCTTCGGAACAGGCCGAAGGTAATGAAAAGTGGAGGAGAAGGTGACGAATCCGGCGAAAATCGGAGTACGGATGTCTTAGTCCAAAGAAGATCCGTCGAATTGCCGCCGGGTTTGGTTGAGGAGGCGGTTTTCCTTCAATTGCGCGGTCTCGACGTCCAAAGAGTTTTGCAGACGACCGGTCTTGACTGGAGCACGTTTCGCGATATTCTCTGTGGATTTTATTACGACAACAAAGGAGTTGCCGATAGGATAAAAAATGCCTTCAGGGAGCAGGATGTTGAGTCCGTGAGACGGTATGCCCATACTATAAAAGGGAGTGCCTCCAATATCGGGGCTCATGACTTGCACCAGCGAGCGGGCTTTTTGGAGAAGACCGTCGGCGGCATGGAAGGAGAAACGGACTCCAGGAATTTAACGGAAGAGCTCTGCCGGGAACTCGAACGGATTCTCGGTTTGTTGGAGCCTTTGGCCTCGCGTGGGCAAGGCAGAGGCGGCGGAGATGTAAATGGTATCGCCGGAGGTTCTCCCGGGTTGCTGCTCAAGAAACTTGCCGACGCTGTCGAACGGGCAGATCCCGAGGAATTGCGGAGTCTCACGCCCGAGACTGTCAGGCAGCTAGCGGCGGTTGAGCCGGTGGATCCGGCCGTCGTCAGGACCTTGGAAATACAGATAAGTCGTTATGATTATGATCAGGCACTTGAGACGATTAAAAATATTCGAAATGTCATGGGAGAGCAAACATGACGAACACGCGACCGCTTGTTCTCATCGTCGACGACAACGCGACCAATATCGATTTGCTTGTCAGTACCTTGAAAGACGATTATCGGTTGGGGATCGCCAAAAAAGGGGCAAGCGCTCTTGAGTATGTGGAAAGGTATCACCCTCATCTTA
>JBJKQT010000005.1:0-26095 GCA_046705065.1 Desulfocapsaceae bacterium
GGGTCTTCTGCTGCAGAAACGTCGATCGGCAAGGATGATAAAAATCCGAAAAATATTTTCCAACTCGGCGAAATCGAAGTTGTCGGCAACAAGGAAGAGCAAACCCAAAACGTAACTGTGGAAAAAATTTACGACGACGAAATGAGGCTCTTCAACACAAATGATGTTGCAGATGCCGTTAATCTCCTTCCAGGGGTCACACTCACCGGACCAGGCCCGAGAAATGAAATGATGCTGGATATTCGCGGATTCGACATCAAGCATACCCCCATCTTCCTTGATGGCGTTCCCATCTATGTCCCCTATGACGGTTATCCGGATCTAAAACGTTTCAACACCTTCAATCTCTCGGAAATAACCGTCTCCAAAGGTTTTACTTCGGTACTCTACGGCCCCAACACCATGGGAGGAGCAATCAACATGATTTCAAGAAAACCTGACAAGGCATTCGAAATGAATGCCGGAACAGGGATAACTTCGGACCAAACATATACTGAATATGCAAATTTCGGGAGCAACCGCGGCACCTGGTATATTCAAGGAGGCGGATCGTATATCAAAAGCGATCATTTCGATGTGTCCGAGGACTTCACAGCCAACAACAAACAGGAAAGCGGCGCCCGTAAGAACTCCTATGAAACAGATTGGTCCGCTAATTTAAAACTGGGCTTAACGCCGAATAAAACAGATGAATATGCTCTGAGTTACATCAACCAACAGGCCAAGAAAGGAGCTCCTCCTTACGCCGGAGACGATACAAGCGTCGTAACGCGTTATTTTCAATGGCCATACTGGAACCATCAAAGCGTGTACTTCAACTCAACGACTTCTTTGCTCAAGACCAATTATATAAAAACAAGAATATACTACGACACCTTCGACAACTCGCTCTACAGTTACGACGACGACACCTACAGCACAATGACGAAAAAATATTCGTTCAAGAGTTGGTACGACGACTCGACGTACGGTTTTTCAATGGAGGCTGGAACCGGGATTCTACCGAAAAACCTTATTAAGGCCGCGTTTCACTACAAGGACGATATCCATAAAGAGCACAATGGCGGATACCCTTGGCAGCGCTTCGAGGATAAGGTGTACTCCCTGGGTCTCGAGGATACAATTGATATTTCAAAAAAATTCTATACAATCCTAGGAATTGGCTATGACAAAGTGGATACCGTCGAAGCACAGGATCTCATCTCGGACACCAAATCCCTGACCGATTTCCCCCTGGGTGCCACTGACGCCTATAATCCTCAGGCAGGTTTGTTCTACAAATTGACAAATACGGATACGATCCATGCAACCTTCGCTGAAAAATCAAGATTGCCTTCTATCAAAGACAAGTTTTCCTACAGGCTGGGGACCGCTCTGCCCAATCCGTATCTCAAACCCGAGAAATCGAAAAATTACGAGGTAGGATACAAGGGACTGTTCTTCGGCAAATTCGCAGCCGAAGCCAACCTATTCTACAGCGACATCAGTAATTATATCCTGCTCAAAACAATTGCAGACCCGGACAATCCGGGAAAAACCATCGATCAAAACCAAAATATTGGAGATGTCGACCAATACGGGCTTGAGATCGGTCTTTCCGGCCGGATACTCCCCAGCCTGCAGGGACGTCTGAGCTATACCTACCTCCAATATGACAACAAAAGCTCGGAAGATAAGTTGCTGAATATTCCCAACACAAAAATTTTTGCCTCTCTGCACTACTTTACCCCGCTCAGGAACCTGAGCTTTTTGGGATCCGTCCAATACAATACCGACCGGTACAGTTCAACCGACGGAGTACGCGTGGCCGAGGCGTTCACCCTAATCAACCTCAAGGCCATGTATGAATTGCTAACAGGTGTCACGCTTGAAGCCGGAATAGACAACCTCACCGACGAAAACTGGGAAATGGAAGAGGGATTTCCTTTGGCAGGCCGCACCTATTTTACCAACCTCACATATCGTTATTGACAACCGGGCGAACAAATGGAGATGGAAAACCCGACAAACCATCTCTCAGCTCATTATTTAGGAGTATGCCATGAACGAAAAATTTCGAAACCTGTTGGATAAGGCTGTGCAATTCCATGGTCATCTCTGCGGTGGCCAGGTGATCGGTGTCCGAATGGCCATGACCGGCCTGCGCGAGCTCGGCATCGTTGATCCAAGAAGCGAGGAAGGGCGGGACTTGGTCATCTTTATCGAGATCGACCGGTGTGCAGCCGATGCAATCATCTCCGTTACCGGCAGAACCCCCGGCCGGCGGTCAATCAAATTGTTGGATTACGGAAAAATGGCGGCCACCTTCGTCGATACCAAATCGAACAGAGCCGTTCGCGTGAGCGTCGACGGCAAATCCGACAAGAAAGTGGATGAACTCGCACGCAGCGTTTTTGCCGACAAAACCGAGAAACAGGCGAATATTGCAGCACTGATGGAGATCTCCGAAAACGAGCTGTTCAAAATCCAGGAAGTGTTCGTGGCCTTGAAGCCCGAGGACCTTCCAGGCAAACCTCTGGCATCGACAATCTGCGAGGGCTGCGGAGAAATAGTGAAAGACAGGCGTGAAGTAGAGTCTGAAGGCAAGACACTCTGCCGCCCCTGCGCCGATGGGAAAAAGTATTATACGCTGACAGACGAATTTTCCAAAGTGTATCTCAAGACTGAAACAGGTGGCATGGAGGGCAAAGGTGATGAACCGACCTTTTATTGATTGGAATGATGTCTGGAAAAAGACCCAGGAGAAAAAGCATGCCCCCACGCGTGATCCCAAATTCTGGGACAAACGGGCTCCCGAATTTGCCCGCCATGCTTCGTCCAGCGATTATATCGGCCAGTTCATAGCAATCATGAAGCCCGAGTCGTATTGGAGCGTGCTCGATATCGGATGCGCCGCAGGCACCCTGGCCATTCCTCTTTCCCCTTCGGTTCGCAGCATTACCGCTCTTGATAGATCCTCGGCCATGCTCTCTCTACTCGAAGAGCGTTGTCATGCCCAAGCAAGAAAGAACATTCGGATTATCAACGGCCGGTGGGAAGATGACTGGGAGTCCCTCGGCATTGGAAAGCACGATGTGGTCATCGCCTCCCGTTCCCTTATTCTGGATGACCTGCGAGAGGCGATAGGCAAGCTCATGCAGTTTGCCGGCAAACGGATCTATATCTCGACCCTGGTTGACGACGGCCCCCACGACCGGGCGATCATTGAGGCTGTGGGGAGGAAATTCAATAATGGGCCCGATTATATCGTGGTCTACAATCTCCTCCGGGATATGGGGATCTATGCCAATGTCTCCTTCACCATCAACCGGGAGGTGAAACTTTTCACCGACCTTGATGATGCCGTCGATGCCATGCGGTGGATGCTCCACGAGATGACTCCTGAGGAAGAGATTCTTCTCAGAGGGCATTTGCAGATGACCCTGATCAAGGAAAACGGGTACTGGAAACTCCCCTACCGCCGGACGGTGCGCTGGGCGGTCCTCTGGTGGGACATCGAAGATGACAGGTCTTTGGAACCGAACAGGTGCACCCAAGATATTTTTTCAACCTCGGAGTCCCAATGAACAAGAAACATTCCATGGAAAAAAACGGCTTCACAATTTTCGGAAGGGTGATTGAGCCCGTTTTTCTGACGACGGATCACCTGTGCGCCATGGACAGCACCGAAACAGGAAATCTTTCCATGATCTGCGGCAGCGGTGAGCCGAAGGGAAAAACCGGGCGTTGTCGCGGCGTGCTGCTCTCCGATATTATCAATCTCGCTGAAGTGGTGATCACCGATCACAACGACACCAAAAAGATGTATGTCGTGGCCGGCTCCGACGACGGATACAAGGCCGTTTTCAGCTGGCAGGAAATCTTCAACACCCCAAATGGGGAAAGTATTCTCGTGCTGCTCGAAAGAGACGGCCTGCCGCTTCACGGCAATACCGGCGAGGTCGACCTCATCTCCGCCAGGGATCACTTAACGGGACCGCGTTATGTCAAACAGCTTAAATCAGTGGAAATTGTAATGGTGGAATAGCCCTTTTAAAAGAGGCATAGAGCAACGATTTCAACATCCGGCATCGTATTATGTCATTAAATTTTATTAAAAAAAACTCTTCGGCGGCGACAAAGGCATTGCTGCTTGTCTGTCTGTTACTGCCGCAAGCGGTCTTGGCTCGGACAATCACCGACATGAGCGGCAAAACAGTGACTATTCCGGATCGCATTTCCAAAGTGGTCGCAATGTCTCCCCCGGGGACCTATCTTCTTTACGCCGTCGACCCGCATCTCATAGGAGGATTGAATTTCCCTCTATGGGAAAACGAAAAAAGATTCACAATCACATCCTATGGCAAACTGCCGGTCATCGGTGGTCTGGTGGGGCAGGGACGAACGCTCAATCGTGAGGTTCTGTTGAAACTCAACCCGGATTTCATTCTCTACTGGTCTTGGAAAAACGACGCGGCCAACCGGAAATTCCTCGAGTCTCTCTCCCCGTTCCATTTCCCGCTTGTTTCCGTGCACCTTGACAGCATTTACGACTATCCGGATGCCCTCAGATTCCTGGCCGGCGTTCTGAACAGAAACGAACGGGGAGAGAGACTGTATCGCTATGCCGTCAAGACTCTGTCCGAGGCAAAGGACATCGTTACGCATATCCCTGTAGGCCGGAAAGTTACGGTCTACTATGCTGAAGGGACGGACGGATTGAGCACAGAGAAGTCCGATTCCCTGCATGTCGAGTTGATCCCGCTGGCAGGCGGCATCAATGTTCACAAAGGCGAAGAGCTCGATGGTTATGGCATGGAAAAGATCTCCATGGAGCAACTTCTTCTCTACGATCCCGATGTCATCCTCGTCAAAGAACGGAGATTTTACGCCGGGATGCATGCCGACTCCCGCTGGCGGAGCCTGCGTGCAGTCCGGGAGGGGCACGTTTATCTCATCCCGTATATCCCCTTCAACTGGTTTGACCGGCCGCCATCCTTTATGCGGCTGCTGGGAATCAAATGGCTGCTTAAAACGCTGCATCCCAATCTCTGCCGGTTCGACATGGTCCAGGAGACGAAAAAATTCTACAAGCTTTTCCTGGGTGTGACTCTGAGCGATGCCGATGCAAAGGAAATTCTGAACCGATGAAACGTTTTCTTCTGCCTTTTCTTGCAGCATTGCTTCTGGCAACGGCCTGTGTCTCACTGTATCTTGGCAAGTACCGGCTTCCGGCAACGGAGATCCTTCAGGCCGCTGGGCTGAAGAGTTTTGGCCTGCCCGCCCTTTCCGCGGCGCGGCGCGGACTCGTCGAAAATATCCTTTTTGACATAAGGCTCCCGCGCGTACTGGCCGCAATGCTCATCGGGGCATCCCTGTCCGTCTCAGGTGCCGCTTATCAGGCCTTATTCATCAACCCTTTGGTGTCTCCGGGACTTCTGGGCGTCCTCGCCGGAGCCTCATTCGGCGCGGCCCTCGGCATGGTCGTGTCGAAAAGCTGGTTCATGGTCCAGTGCTCCACCCTGCTGTTCGGCTTTGCGGCCGTCGGCACAGCTCTCGGCATCGCAAAAGTTTTCCGGACCCGTTCTATCATTATCCTTGTGCTCGGCGGCATCATCAGCGGCGCTTTTTTCACTGCCTCTCTGTCCATCGTCAAATACACTGCCGATCCCACCAATCAACTGCCGGCCATCGTCTACTGGCTGATGGGCAGCCTGTCCGCCGTGGATAACCAAACCATCATGGCTGTGAGCGTTCCGGTTTTATTGGGAATCTGCATCATCATTCTGCACGGCAGGCAGATGAATGCTCTGAGTATGGGAGAAGAGGAGGCGGAAACTCTGGGCATCCATGTTGGCCGGGTACGGGTGATCGTCATCTTCTCGGCTACGCTGATTAGCGCCCTGACTGTGATGATCGGCGGAATCATCGGCTGGATCGGCCTGATCATCCCCCATATATGCCGCATGATCGCGGGTCCGGACAACCGCCTGCTGCTACCCGCCTCGGCTCTCCTGGGAGCCTGGTATCTCCTGATTGTCGACAATGCCTCACGTCTCATATTCAGCTTTGAAATTCCCACGGGCATCGTCACATCGCTGATCGGCATCCCCTTCTTTGTCCTTGTCTTGAAAAACGCCCGGAGAGGCTGGTTATGACTGTCATGCTGCAGATCTTGGACGTGACGTTTGCCTATAGCCGGCGACAGGTGCTGCGCGAGGTTACGCTCTCTTTAAAAAAAGGCGAGATTGTCTCCCTGCTTGGCCCGAACGGCAGCGGCAAGACCACGTTTTTAAAAATCATTCTGGGTATCCTTTATCCACAAGCTGGCAGAGTGCTGTACAAAGGACGGCCTTTCAAGGAGTATCCCCGGCATCAACTGGCACGGCAAATTGCCTATGTGCCGCAGGTACATAGGGAGGCTTTTGCCTATACGGTGGAAGACGTCGTGCTCATGGGCCGCATTCCTCATCATTCCTTTTTCTCGGCCTTTTCAGCCAACGACCGGAAGATAGCCGAAACCGCCATGGCCCGAATGAATATCCTGCAATTGAAAGACCGGCCGTATACGGAAATCAGCGGAGGTGAGAGGCAACTGGCACTGATTGCAAGATCGCTTGCCCAGGGGGCTGAAGTTTTTATCATGGACGAGCCGGTCAACGGCCTGGATTACGGCAATCAGATGCGTCTGCTACGCGATATCAAACGATTGGCAAAGGAAGGGCTCACATTTATCATGACCACGCATTTCCCGGATCATGCATTATTCACCGCGGATAGGGTTATTCTGTTCAATGACGGTTCGGTGGTCGGTGACGGATCACCAAAGACTACCATAACAAGAGAAACCCTGTTCGCTTTGTATCAAATTGAGGTCGATCTTGTCGCTGCCCATGGCGATGCCAGAGTGTGCATCCCAGCCTGGGCCTCATGCGGATGAAACAAAGACAGAAGCATCTTAATACTTGGAGTATCAAACGGCCGGAATATGAATTTCATATCTGCGGGCGGATTCAAAAAACCATGAACCATCGAAGCAAAGCGATGCAACTCTCACTTTTGATGCATGCCGCCCTCTTGGTTTTTATCTGTATTGCAGGCCGATTCACCACGCAGGCGCGTCCGTCTCCCATTTTTGTCGACCTCTCAGTTCTCCCGACAGGACCATCGTTATCTGCCGTATCAAACACAGCGCCGACGAAAACAGATAGAGAAAAACAAGCAACCGATCCCCCTCAAACACCTGATCCGGCACCTAAAAAAACGAGAAAAAACCAAACAAAAGCCTTAATTCATCCGGCAAAGGAACAACGTCCTCCGGTTTATAAAAAAACTCAGCCAAAATCGGAGATGCTCATTCGACCCGACCAGGAGGCTGCTGCAATAAATAAAAAGTCGACAAACCTGCAGGATCTCTCACGAGAACGATCCGACACAGCACACCATCCCATCATCCAGGCAACGAAAAAGACCAGAGACGTTAGCGGTCCGGCAACCGATGCTGCATCCGCGATTGGCGCGAACACTCCTGCGCACCTGTCCGTCGCCGCCCCGGCCCCAGGCAGCGGCCCTGGAAAAAAAGGCGGCGGGACAAAGAAAACTCAATACAATCTGGAATATATAAGAGACATTATTATGAAGAACCTAAAATTTCCGGCATCAGCCCGAAAACTGGGTTTGACTGGAAGGGTAATGGTTTCCTTTACACTGCGAAGTGACGGCAATGTGAGGGATATCGCCATTGTATCAGGATCAGGGTACGAGATTCTGGATGGCAATGTCATCGACACTATCCGTCGCATAGCAAGATTCCCCAAACCGCCCTTGCAGGCTCAGATAGTGCTGCCCATCGACTACCATATGAAGTAGGAAAGTTTTAGCTCACATGTGCAAAGCTTCATAAAGAGGCAAATCCAGTTCTCAGGAGGGAATCGCGGCTGATCATCCCTTTGAACCGGCCTTCCTCGTCAACCACGGGCAGCCTCTTGATAACACGTTCAAGCATGATGCGGATCGCCTCTTCAATGGGAGCATCTTCGCGTACGGTTACGACATCTGTTTTCATAACCTCCGACACCGTCTTGGCCTGCATGAGCTCCAAAAGCTCACGGTGGCGCCGGTTCCGTTCAGTGAAGGGAATCTTGCTCACGAGATAGTCCCAAATACCGGGATGCCTGTCGACAAAGGCGATGAGAAGATCCCGATCGGAAATCAGCCCGAGGAAAAATCCCTCTTTGTTCACCACGCACACGCGTTCAATGTCATTGCAGTCGATCAGCTGAATAACTTCGTCAATCGGGGCCTCAGGGAGTACGGTGATGGTATCGTGCCGGGTGACATCGGAGACAAATTTCAGATTCCCCACTTGAATGTTCTTATCCTGGAAGCCTCTCCAATCCGGACATTCTTGCAGAACGGTATGAAAAATATCAAGCCGTGACAAGATTCCGGCCAATTTTCCTTCACCATCGACAACCGGCAGGCGTTTGACATTTCTTGACAGCATCAGGTTCACCGCCTCAGTCACCGGTTGGTCCTTATCGATAACGATAGCGGGCTGAGACATAATCTCTCCCGCTTTCCTTGCTGCGAGGACTTCGAGCACCTCATCGGTTTTTTCCCTGCCCCTGACGGCCAACAATCCGAGGCGTAAGGGCAGACCGGCCTTGTAGATCAGATCTCCTTGGGTTATGATTCCCACCGGCCGGTTGTTTTCATCAACCACGGGGAGTCCTCTGAAAATCGAGGAGAGCAACAATTCGGCCACCTCGGTCAAAGGTGAATCGATTTCCGCCTTGGCAGGAGATTGAGTCATAATATCACTTACACGGAGATGCTTAGGGATCAGGACGCCGCTTGTCTTGTGGAAGATGACATCCTGATCCCTTATGGCGACAATGCCGTCGGAAATCATCTTTTCAACTTCGGGAAGTACACGGTCCAATTCGGATGCAGGCAGGATGACGGCAATACGAACGGGCATATTGTAGGACAGAACCTCGACTCTGCCGGTGGCCACTTCACCGTTCTCATAGGACCCCTCTATCCCTCTGGTTACGATGGTGCGCGCTGCAATTTTCAAACCGTTCACATACTCGACGACGGCGCTGTAGACCGTATGTCCCTGCCATTGCACATCTTCACTGGTAAATATCTCGATGATCTTATACTTCAACATTATTCATTCTCCTCCTAGATGAGACGTCCTATCCAGATACCCAGTAGAACCAGGGCCGCGCCGAATATATTGTTGAAACAGAAATTGGCCACTGCGATCATCGAATCGGCGGCTCTGGCTGAGTTGACGGTCTCCAGTGCATAGGTCGAGAAGGTAGTGAGTGCCCCAAGATATCCTGTCATAAAAAAAAGCCGGACCGAATGGCTGACAAGCGTTGTTCGATCCCCCAAAGAGTAGACAAGACCTATCAAAAAGCAGCCTGTCAGATTGACGATAAGGGTTCCCCAGGGGAATCTGGCGCCGAAAAGACTGGCCGCAAGCAATGAAACGCCATAGCGGGAGAGCGCCCCGAGACCTCCTCCCGCCAAAACCAACAAGATTCTCATTTTCCACCTATTCCCAAAGGACCCGTTTGCCCCTCTGATAAAAGCATGCCTGCTTTGTGAGTCCTTTTTCCACAAAAGTATGGTGTAACTCTTTGAAACCGGAGCCCAAAAGCCGCAACGGCTCATTCCCAAAGTCTATTCTTTCCAGAATACGGCATCATGAATATTCTGACAACACCCGATTTGCTATTGCCAAAAGGAAAGGGGCTATCGAATTATACAACCAGGCGACACGCGTCCAACCGGCGTGGCTGAAATTCTTTCTCCTGATCATGACACTCTATCGGCCAGGTTCCGGTCCTGGTAATTCGTTCATATCCGTCCGCACCCACCGTATCAAGCATGGCTGCAACCCGGGCAAGATTCATGGTGTCCCGGCACCAGCTGCCGTCGGGTGCATCCAGGCTCCCAAACTCATGGGAGAACCCCTCGTCCGTATTATTGACCGTGTATCTTCTCAATTCATCAAAATGAGGGGCTCCGGGTAATGGAGTGAATATAAACGGATTGATGAACGATGCCCCCGCATTCATCAGCAATTTTCCGTAATCCACGCTATTCTGCACACTTTTACGGCTTTCAATATAGTCCCGATCGGGATTAAAAAAACCCAACATAAGTCCGCAGGTCGTTTTTATATTGTATTTTTTTAACAACCTGACAATTTTTTCGGTATGAGTTCCAAGGGCATTTAATTTCGGCTTATTTGAGGTATCCAAAGATTCCTGGTTGGCGGTTTCCACCGCCAGGTAGATACTCGAACAATAGCTGTCTGCCATGGCCTTGATGAATTGTTCTGCGGTAAGCCCACTTTTCCGTGCCGCAATGGTTTTCTTAAAAACCCCGCCGTTGTCGACGCTTGAGCAAATCGTATCCTCCGATACCTCAGGCAGAAGGGCGATGAGGTTATACAGGCTGACTCCTCCTTCTTCGATCCAGGGCATATTGTATTTTTTCAGCTTGTCAAATACCGTCATCGCCCACATCGGATCGTGCAGAAGATGGTCGTCTTCGAGCAAAAACTCGGTGACTCCAAGGGATTTCAGATAGAACAGATACCTATCGAAGACCTCCTCTTTCATGGCAACCCACCCCCCCTGCACCCGGGGAATGGTACAAAAACTGCACCGGGTATTGCAGCCGAAGGAGGAAAAACCATAGACGAGGTACCCAAAATCCAGAAGTCTCTCGCCGGCAGAATGATATTTCCCACTGTAAAGGCTCAAATCGATGAGCGAGAGATCCGGAACGGCAATATCAGTAATATCGGAAAGGAAAGGTCTTCTTGGCGTGAAATGAACGGTACAGTTCGCCCTGTAGCCGATCCCTTTCACCTCTGAAACATCTTGTGAATTTCGTCCCGTCAGGACATCGAGCAATTCGGGAAAAGTGACGTCAGCCTGGCCCAGCACGACATAATCCACGGGAGAAGTCAATAGAACTTCCACCGGAAGTCCGTTGGCATGAACGCCCCCCATGATAAGGGGCACTTTGGGATTGATCTGTTTGATTAGGTCCGCAACCTCCCGGGCATTTCCCCATTGATGTGTATACGTGCAGGTGATGGCCACGACATCGGGATTGTAAGACCATATTTTTCGTTCTAGTTCGCACGGGGAGAGACCATAAAGCGTTACTGTGCTCCCCTCGGAACTGGTGAAATATTTGCTCTCGTCGTTCCACCCCTCGAACACCGCGTCTATTATCTTGACATCATACCCCGATTCTTTGGCAGCAGTACCGATTCGAAGGAGTCCCATGGGAATGCCCGCTCTTTTCATTTCCTCAAGATGTGTTATCCCCATCTCTTTGAGGCAGGCAACAACGGTGCGGTCCTTGTCAATGAACGATGTATCGCGATCTCTGGTCTCGATATTCTCCAAAATCAAATCGACGGGGCGGGAGATTCGGGTATAATACGGCACGATAAGCAAAATCCTCGGCCGCCTCCCCATGCTCCAGGGAGCATTTACCGTCTTCATAAGCGAGTCTTCAATATGCCCTGTTTCAAGTTGGACATACAAATGACTTTGCAGGTGTTTTCGGTTCGCATCAGGCCTCAGATAGGTATTCCGGTTCTCGTTTTGCATTCACATTCCCCCAAAATAAGCATAGTATCGCCAAGCTGTTCTTCTTTGTTGAACTCCCTGCTCTTTCGCCGAAACTGAAACGGCATAAGAATCTGTTGCCAACGGTCCCCTCTGCCGACAAAAAGCGAAAATCAATCACGTTCTTTTGGCTGGTCCCGCTCATACCATGTACCATCGATGTCTGTTGGAAAAAGTGTCGACCGCAACGGGAGACCTTAATCATTTGGTTTCCGGCAACTGGTCATGATAAAACGCGGCGTTTTCCGATCACCCGGTTTACTTCCCGTATTTTTACGATGCGGTGCTGCTGGTAATTTCAATCTCTTCAAACGACTTTTTACGAGACTCCGCGTTTGAGAGACTGAATCGTCCCCCCAAAGACGCCGCGATGATAACCACCATTCCCAGCAAGACCTGGGACGAGACGACTTCCCCGTGAATCAGGGCGACCAGGAGGACTGCAAGGGGTGGAGTCAGATAGCTGAGAAATCCTATAATAACCATATTCCCTCCGGTAACAGCCCGATTCCAGAGGAAGAAAGAGAGCCCTAAGGGAACACATCCCAAATAGGCTGCAGCCAGAAACGACCTCAACGACGGGAGGGAATGGGGCATGGTGGCGAGATAGAGAATAGCTGAAAGTACGGCCGCATAGATGGTAAACGCCGTCATCGGCTCCTTTTTCATTTTAAGATGACCGAGAGCCACAGAAAAACTCGCCCAAATCAAACCGCAAAACAATGCAAGAATGTATCCCCGCAGATATTCCATATGAAACGACACAACTTTACCCGACGAGATCACAAGGGCAGCCCCGATCAACCCGGTAAAGGCTGTGAGAACAATCGATACCTTCACCTTTCGAAAAAGAAGCAGCGAAGAAAAAACCACGATCCAGAACGACCATGTGGTAGCCAGAATAGCTCCTTCGGCTAGGGGGGCGTGGTTCAGAGCCGTAAAATATGTGTAATGATAGACAAAGATCCCCCATATCCCCAAAAGGGAACCTTTGAAATCGGGAATATGAAGTGCGAAGGAACGAGTCAGGATGATATCCTGAACATAAAGAAAAAGAGCAGCCCAGGCAAAGCTGAAAAACAACAGTTCGTCTGTGGAAAGACCGGCCAATCCCGAGCCGGTGGCCGCAGGAAGACTGGCCCAACAGAGTATCGCCCCAAAGGCATAGAGGTAGTGCTTCATGATAAATCCTTTCAACTTGAGTCTTTTGCGAAAGGAGGATTTTCGTTCAAAATCAAGGCATGCGAAAAATTTTACCGCAGGCTTATACTGAATATTCCGAGGATAAAATTTTGAGCATAACGATGAGTTTGGGAGAAAAGACCTTTTTGCAAGAGGCTCAACTTAGTAATCTGCTAAGAAAAATGAGAACCTTGCTCGTTCTTGAATAATACAAGGAAGGAATTTCACGTCTTGAACAAAATTGGCATCTCTTAAAGGTATCTTGAAAAACTCGGATTTCCGCTCAAGAGCAAGGCATGCGAAAAAAGAGAAGAAACAATTGGGGCCCGGTACTACCGAAGTCCCTTCTGTTTGCAATACAAACCGGGGGGTATGCCGTACCGTTCTTTGAATTTTCGAGTGAGATGGCTTTGATCGGAAAAACCTGTCAGAAAGGCAGCGTCGGTGATGGAAAGGCCTTCATCCAGCAAGGTTTTCGCCTTTTCAAGACGAAGCTGGATCAGGAAGGCATGGGGAGACATCCCTCTCTGGTCGCGAAAAAAACGAATGAGATGGTAGCTTGAGCAATGCACCAGATCCGCCAATTCATCGAGGGAAAACTGACGGTCGATGTTTTCATGAAAATATGCAATGATCGTATCTATCCGGCCCATATTCTCGTAGCCGGAAGACTTGGGTACACCGCATCGGCAACGTTCAAAAATCTTGGCAAAAATAGTGACGATTCTGACCTCAAGGTCCAACTTGTCCTTTGAGCGCAGGAGATCTTCGTGAAGCCAGGCAAAGTCTCTCCAAAGCAGACGGTCTTTAATGATACACGTCGGCAAAGGTAAACCGTCAGCGCTGTCGAGTAGTGTTCTTTTGAGATTTCGATGAAACTCTTCGGAAAAATAGAAACTTCTCAGATGCCGCTGTCCAGGGACGCATGGATGGTTGGAATGAATGACACCCGGCTCGATTATGGAGATTTCTCCCGGCTGCAGAACATGATTTTCTCCTTTCAGGCTGAAATGTTCTCCGGCCTCCGAATTCAACCACAGGACATAACTACCATCGTGCAGGTGTTTGTCAAATTGGTGGCCGTCATTGCAGGAGAGAATTTCCAATCCTTCAATCGGCGATGGAGCGTATACAGTCTTCATATCGATCTGGCATTGTCTGTCCATGGCGGATCAACACTCATCGGCACGGGAAAATTTCTATCTATATATTATGTTGTACTACATTTTCCATTCGAAGTTCAAGATCAGCGAGATTTCTCGGATTGAGGTTGGGAGGCGCAGGTCTTGACGGCGTCCTTCGGGCAGGGAAAAATTTCTACGACGCTGCCGTCCGGAGCAGGTCCCAAAATCTCAGTGAAGGTTTTACAGTGGCCGTTCCAGCACAATTGGTAGTCCGATGTAAAATGCGAGCGGGTCAGCCGCAGCCTTTTCAGTGGAGGCAGGTGGGGACGGTATTCCCAATACCCGCCTTTGTGCCAGACGGCGTCGTCGGGAAAATCCATACCGGCCCCGGAGCCGCGTATGCGCGCCGCTCCGGCCACGATGCGGTTTCCTTCGATGCTGTAGTCCTCTTCCCAACGAATCTTTTCCACCGAATGCATCCAGGCCACGGTAAAATGGTTCACAGGCAGACAAAACTGAATCATCGTGGCAAGCCCCATGCAGAATCCCGCTATCATACCGCCTCCGATTTTTTCCTGGCCAACAGGCCGTAGTGAATCAAAAGGAACAGGGCGGTCAGACCGAAACCGATCTCATCCGTCACCGGCAGTGCCAGCACCAAAGATAACGCGCCGGCCACCGCCAGTAATCGTTGGTACCATCCCATATGGCTTTTCAGATACCCGATGGTTGCAGCTCCCCACAAGCCGATGGCGAGCAGCGCTTTGAAAACAACGTAAACCACAGGAAGGGCGCCGCCGTTTCCCTGAATCATCAACGCCGGATCGTAAACCGCCATATAGGGAATGACAAATCCGGCTATGGCAATGCGCATGCAATTCAGCCCGATCCTCATTGCTGAAGCGCGGGCTATGGAAGAAGCGGCAAATGCGGCCAGAGCCACCGGCGGAGTCAGATCGGCCATGATACCGAAATAGAATACGAACATATGAGAGACGATGAGAGGAACACCGAGCTTAAGCAGAGCCGGAGCTGCAAGGGAGCTCGTTATGATGTAGTTTGGGATCGTCGGAATTCCCATACCGAGAACCAAACAGGCTACCATCGTAAGAACCAAAGAGAGAAAAATGCTTGTCTTCCCTATCTCCAGGATGAGTCCGGCGAAGGTGCTGGCCGCCCCGGTCAATGTGAGGACGCCGATGATGACGCCGACGATGGCACAGGCCACACCGACTCCGAGCGCCCCCTTTGCCCCGTCAATGAGACTTTTCAGCATAACGTTCAATGTCTGCCGACCGCCCTTGTTCCAAAAGTTGGCAACTATGAGAACGCCGATGAGCCCCAGGATCGGCCCGACGCCGTATCGACGAAAAGCCGCGGCCGTAAGCCCGATGACAATCCACAGTATAACCCGCAGAGTCCGCACGGAGATGCTTCGCCCCAGACTGGCACCCAAGATCAAAACCGACGTCAATGCCAACCCGACAAGTCCTGAAAACATCGGGGTGTATCCGACGAACAACAGGGTCACCAGCGCCGCAAGGGGCAGAAGCAGATACCAGTTGCGCCGCATCGCACCCCAGGCATCGGGACAGTCGGCCTTGGGCAGACCGAAAAGCCTGGCCCGGCCGGCCTCAAGATGGACCATCCAAAAGGCGGCGCCGAAGTACAGCAAGGCCGGAATGACCGCAGCCTTGACGATCTCCACATACTCAACATTCAGGGTTTCCGCCATGATGAAGGCCACCGCGCCCATAACCGGCGGCATGATCTGGCCGCCCATGCTGGCCGTCGCCTCCACCGCTCCGGCAAATTCAGGCCGGTAGCCGAATCGCTTCATAAGTGGAATGGTAAACTGGCCGGTGGTCACCACGTTGGCAACGCCCGAGCCGTTTATGGTCCCCATCAAGCCCGATGTAATCACCGCGACCTTAGCCGGCCCCCCGCGAGTATGCCCCACGGTGCCCAGCGCCAGATCATTAAAAAGGCTTATCATCCCGGCATGTTCCAAGAAAGCGCCGAAAAGAATGAAAAGGAAGATGTAGGTCGAGGAAACCAGAACCGGAATTCCATATATCCCTTCGGTGCCGAGATAGAGTTGATTTACAATCTGATCGAAGCCGTAAGGACGGTGAGCCAGATCTCCCGGCAGAAACTGACCGAAAAGACCATAGGCAAGAAAGATGGCGCAGATAAGCGGCAAGGCAACTCCGAGAATTCGTCGCGCGGCTTCAAAAACCAAAACGATGACGATGGTACCGACGACCATGTCGGCGATGGTGGGCGATCCCGAACGCTGGATCAGATCGGCCTCAAAGATCCAATGGTAGAAAGCAAGTGTAAATCCACTCAGCGCCAGCAGGATGTCATACCAGGCTATTTTACGGCGCGATGCCCCGCTCCAGGCTGGAAAAAGCAGGAAGGTCAACAACAAGAGAAACCCCACGTGCAGTGATCGCATGACCAGGCTGGACAAGGGATTAAATGCTGCAGTGTAGAGCTGATAGAGGGAAAAAGCCAGTGCCGCGCCGCCGACAATCCTGTTGCGCATGCCTGAAAGCGTTCGCTGATGAGCCTGCTCATCCCACTTTTCCGGAGACTTTCCGGAAGACTGCTGACCGGAAGGAGGGTCGTTGTCGTTCTGCTGTTTTTGCATGGTCCCTTTGGCCGAAAGCCGACTTGGGCAAAAAAGGCCGAAGAGTAATTCCCTCCGGCACCTCTCATTTGCTATTTGGGGTTCAGTCCGTAAGCTATGAACATGGTTCGAGATCGAGGCATGCGCAAATTTTTACCACGGGCTTATACTCGATATTCCGAGAATAAAAATTTGCGCATCATGAAGATATCGGGACAAATTACAGGTTTCAAACGGGAACTATTTAATCAAGCCGACCTCACGATAATACCTCTCAGCTCCCGGATGCAGCGGCAAGGGCATATGCTTGATGGCGTTTTCCATCTTGATCACCTTGGCCGCGGCATGAGCGGCGACCAACTGGTCAAGGTGCGTATAGAGGGTTTTCGTGATGGTATAGACAGTATCATCATCGAGATCGGATCGTGTAACCAGAAAATTGATGATGGAGGCAGTGGGAACGGCTTGAGTCTGTCCTTCGTACGTTCCGGCAGGGATGTCTGCCGCAACAAATGCCGGCTTTCCGGTTTTGGCTATGACTTCTGCCGGAATGGAGACAAAAACCACCTTGGTGGAAGCAGCCAGGTCACGCAGGGCCGAAACACCGAGACCGGCCGAAAGAATGGAGGCATCCAACTGCCGGTTCTTCATCAGCTCTACCGATTGGCCATAGGAAAGATACTCGACCTTGGCAAAATCGTCGTAACTCATCCCTGCGGCGCTAATAATGGTCCGGGAGTCGAGTTCGGTGCCGGATTTGGGAGCGCCCACGGAGACACGCTTACCTTTGAGATCGGCCAGGGTTTTAATACCGGAATCGGCACGGGCGACAATTTGGATATAATTGGGATAAAGGGCGCTGATCCCGCGCAGTTTCTTCAGCGGTTGTTTGAATCCAGCCTCCTTATCGCCCATCCAGGCATCACTTAAGGAATCCCCCAAAGTAAAAGCGACTTCTCCTCGGTCGATTTGGAGAAGGTTGAGGTTTTCAACCGAGGCTTTTGTGGACTGGGTTGCACAATGAGCATTGGGCATCGCTTCACTCAGCGCACTGGTAAGGGCGACACCGAGGGGATAGTAGATACCGCTTGTTCCCCCGGTCAGGACATTTATGTACTCGGCAGCTGAAACGGGGGCGGCAACAGACAGGGTCAACAGCACTCCCATGGCCGTCGTGGCCAGGTGCTTTACAATGGATCTCGTCATCATACCTCTTTCCTCCCTTTGTTTGATTGATGGTTGACGCAAAAACACATGCGGCCGGCTGAATTTATCAGTTACTATAACTCATTACACAACCACAATCCATAGATTTTGACAGGTCCGAAAAACGGTATATCCCCTCCTCTGCCGTATGGCCATAACACCTATTTGCCCTGAACTTTCCCGTCGTCTTGAGCTTCCATCCTCGTTAATTCCTGATCCAGTAACTCTCCCAAAGCCTTGGCCGTCTCTCCCACGATGGTCATGCAATGCCGACGGCGGCTGTCGGGATTTCCATAAAATTCTTTAACCTGGCTACGGTCCATCCAATCCGTCCTGGCGATGTCGCAGCAGTTGATGCCGCCGAACGGTGCAGCCAATGTTTCGAAATTTTTCAAAACCGTCTTTGTGGCACCCCACATCCGGGGATTTTCCTTCTCTTCAAGACTTCCTCTGCTATACAGGCTGCCGATCACGCTCACGGCTCCGACCAAGGCTCCGCAAATGTTGCCGCTGCCGCCGATACCGCCGCCAAACGCCCCCAGGGATTTGATTACCGCAGGGTCGGCAATACCGAGTTTTTCCAATCCGACCATGGCCAGCACCTGGCTGCAATGCATTCGTTGTTTAAAGAGTTCGAGCGCTTTTTCCCGCATATCATCCGGCTGCATTTGTTTCCTCCAAACATTGATTTTAAAACCGAAAGACTTGCCAAGTTTGCATCCTTGGTATTTAATTGCCTCTACTATATAGTCATGGGATAAAAAAAGATAGAGTTTGGAATTGCATATATTCTCATGACCTTTACGGATTATCATCCGGCTGATGCGTAATCCATAAGGCTGCCATGAAAAACCCTGAAAGCATAAGCGCTTGTACTGAAAATTATTTTAGAAAATCAATACCAATGGCCAACGGCACAACCTTAAAAACCCGCTTTTCGCTTTCCATGGTTTTGGTCTACCTCTTTCTCGGCAGCATCACGTTTATCGCAATCCAATTCAGCACTCAGAGGATAATCAACTCCCTGGGAGCGCGTTTTGCCGTTAAACAAGCTCTTTTGGAAAAATCCAGGCTCATGTCCCATATCCAGCAGGATCTCACGCTGTCCCTTAAAATGGCTCATTCACCGCTTTTGGAAGATTGGATCGAAAACGAAAACGACAGCGAACTCAAACAAAGGGCGATGGAAGAACTTGAAAGCTTCAGAACAAGTTTTAAAGACAAAAGTCTTTTTGTGGCCATCGACCATTCAGGACATTATTACTTCGCAAACAACAACTCGGACTTTTCCAAACCACGATATACCCTGAAAAAAGAGAATACCAATGACGCCTGGTTCTACAGGACTCTTCGCGACGTCGACTCGTTTGAGCTCAATGTCGATTACGACAACCACCTTAATTTAAACAAAGTATGGTACAATGTGGTCATCCGCGACCGCAGGCAACACAAAATCGGACTTTGCGGAAGCGCCATGGATATCACACAATTCATCGCGCAAATCATCAACAGCGACGATCCCGGCATTCAGACAATCCTGTTTGGCGCAGGAGGGGCCATCGAAGGTCACAAGAACCACGACTACGTCATCCATAACAGTAAGGTGCGAGGAAACGAAAAAAAGATCACGATTTATGATCTGATTGAAAGTTCAAAAGACAGGGAGGCGGTTAAACAAGCCGTGGACCATTTAACCCGCGGTATCTCAACCGTCGAAAACCTCGCCGTTACACTCCAGGGGAAAAACTATATCGCGGCAATTTCCTACATGAACGAAATCCGATGGTATAACCTCGTGTTGGTCGACGCTCAAAAGGTAGTCGGTTCACGCAGCTTCATTCCCTATCTGACCATATCCATTCTTTCCTTATTTCTGGTTGTCGTGATCGTCATTGTGCTTCTCAACCGGCTCGTACTCAGACCTCTGTCGGTGCTCTCCAATTCAGCGAAACAAATGGCGGCGGGAAATTTCGATATATCCATTCCCGTTGAGTCCCAAGATGAAATCGGAGCTCTGACCCATGCGTTCAACGAGATGGCGGCAATGGTAAAAGACCACAATGAAAATCTCGAACGGAAAGTCACTCAACGCACTGAAGAATTACATCGCTCAACACAGATGCTCAGCGAATCCAATAAAAAGATCATGGCCAGCATCAGTTATGCCCGGTTGATCCAGACATCGATGCTTCCATTGGAAGAGAGCTTTCATGAGCACCTTAGAAATTTCTTCATCTTTTATCAGCCACGAGAAATCGTCGGTGGAGATTTTTACTTTTTCCGTGAGCTGGATGAAGGATTTATCATTGCAGTGCTAGACTGTACAGGGCATGGCGTCCCCGGAGCACTCATGACAATGACCGCCAATGCAGTGCTTTCAACGATAATCGACAGCCTCGGCATACATAACCCGGCTGATATCCTCGACTCACTCAACAAACGATTTCATACAAGCCAGCATCAAAACGGCGGCGAGGAACGGATCGACTATGGTCTAGACGTTGGTTTATGCATGTTTAGAGAGGCAACAAACGAGCTTCTCTTTTCCGGAGCCGGTATCGACCTGCACTGTGTTGCGGGCGGCAAGGTCGACGTCATTAAAGGAGACCGCACATCGCTTGGTTACCGCCGGTCCGGAATGGAGCTCCATTTCCGAAATTCCACGGTGAACGTCGGAGGAGGTATGCAATTTTATCTGATAAGTGACGGCATACTGGACCAATCGGGCGGTCCCAAAGGTTGGGGATTTGGCAGGAAGAGATTTATCAATCTCATCAAGACCATTGCCGAACTTCCGGGTTCCGTTCAGCTTCAACGAATGCAAGAGGAACTTTCAACATACCAAGGGGAGAAGCCTCAAAGAGATGATATAACGGTCGTGGGCTTCAGGGTACCACCGCGATCTCCTAAAAAAATAAGTAAAGGAAGGACAAATGGAACGCAATGATTTATACAACCTTCGACAGATCGTAAATGAACGAGGCGTACTCATCAGCTTTGCCGGACCTTTCTCACATGGAATTATAGAAGAAATAGGTCAGGCGATTACCAGGTATCTTGAATCGGAAACGCTGACAAAAGCGCATTTGATGGACGTTTTCTCGGTCTTTGTTGAACAGGCTCAAAATGTCCGAAATTATGCTACAAAAATGGCAAACAAAGATAACAATGACCACGATTTCAACAATGGAATCGTCACCATCGGCAAAAACGGGCCGCATCATGTCGTCTGCTCCGGAAATCTTATCCGGAAAAACGACGCAAAAGCTTTGACGGACAAATTGGACCAATTGCGTTATCTCGATGCCAAAGAGCTGAAAATGCTCTACAAACAGCAATTGCGAAGAGAGCGTAAACCAGGCGAGGGCGGCGGATTGGGTCTCATCGACATGTCGAGGAAATCGGCTCAACCTCTGGCATACGAGATACGCGACCTGGATGACGAGTATTGCTTTTTCAGCCTTTGCGCTACAATTTAGGTGACGGATATGGAAGACCTGATGTTAAAAGAAACTAAATCCACCCCTGGGGTTCATTTCGATGCTACGAGTGGGATCCTTCAAATCTCGGGGGAATCGTACCCTGAGAATTCCTACGAATTTTATAAACCTATAATCAGTTGGATTGCCCGGTTTGCAGAACATCATAAGGGCCCCATTATTCTGAATTGCAACCTCAGCTACCTCAACACGGGAAGTACGAAAAGCATGATGGATGTCTTCGATCTGCTTGAGGATCGATTTCAACAGGGAAGCGATGTCTCGGTCCAATGGTATTGTGACGAAGAAAACGACAGGGCAATCGAAACAGCCGAGGAATTCATGGAAGACGTAACATTTCCCTTCAAAATCAAACCGACGACCGACAGTTGATGGCAACAAAACGATCAATTGAACAAAATTCCCATCTGGTGGAAAACTTGAAGTCCAAAGTCTCCGCCGGAACGGATACCGATGTTTTCAGTCGCCAGGAGGTGGCGGGACTTCTTGAGATCCATGAAATGTTGATTCACCGTCTGGACAGAATTGTGAAAATCAGCGATGGGTACCAATACGAACTCAAGGACACGACCAACGCCTTAGAGGAGGCCCTTGCCAAGGTCAAGATGCTCTCAGGGCTTATTCCCATATGTGCCTCCTGCAAAAAGGTACGGTCCGTGGACGGTTACTGGAAACAGATCGAGCAATATATCACCGAAAATTCGGAAGCGGACATCTCCCATGGGCTATGCCCCGAGTGTGCAACCAATTACATGCACTTGGTAAAGTCTGAAAAAAAGGCCCCGGCTCAGGCCCAAACAGCATCTCTATCTCTTTTTGAAGAAGACGTCAATCACCCTGTCATTGCCCATTACCTCACCATTATCAACAACAAACATTTTGCCGGAGCTCCGCTGTACAATGATCTTGTGCATCTCCTGAAGAAATACATCCAACTGGAGCGCCGCATGCAGCGAATTGTTCGCATCAGCGACATGTATCAATCAGAGCTGCGTGAAACAAGGGAAAAATTCGAACAGGACTCCAAACTCGACTATCTTACCGGCCTCATCAACAGGAGAGAGATGTACAGGGTAATGGAGACGGAAAGTAACCGCATCGAGCGCTATGGCAGAACGTTTGCCCTCATCATGCTCGACTTCGATGCTTTTAAGAACATTAATGACGAGTACGGCCATGAAGCCGGCGATACGATCCTGCAACAGGGAGTGGAACTGATCCAGAGGCAGTTGAGAAAGCAGGATGTTTTCTCGCGCTAGGGAGGAGAAGAATTTATGATCCTTCAGCCGGAAAGCAACGCGCAAAGCGCCCTTCAATGCTCCGAACGGCTGCGAAAAACCGTCGCCGACAACTCCATGTACTATGGAAAGAGCGAGATAAAGGTCACAATCAGTCTGGGTGTTGCGATTTATCGTAGCGGTGAAAAGGTGGAAGAGTGCATTCAACGAGCTGACAAGAGCCTCTATGTGGCCAAGGCTGCAGGAAGAAACCGAACCGGTCCTCTGTAAAAAGTTCTGAACTGCGCCGTCCCGGCTTATCTCCAGTGCACGGCCCCCACAAATTCCATATCTCGTTGCAATATAATGTTTTTCAACTAAAAATCAGTCAACGTCCGTTGACTGTAGGCTGACTGAAGGTCCTTTAAAAAGCGATCCTCACCAACGAAATCCGAGGCACCGCCGGTCGAATTTCTTCTGAATATTCTTGTATAAGTTCTATAAAATCAAGCGAATCGATCATGCCGCCGGAAAAACGGCATAGTCGGCTATAAGATTTGGGAAGAGAAGCGAAAAAAATTGCTTATAGTATCTGGAAAGGACATGAGGGCTAGACGTGCCGCCCGGGACTGCTGTGTAACTTACGAAGTTCCGGAACGTGGTTTCATGCTCCCTTTCATCTGATTCATGAGCATAATTGTCATACAAAGGAGAGTTCCATGGGAAAAATCATCCACCAATCACGTATCACCATCACCCGGGAAAAAGGCCCGACCCGCAAGGCTGAGATAGAAGGGTTTGCCGAGCCTGTTTATTACGGCGTTCATGGTGGGATTAAAAAATTTTATAATGTCGAACCCGAAGAGGAACATGCCGCCACGCTTGACCATATCGTTGGCGCTGTCGGAGGTTGAATGATGGGTACATTGGCCTCGGTGCTGGCCAAAAAAAAGATCAGAACCTTCAAAGACCGTTTCAGTGCCTTTGTTACCGGTGATATTGAAGAGGTAAAAGGTGTCTTGAAAATCACCCATATCGATGTTGCCTATCTCCTCAAGCTACCGGATAAGCAGCGCGATGCCGCCATTGAGAGCTTTAATAATTATATCGAGTTCTGCCCTGGTGCTCAAAGCGTTATCGGCTGTGTGGAGATTACCCACAAGTTGAATATGGAAACTAAAGAAGATTAGAAAGGCAAGCGCATAAAATGAAAAAGGGAGGAGATTCTCCCTCCTTGTTCCTCCACGCTTTTTATCTATTATCAATTAATCACAACCATGGGTTTCCAATCTTCCTTATCAACTTGAAACCATGAGTTATTCATTGATTTTCAATGTTTCCTCACCATTCGCAGGATTTTCAGATTCAACACAAGGAATCGGAAGATCTGAAAAAAGACACTCGCCCTGAAATAGGATGTGGCTTTAGTCGGCACAGGTGAAAAATAGTTTTGTTCAATAGGTTTTTGAACGGACATTTTGAGTTCTCCTTATCATTATTCCGGCACAATCCGCCACAAAGGTTTAGCTTTTGCCTTATAAAGAAAGGCATAGTGAAGAATATGTTTGATCCAGTGTCCGGCCAAACCGATTTCAGCAGATGTATATCGAAGTTCTCGCCCGGTTTCCGGATACTTATCGAAATCCGGAATAATGGGGAAGAGTGTCATTGAGACCGCACTCCCCCTCAACAATCCAGCCCCGGCCGAAGCGATACACGCCGCTCCCATCCTGGCAAGGGAGGCTCCCCTTTTCGGTTCCTTTTCCTTTCCTTTCATCATGTCGACAACATTCAACGCCACTTGCCGCGCCATAACGCCAGAAGGCATTCCTGTTCGCGGGGGCGTAGGAAAAATCGGGATGCCGTTGGGATTGATCATGGGTTTGGAAATGGCATGAGGTGGAGCAAAGGCGATTCCGACCGCAAAAACATTGCCGTATGCAGGAGAACGATAAAATTCAGGCCAATCCGCCGGTTTCCACTCCTCGTAGCCTTTTGCATCGTATTTCCCGTCTACCAGCATGAATCCATTGGCGGCAAACATTTTCTTCGTTATATCTTCAGCGTTTTTACCAAAGGCCTTCAAACCGACACCGCTGAACGGCGGCAGAAGCATTGCATAATCAAAAGATATTGCTCCCTGGGCACCCTGAAGGTCTTCATATACCGCGGTCCCGGGCTGAACCTCTTTAACATGCGCCTTTGTAATCCATTCGATCCCTCTTTCGGCAAAAAGGGATTCGGTAAATGTCCGACTGTGTATTACATAGCCTCCCCGGCGGATAAACATCCCGCCCATGCCGAAATCGCCTGGTTCCGTCTCGTTGGAAATCCATATAATCCGCGCCTTGTCTCTGACCTGCTGTCTTCTCAACTCAAATTCCGTGTTAAGCAAAAATTCAAAGGCGGCACCCTGGCAAGTACAGTTGCCATGACCGGTCCCTATTAAAAACGTCTGGTTCTCCCCTTTTTTCATTCGCTTCACAGCTTCGGACAAGGCAGCAGACGTTTCTTGCGCATGCCCGAAAGTGCACACCGAAAAGCTGTTCAGCCCAGGTCCAAGTCCCGGGGTTGCGCCGAAATTCAGTTTTGGCCCGGTGGCATTGATCAGATAATCGTAAAAAATTTTTTCCTGAACTCCCTGTTTATCCGGAGACGTATATTCCACAGTCACAAACGGTTGTGAGGATTCAGTGTCCCCTTCAGGATGAAGACTTAACGCCTTGGCCTGATGAAAGATAATTCCTTTTTTTTTGTACACCGGAGCCAAAGGAAAAGTAACTTGCTCCGGTTTCATATATCCGGTTCCCACCCATATGTTGGAAGGTATCCAGTTCCATTTGCTGTTTGGCGAAACCACGATTACATCATGGCTGTCCCCAAGCCTTATTTTGGCGTGAAGTGCGGCGGTCTGACCGGAAATCCCCGCCCCGAGAATCAAAAGTCGAGCCATAGCATCGCCTCATTTTTGGATAACAACTCGTAAAGCTGCCTAGAAAATTAGAGTTTCCGTTCAAATTCAAGGTGAATGAGAGAATCATACCTGCGGCATAGAGATACATTTCCGGGGATAAATTGTCTCGCGCAACATGATTGCTGGACGAAAGGGTAATTTTTCAAGGTGGCTGTAAGTGAAGTCCCGCTAGTACGACATGGCGGAACCAGCGAACATGAACTAAAAAAATCCTAGCTTTTTCTTTTGCCAATATCAAGAATTATTATCATATGCAAAAGATAATCAGAATTTTCCGGTATTATTTAACGTACTGTGATTTCCTGGTATCGGAATTAGATGAATCTTCCGCACACTGCGCAAAAAAGCACTCTTCACCTTAAAAGAATGTCCGTATTCTCTTTTTTGGAGAAGCAAGGCATAATGAAGGTCATTGCCAGAAAGGCATATCAATGGGAACGCAAAGAAGCGGCTATCTTTCTCTGGCGTAGAGTGTTGAAGCAGACGGGAAATAGTTGTTTGATATATGGCAACTTTCATTAAAATAAATTATTAAGATATAAACAAACCGATGCAAGTAAAAGATTAACCGAAATGCTTCCATATCACTTTGGAATTGTCAATTTA
>JBJKQT010000006.1:0-2510 GCA_046705065.1 Desulfocapsaceae bacterium
AGAATGCCGAAAACGACTTTTCTAACGAAAATTTGGATTAGTATAATACTGCCCGCAGTCCCATCTCCAAGTAATCCTGGAAAGGGCAAAATCACCGCGTCCTTGCTGAGTGTGAGATCGGAGAGCAGTCAATGAACGCTGCCTCCCGCAATCAACTCATTGCCCTTTTATCAACCTATTTTCTGATGTTTATAGGCGTTGCCGTATTGTTCACCCTTCATGCCGTCGCCATTGTGAAGAAGCGTGGAGCGGCTTTTGAAGCCGGTGACCTGACGATCTTCTGTTTCGCTTACAGCCTGCTGTTCAACCTCCTGACCACGCTCCCTCTGTTGATGGTTGTGGGGTACCGGGGAATGCAAGGTCCCATGATAGTCGAGAAAGCACGAACCAGTCTTTCCCTGTGCGGACTGACGAGTTTGAAAGTGAAGGAGAAGCTGAAGGAGTACATGGAGCACAATGGCTTCCAGGCGTTCCTGCTGCCCATGGCGGTCAATCTCGTTTTTATGGTGCTGCTTTGGGGCATGGCTCTGTTGCCGCGAGGCGTGGCCGGGATGGTGGATTATCTAAGAGACGACGGAAAGCTCAAAATCGCCGTGGATATAGTGCTGCTGCACGTTTCCAAGGACGCTGTGGCGGAGACCTGGATTTTCTTCGGTGCCTATTTCTATGCTCTTACAACCCTTGTCCGTCGCTGGATGCAGTGCGATCTGACCACAAACGTTTTGTGGAAGCTGAACGTGCGGTTTGCCGTGTCTGTTCTGCTCGGTTTCCTGTTCACCGCGCTGTTTTCGGATGTCGAAAGCAGCAGAGGACAGCCGGAGACCTGGATCTTGGGATTCGCCTTTTTGACAGGACTTGTGCCGGACATGTTTCTCCGCTGGCTTATCGGTCAGGTCAAGCGTGTGGGCAAGGTCAACGATGAGTCTGTGGGTGGGCTTTTCGCCCCTTCCGCTCTCCAGAAAAAAATTTCGGGCATGAGCTTTTGGCAGGCGGACCGTCTGGCAGAGGAGGGAGTGGAGAGTGTTCAGGATCTGGCCATGAAAGAAATCCCCGACCTCTTAATCCATACCCGTTTCGATCCCGCCCTGATTTTTGACTGGGTGGACCGAGCCCTGTTATGGAACCAGGTGGGTGAATCCACCATATTGCTGGAAGCGGCAGGCATTCGCAGTGCGAGCCAGTTGGTGCGTCTGGCTCGACGTAATGATGGCATGAAGGGTATCCTGCAAGCCATCGGCGATGCCCGCGAACTTCTCCAGATCGCGACGCCCTCACATAAATCAAACGGGGAAACCGGAAACCTAAAGGCATCAACGTTCCGGCCCCCTTCACCGTTAACCAGGCAAATTCTGGAAAACGTAGTCAGTGGCTTGGAATATGGTCCAAACCTTCGCTATTTGTATAATTATTGGGGAGAAATCAGTTATCCGGCGATTCCGGATGAACTGGCCGGCAACTCTTCCCATCTCTAATCGGCACAGATCATATTCCGGTCGGCGGGCGGATACTTTTCGCTCGCTGCCAATGGGGAGGACTTGAACTCTCTAACAATTTATGGGAATATATAGCAACATCGTACGAAGGCTATGGGTCCAGCTCTTTGGTCGTCCAAGATGCCCCAACCGGCAACTGCATCGTAATGTTCGATGAAAGCGTCTTAGTCGTCGGCTGAACCAATTGCAATAAAGGTAAATTGTCTATCCATGTGATCCGTATTGCCTCCGGTTAAGATCTTCACCATTGCGTTATCAATGTAAATGATTACAGCATTGTCGGTCAGATAGCCACCGGGATAATCCTGTTCTCCGTTATAAACTTGCGTTGCAGTGACTGCCGGCGTGTCGGAGAATTTAGGAGAGAAGGTCACAGTGTAGACCCCTGTGGCAACGTGGTCGATGCTGTAAATGCCGGATCCGGCTAATTGGTTCCCATTGGCATCGATATACCCGTAGATTATTTGTTGGCTCATTTTTCATTCTCCTTTTCTTTTTTAGAATCCGCGATACGAATTTGGTCGCGACCCGTTAACTGAAATTGACGGTTGCCAAAATCACAACTTCGAAACAATCTGCATGCATCATGTTTCATCTAAGGGCTTCAATGCAAAATGTCTGCCAAAAAAAGTTGGTAATATAACTATCTAAAAAATATGGTTAATTTGTTGCTGATGACATGCTTGGTAAAAATAGCGTCACATTTTTATGACTGCTTGAAGAGATGCATGGAAAAGTGGCCCTTTAGCCATCACTCGGAGGTGACGTAAGCGTCATTTTTCGACGACGATATTTGGCGACCGGAACTGTTTGGGTTGGAGTTCGTGCTTTTTAATTAGGTTCCAAAGTGCGGTGCGCCCTTTTCCGGAGCCGGTGGCAGCTTTGGCAACATCGCCTTTAAATTCTTTTAATAGTTGAACAAGATAGCCTGTTTCCAATGAGTTGACCGCCTTTTCTTTGGCGCTTTTGAAGGATTCGAGTTTGGACGTTAGGTGAGAGGGGCGTTGCGGAATAGTT
>JBJKQT010000007.1:0-89765 GCA_046705065.1 Desulfocapsaceae bacterium
TTTCAATTAATAAAAATAGTACTCGCAAACTTGTCGCCTCATGCCTTTTTTTCTTAAAAACCGGTCGTCTTTTATGACGAAAGATCTTTCTGCAAATTAAGAATTTGTCCTAAATATTTTTGACGGAACGTTTCGTAAATGACAGGATGGACAAAACGGACACAAAAGGAATTCATGTTGGGTTTCAAGAGGTTGAAACAGCATTAATTCCATTTATTGCCAAGGATCGAAACCCTTGTCGGTGGCCTCAGCCTCCTTGTTGAGACGATCATTGAACCTGGAGCAAACCGCTCCAGTGCACAAGATGTACAGAAAAAATGTTGCACCTGAAGACTAACCAAGTTACGTTGACTTAAAAGAAATCAAACGAAATATGGAAGCATGATTTTAAAGGTTTCCTAACAAATTGAGTTCTTCCTTCCTACTAACTTCTGATTACCGGTATTATATGTTCAAGGCTGCGACCATTGCATCGAGAGAAATTTTTTCCCAAAATACCGGCAGGAGCATGGGAGAAGCCCTTATCAGAAAGTTAGGGCACTCACCGACTGCCTGTTGGCTTTTTTGTTCACCTGAGCAAGGATTGGAACATCTCCTTGCAGGTATCTGTTCCGTTATCGACACGCCAAACCTGATTGGCTGCACATCCGACGGTGAAATTTCGGACATGGGGTATTCATCGAGATCGGCAGTACTTGGGGGATTCTATTCCAACAAGATAGAATGTTGCGTCGTGTCGACGGAAAATATCGATAGGGACGGGGAACTCGCCGGCAGGGAACTGGCTGCGAAACTCCCAGCGTCAGCACGATTCATACAGCTTTTCTCTGATGGCCTGACCGGAAACGGTTGTGCCCTCCTGCGGGGAATGTTCTCGGTGTTGGACGATGATGTTCAAATTACCGGCGGAACTGCCGGTGATGCAGGGAGGTTCCGTCAGACATGGCAGTTTGCCGGGAACAAGGTTTTCACTAATTCGGCAGTGGCAATAGGGATGACGGGGGACATAAAAGTCAGCGAAGGGATGCAAAGCGGTTGGGCCCCGGTTGGCTTGCCTAAAAAGGTAACCCGAGCTGCAGGAAATATCCTTTATGAACTCAACGGCGAATCCGCTTTGAAGGTATATGAGAGGTTTTTGGGTAAGCATGCCGAAAGGCTTCCTGAGGTGGGTGTGGAATATCCACTCGGGATCGTTGGCCCGTGTCCCGACGATACCGACGACAATTACTGCCTTCTCCGTGCAACTACAAGTGTAAACCGCGATGACGGCTCTTTGCGCTTTGCCGGTGAGATACCTGAAGGTTCCATGGTTTATTTGACTTGTGGTGATATATCTTCGATTCTGGATGCCACAAGGAAGGCAGCCAGAATCGCCAAGGAGGGATTGGGCGATGCAACTCCGAGCATGATTTTTTTCTACAGTTGCATGGCCAGGAAGATCTTGCTCGGCCTCCGGATAAATGAGGAATTTGTTTTGATTCGAGAGGAATTTGGCTGCAACGTGCCAATCATAGGGTTTTATACCTACGGGGAATATTGCCGGCTCGGGTGCAGCGGCCCATGTCTTTTAAACAATGAAACTGCTGTGGTGCTGGTATTGGGATGCTGAAAAACAGAATTAGACAGCTGGAGGATTTACTGAGAATCTCGGAACGTAAATCCGATATCCTGACCAATCTCTTAAAAGAGGCAAGTGCTGAATATGAACAGGTTCTGGAGCAGATAAGGGTCTCGGAAGAGAATTTCCGTACCATCATAAACAGTGTTTCCGACTGCATCGTTTCCGCCGGAACCGACGGGACCATATCGATGATCAACAAGGCCGGCATTAACATGTTCGGCTATGAGGCAAAAGATATCATCAACCGTAATATCGACATACTATTCCTGGACTCTCAGACGAAAGAAAAGGAACTTGAGACTTTCAAATCCGGATTAATCGGCAACTGGCGAGCCGAGTTGCTGGCGCTAACGGCCGACAACGCCATCTTTCCGGCTCAGATATCTTTATCGGGGATCAAAGGAGCCAATGGCGAGAATATCGGCAGTGTCGGAGTTATCCGTGACATTTCCGAAGAGAGGGAAGTCCGTCGAATGAAGGAAGATCTGGTGGGTATGATCACTCACGATATGGTTAACCCTATCCTTTCTTTGCAGCGTGCCATCCAGTTTATGCTGGAGGGAAGTCTCGGTCAAACAAACGCAGCCCAGATGGATCTTCTGCAATTGGCATTGGCAACAACTCATCAACTTTTCGGAATGGCGCTAAATTTGCTGGATATTTATCGCAATGAGAGTGGTAAATTCCAATTGAATCCGTCAAAAATCGATTTGCACCAGATTATTCAGGAGAGCATCAGACAGTTGCGCTTATTTGCCAAGGACAAAAATATTGCCATCGCCTTTGAACCATCTCTATTACCGATGGAGATTCACGGCGACCAGATCCGGCTCATGCGTACTTGCGTCAACTTGATCGATAACGCTATCCGTTTCTCTCCGGAGGGCGGTACTATTCAAGTAAGCTCCTGCATGGTGGGCCAGTCCAACGGTCAGGCAATTCAAACGACTATTCCGTCTCATATTTCGGCAAAACTCTTAACAGGGCTGCCGTATATACTTACGAGCGTTTCGGACCAAGGTCCCGGCGTTCCGCAAAATGACCAAGAATCCATATTTGATAAATTTTTCACAACCAAACGCAAAGGAGAAACAAGAAGAAAAGGAGTAGGGCTGGGGTTGGCTTTTTGCAAACTTGCAATTGAAGCACATCAGGGTGAAATATGGGTGAATTCTCCCGTCGATTCCGACAAAAAACAAATTGGGGGTGGGTGTCAGTTCTGTTTTTTAGTACCGGCTCTGGACTCTAACAATTAATAAAGGAGTACGGAATGGTGAGGATATTTTTAGCAGATGATCATCCTTTATTGCGGGCTGGCCTACGTCTGAGTTTAGGCCAGTATAATGATATTGAGATCAGTGGGGAAGCCAGCGACGGTTTTGCGGCTGTGGAAAAAATTCAAGCCGACCCTCCGGACCTCTCCTTGATTGACGTCGATATGCCGGGAATTTCCGGCATTGGGGTAATCAGAATATTGCGGGACAGCACTCCGGAAATGAAAATTCTGGTTTTGTCTTCCTACAACGATGATGAATATATCCGTAATGCCATGCGAGCCGGCGCCGATGGTTATGTGCTTAAAAGCGTCAACACCAGTGAGCTTGTTCGCATCATCCGTTGTTTCGGTCAGGGCAGTTCTATTATCTCGCCTTACTTGGTTAACCTGACTTTGAAACTCGAAGAAAAAGAAGAATCGAAAAATTCCGCACGGGAAGAGCTGACAGAAAGAGAAAGAGAAATACTTAAATGCATCACCGATGGCAAAAGCAACAAAGAAATATCAGATTGCCTCTTTGTCAGTGTGGAAACCGTCAAGAGCCACATTAAGAACATTTATAAGAAGTTGAATGTAAAAAACAGAGTCGAGGCTGCGATAAAGGCAGGAATGTAAAATAAAGCAATCCGAAGCCTGATTTCTCATTTTTCACCATCGTATACCAGTGGAGAGAAAACGTTTGCCGGCCAAAACAACCATTCCGGTCCTCTGGATTCCTGCACCACTCCGTAAAAAAGTCAATTAATAACGTTAGTACAGTACAGATGGCAAGTTCTCAAATTTTTTATGTTTTTTGACGACAAATTATGTCTTACGCTCCATTCTTCTTATTATGGGAGAAACAAATGGCAACAATTTATAAGGAATTTTCCGTCAACGTGCCACCCGACTTCGTTTGGCAGGCGATCAAAGATGTCGGAGCCGTCCACATACGGCTGGCCCAAGGTTTCGTCGTAGATACCTCACTTGCCGACGGCGTGAGAACAGTGACGTTTGCAAACGGCATTGTCGTCCGTGAGCAAATAATCACAATCAGCGATGATCTGCGGCGTCTGGCATACACGTCGGTAGAAGGGCGCGCATCCCATCATAATGCCTACTTTCAAGTGTTCGAGGACAATAATGGCCGATCGAGGGTACTCTGGGTTACTGATCTCCTACCGGAAAGCGTTCGCTCATCGATTGCGCAGATGGTGGAACTCGGATCCTTGGCGATCCGGCAAACGCTTGAAAAATCCTTTCACTTACAGCAACAAAACTACGAAAAATGGGTTTCCGACAGATTGAAGTAATCGCTGACAAATACCGAGCATCTTGCAAAATGGCCTTTTCAGCCAAACTCTGCGTTATGTCAAAACTTCTTCTGCTCTTTGGTGAACGTCCCGCGCCACTGTGCAAGACGTTTTGACCAACTGCTGAAGGATCTTTTAATTAAATATGGACATCATATCATGTTTGATTATGAAATCTGTCCAACTCCATGGCGTATTGAGGATTTTCACTCCCATAGATGTTTTGCCGCCGTCATCAAGATGCCATCTTAGGGTGACATCCATCCTGAAAAGCTTGTTATTCTCTGAAAAGACAACTTTTATTATCGGGGTTTTCAGATCCAGTTGTTTGGGCAACTCATTTATTCTTATTCCGAATAAAGAAATGTCTGAAACCGTTCCCTGGAAAACCCTGGTCCCGTCAGATACATCAATTGAGAGATTATTTATCTTAATTCGCGGATGTTTCCTTTTTTCCATGTCCCCCCATCCTTGTATAAGATTTTCTACTGATAATTTATTATAGCCGATGGGATGTAAATTACATAGCAAAGATAGCGGTTTCCCCGCTTTTCTCAAGAATATTGCGTCATTTTTTCAGTATATATTAATTTCTAGTCACGTTGGTGGTATGATGAAAACAGTTGACATCGGCCTGCTTGGTTCTACATTGGATAATGCAGGTCAGGGAGCTCAACGCTGGGAGCGTTGGAGACCGACGGTATCGCTTTTTCAACACGAGGATTTCCTCGTCCATCGTCTTGATCTGATCTATCAGGAGGAATTCAAGTCGCTTCTAGAGAGAACATGCAAGGATATTCACAGGGTTTCGCCGGAAACAGAGATCGCTGTCCACAAGATCTCTTTTAAAAATCCCTGGGATTTTGAAGAAGTATTCGCACGTCTGCATGATTTTGCTCTTGAATATGAGTTCAATCAGCAGGATGACTATCTGGTTCACATTTCAACCGGGACTCATGTCGCGCAAATCTGTTTGTTTCTTCTAACGGAAGCGCGATACTTCCCGGCTCGTCTCATCCAGAGTGGGCCGGGCAGGGGACGTAAAGCCCCATCAGCCGGGACATTCTCAATTATCGATCTTGATCTTTCAAAATATGACCCCATTGCGACCCGTTTTCAGCAGGAGTTGATAGACGACATTTCATTTCTCAAATCAGGTATTGCAACCAGGAACACGGCTTTTAACCACTTGATTGAACAGATTGAAAAAGTGGCCGCCCATTCCGTTGACCCGATATTGCTGACCGGACCGACAGGTGCGGGGAAATCAAGGCTGGCTCGTCGGATTTTTGAGTTAAAAAAGCATCGAAGACGGGTGAATGGGAATTTTGTTGAAATTAATTGTGCCACACTCCGGGGCGAGAATGCAATGTCTGCGCTTTTCGGCCACACCAAAGGGGCATATACCGGCGCCATCAGTGCCAGGCCCGGTCTTTTGAAAACAGCAGATGGCGGCGTGTTGTTTCTCGACGAGATCGGAGAACTCGGCCTCGATGAGCAGGCAATGCTTTTGCGGGCCATTGAAGAGAAGACATTTTTGCCCGTCGGTTCGGACCGGGAGGTTTCCAGTGAGTTTCAGTTGATCTGTGGGTGAAACCGTGATCTTCAACGTGAGAGTGTCGCTGGACGCTTCCGGCATGATCTTTTGGCAAGAATTAATCTTTGGACGTTTGCAATGCCCGGTTTGCGCCACCGTCCTGAAGACATTGAGCCTAATCTCAATTATGAGCTGGAACGATACAGCAGAAAAACCGGAACCCAGGTAACCATGAATAGAGAAGCCAGAGAGATGTTCCTTAATTTTGCCGTATCCAGAAAGGCCATTTGGGCGGCTAATTTTCGTGATCTCAGTGGTGCCGTCACCCGGATGGCCACCCTGGCGCCAAAGCGTAGGATTACCGTTTCCGATGTGCAGGATGAAATTATACGCTTGAGGGAGAAATGGCATGGGGCTGGTCAAGACCGGGAGAACCCAACATTATTGAAGCAAATCATCGGAAGTGAGGAGGCGAAAAAATTGGATTTATTCGATCGTATCCTATTGGAGAAGGTGATTGAGGTTTGTCGAAACACCTCCACCATATCGGAGGCTGGGAAAATTTTGTTTGAAAAATCGCGTCTGAAAAAAAGCACGCTCAACGATTCCGATCGGTTAAGAAAATACCTTGCAAAATTCAACCTGAATTGGAAACAGATAACCAGTGCCTATCCTGAACCGACAATTGAAAACAAACTAGAATTTTAATGCTATGATTGCCAATTTATTAAGAAAAATTCCATGGTGGATGAGTATCTGCATGGCTTTGGCATCCTTTTTGCTCTTGAATTGGCTCGCAGAAAACGTTGCATCGACCGGAGGCTTACCGTCTGGGATCTCAGGGTACATAAGGTCTAGCTTGCTGCAGACCTTTGCGGTTTATACCCAGTTTGCCATACCGTCTGTTTTTTTGTCGTCGGCAGTGGCTTCTCTTTTCCTCAATCAAAAAAAGGCGACAATCTACGACAGGATAGCCATGAAATGCTCTCCGGACTCCTTGAACAAAATCTCTTGGAGGAATTTTGAACATCTGGTAGCAGAGTATTTTGAGCGTTTAAATTTCACCGTTGAAGCAAACAAGGGTGGAAGAAAGACTGGCGTTAACTTCACCGCGAAAAAGGGAGATGAAGAATATCTCATCCAATGCAGGCAGTCGAAATCATCACAAATCGGAATTGATGATATTCGAAGACTTCTTGAAGTTGTTTCGACCGTTGGGGCAACCGGCGGAATTGTGGTTACGTCTGGAGAATTTGCAAAAGAAGTTCTGATATTTGCGAAGGCGCATAAGATTATGCTTCTTGATGGAAATGAACTGCATGCCAATTTGAATTCCCATAAGATATTTGATTCTTTGCCGGAGCGTAACCTTATGCGGCGTCTCAAAGTATTGGCGTGGTGGTGCGCGGGATTTCTGGCATTCTTCATGGGAGGCTCTGTTTTTTATCACTATAAAACCGGCACACCCATTGTTTGGCTTCAGCAAACTGAAAAGATGCTTGCTAAGACCGAAGAACGGTTGGGAGTAAAAATCGGCCCATCTCCTTATCCAACAACCAAGGCATCTGTAAAAGATCAAAAGTTTACGGAGGATCAGATAAAGAAAGCCTCCAAAACGGTTCTGCATAAACGAGTGCAAGAGCAATTTATAAAAATAGAGACAAACCAAAATGATGAGAAAGCCAAAAAGTATTATGAATTGGAATTGGCCACAGGAGGCAGAATCTTTACCGATAATATCATGGAAAAAAATGGTAAGATCTCATACAAAAACAATCGAGGCTTGATCGTTTCCTTGGATAGAAACGAAGTGAAAAGCATGAAGAAAATTGAAGTCAAAAAGTAAAATTTACCAAAATTTATATTAAATTCTTTGAATTCATAGGAAATGTCAGGCAAATTTCCAAAAGATGAGAACGATGCAAGGAAAGATAAAAATATTAAAACTATTAATATCATTAAGACGGCAAAATAAAGGATAAACTGTAGAGATCATGGGACAGGCTTTAGACACTGGTCGTTGTTTTCAGTAGCCGGTTGCGAAAAAAGTGCGAACGGTTTTGGCAGCTTGGAGTACCTGTTGGTTATGGTTAACTGATCAGGCGAGGAAGGCTTGTTACTATTGGAAAATCAATTCAGCCGTTTTAAGATAAAGTCAGCAGGATTTCGTAGAACTTGATAGGACTTTCATCCCGAAAAAAATGGAATGAAGTCGTATGGGAAAACCCAAGGTATCGGATTCGTCAAATCGAATGGCAGAAAAATCATTGAAACTTATCAGAGGCGGTAGACCAAAATATTATCTGTTTGCCGGAGTGCAACTCGTTGTGACAACGAGACAGGCTCTTCCGGATGTTGCGCAGATAATGGTGTTTGAAGAAGACACAAAAATGGTTTTGACAGTCGATAAAGAAATGACCTACCGGGAAGAGCATCCCCTTCGTCTTATGACAGAAATATATAATTCCCAGAAACATGTGCCGGGATCTCTTGTTGTCAAAGGTAATAGTTGGTATGCCCTGGTTATTGACTTGGATGCCGAAGTCGTGTGCCAGCCTCAGTGGATCGAACAGGTATACGCCGAAATATTTAGGAATATAAGAACGAAGAAGATTATTCACGCCGGGATGCATCTTCTTGGCAACAAATACGGCAGAATACCCATTGAGCATGCGGTGGGCATGCTTCTGGACGGTTTAAAGAACTCGGAACTTTCGTGTCTGAAAAAAATATTTCTTGTTATAAAAAAATCCGAGATAAAAAATACGCAAGAGTACATAGCAAGGTATATCAATCAGGAACACAGAGGAAGCAGCAACTGAAAAGCTGGTACCGTAAGAGCCTCCTGCAAAACGGTCATTTCACCCTAACTCCGCGCCACGCTTAAGATTTTATCCTGAGAATATCAAATAAATATCTGTGGTAATAATTCACAAATGCCATAATCCCATGTCAAATCAGCCGTTTTCGGAGGGAAACGAGCCGGAACCGAATTTATTGCCATCTTATTTCATAAAATTCTTTTAAGTATTTTGACTTTAATTCGGCAGTGCCCTAATCAGCTTGAAATTTTCGCTTCCTACAGGTAAAAGAGATGTTGTTTTGGCTACTTTATCAGTTGGACCTTGCTCGGTGCATCTCCAAATTTGCCCGCCGAACCATGCAATCAATCAAATCAATGTTGGACGAGTTGCCCTGCCATGAAGGGGATTCCGCAATGAGGACGCCTTCGCCCCGAGATTGGTCTTTTTTTGACAAAGTCTATTGCATATCTCTGGAAAATAGAGAGGACCGACGCAGAGAAGCCCTGCGGCAATTTTCAATGGTGGGGTTGGCCGGAAAAGTTGAATTTGTCCTTGTTAAAAAGCATCCGTCGGATAGTGAACAGGGAATTTACGAGTCGCATATGCTTTGCATGGCCAATGGGCTCAAAAGCGGGGCAGAAAACATTCTTATTTTCGAAGATGACATCGTTTTCGAGAGGTTTTCGCGGCAAGTGTTGAAAAATGCAATTTATTTTTTAAAGAATTCCGGGGATTGGCACATCCTCTTTTTTGGCTGCATCATGAAAAATTGCAAAAAAACCGAGCACCCTTCTATAGCTAAGATACGCTACGGGAGCCTTACCCATGCCTATGTGATGCGTCGCAACGTTGCCGAAAACCTGGTCAGGCATCACCCCTGGAATCGCATTGCCTATGATGAGTTTCTTAAAAATATGGAGAACGCCTCCATGTATGCGGTATATCCGTCCTTTGCATTTCAAAGCGACGCAGCGTCGGATAATGATTCCACCCAATCTCTTGATGCGTTTCGCCGGATGTTTGGCGGGTTGAAGCGCATTCAAAAAGTAAATGAGATATTCCATCATCATAAAGTGTTGATCATCGGCTGCCATTTTCTGGCCATCTTGGCGATAGCGTTATGGCTGTGAGGGAAAAGAAATCTGACAGACGTATGCGACAGGCAGTGGGCCCGGACAGCGGGAAGAGGAGGCGGCCTTTCTCGCAGGCCGAATGGACAGGTTTTGCCGCCTTTCTTCTCTATTTCCCTCTTTGGGCGGTGACTCCGTATATTGCCCTTGTTCCCCTCGCAGGATTTATTCTTGCCTGTGGACTTATGCCTTTTTTTCCACAAGCATCCTTTTTTTTGCCGGTGATAAGTAAAGGATCATCCTCGCGGACTGCCGTGAGTCTCACCTTCGATGACGGACCGGACCCGGCCTCCACTCCAATTCTTCTGGGAATACTGGAAAAGTATAAAATATCCGCTACGTTTTTTGTAACAGGCGAGCGTGCCCGGAAGTATGCAGGTTTAGTAAAAGAGATCGTCTCAAGAGGCCATACGTTGGGAAACCATTCCTACACTCACGACACGCTCATCATGGTCAGAAGTGTCGATACATTAAGAAAAGAAATAGTTAAAACACAGCAGGTTTTTGAGGAGCTCGGATTTCGTGTGCGACTTTTCAGACCTCCTGTGGGAATCACAACACCGCGGTATGCCGATGCTCTTGAAAGAACGGGGTTGCAGGTAGTCAATTTCAGCCGGCGGGCAGGAGATATGGGAAACCGGAGAGTAAAAGGAATTGCACGGAAAATACTCAAAAAGCTCCGAGCCGGCGACATCGTTTTACTTCACGACGTGCCCCCCGGGAGTGAGGAGCAATTCCAGCTTTGGCTGGCGGAGGTCGAACGTCTTCTTATGGAAATACGTGAAAAAGGGTTTGAAATCGTTCCACTTGAAACCCTCATTGGTCTCCCGGTTATGGAAATACTCCACAGAGATAAAGCCATCTGAAAATACAGGCATCTTTGGGCTTGCTCAGGCATCGGCACGAGTTCGGCCCGTAATCCAGAACAGTTCCTTGTTGTCGGTGGCTCTTACCTGAAGCATTTCAAAACCATTTTTAGCCATCATCGCAGATATTTCTTCCGTGGTGCGATAGCTCGGGATGATACGAGTGAGTCTGGTCCGAAAATCCTCGACGTACCAGTAAAACGAACGCTTGTTCTTCAGTCGAACGACGAAACGGGTTGCGAGCAGTCCGCCGGGGCGCAGGAGTTTTGCTATGTGTTCAAAGGTTTGCTGTAATTGTTGGTCGTCAAGGTAGTGCAGCATGTCCAAAAGCAGGACCAGATCAACCCGGTCCCCGATGTCCGGAAGGCGGGGAGCTGCCCCTTCGATCATGGTTCCTCTCTCCTGCACGGCCATGGAGGCGACTCTCACCCGTTGTGGGTCGGGATCGATCCCGATCACCTGTGATGCCGGAATATTTTCAAGGCACCAGCAGGCGGGAACCCCGTAGCCGCAGCCGATATCCAGGATTTTCTTGATACCGTTGAACTCCCCAAGCATGCGGGGAAGCTCTCTGAACAACGGGTCGCATTTGAGTTTGAATCTCGCAAAAACCCTCGGGTAAGCTTCCAGTTGGCGATACCTCCAAAGAATACGCTTCTCGGGCACAGCGGAAGGATTCGTCCGGTTTTTTTCCGATTTGAAATAGGCATCCAGCAGTGGAGGAAGCAGCAAAATGCATCCGAGAAACGAATATCCTATTCCCGCGAGAGATGTGATTCCCACGCTGCGAAGCGTCGAATGCTCGGCAAAACAAAGCACCCCGAAGCCGATGAGCGTCGAGGCGGCCGACAGAAAGACGGCGCTACGAACAAGGACATAGGAGGTATGGGTGTTTGACCCGTATCGTCTGCGGCCGCAAACGGTATAGATACTGTAGTCAACCCCGATGCCGAGAATCACAACGGTGAGCATGAGGCCTGGAATATCGAGGGGATGTCCGATGAGATTCAAGGTGCCCAAGGTGCACACATAGGCAAAAACGAGGGGAAGCAATGTTATAACCGTCAGTCGCCAATCAAGATAATACAAGAACAGCATCAGCGTCACGACGACCGTCATGATGATAAGCGACGAGGAAAAGGTGGAAAAGAGAAGTGCGCTTAGCCTATTTGAGAAGGCTGTGGCATCGAAAATCTTATTGCCTGTGCCGTACTTGTTGAAAAAGGAGGAAGAATCGTAATTGCTTCCGGGTGTTACTGTTGTAAACTGGACCAGTTTGCCGCCTTGTTTGGCGGTGATACCCAGTAAATTATCGAAGGAGGCGGAAAGACGGATCGGCCGGACGGGAGTATCGAAGTTTAACAGATCGAAAAATGGAGCAAAGGCATCGGCCTTAAACCCCAGGGCCGTTCCAGTTCGGATAAGGTCCTTTTTTAATCGGTCGACCCGCCCAACAGTCCAAAATACCTTCCAAGCCGCTAGATTTTGGGCACTGAGCAGAGGGCCGGGAAAGATCATGGATGGATTAAAAACGGATTGAATGCGGTTATCCCGCATATCCTGTTTCATGCTCGCAAGCAGACGGTCGTTTTTCTTTTGTAAATCGTCTCTGCTGGGAGCGGTGGTCATCAAATATATCTTCCGGCCGATATCACCCCAAACGCTTGTAAACATACGGCTCTCATCCTGAGTCTTTTGGCTGACCGTATTCATGTCGGAAAGGCTCAGGTGAAAATGAGGCTTGGCGAAAAAAAACAGCGTGCAGCCAAGCAGCAGGGCTGCCGCCAAGCCGGGTTTGCCGGCTCTGAAAAGTAATCCGGAAAATTTGTGCAGTGGCGGATTTTGCCTGCGCGACGGCGGCATGACCGGAAAAATTTTCGGGCAGATGAAATAAATGAACAGATAGGTGAAAGCAAGTCCCAAAGCGGTGAATTCTCCAAGAGAGGCGAAGACTGGGAAATCACAGAAACCAAGGACGACGAAGGAGGCTATGGTCGTGAGTAATGCAATCCATCCTCCGATTGATTGAACCTCAAGCGCGGCAAGCCTTCCTTGGGTGGCCCTGGGTCTATCGAGAAAAAGCAGATAGGTGATGCTGTAATCGTCCATAACGGATATGAGCGCACCGGAGAATCCGAGCACCATAATGGAGATGGAGGCGTGAAACAGCGAATACACAAAAAGTGCCGCCGCAGTTCCGGCGAGCGGCGGAACAAGGGAGAGGAGGCTGAAAAGGGGTCTGGGGAAAGTAAGAAACAGCAAAAGGGCTATGCCTGCTGTCGACAGCCCCAGAGCCAGTTTGACGTCGTGACGGATGATCTTTTCGTTGTCCAGCGCGGCCTGATAGGTCCCCGTGGGCGTCAGTACGACGTGGATGCCTGCTGTGGCATATTTTTGATTGAGTTGGTGGTTTGCGTCGGTAAAAAGACCGGCGATCCTGATCGCAGCTGCGGTGTTGGATCCGGCCGTTGCAGGCCTTGCCGTGAGGAGTAAGTGCCTTCCATCTTTGGAAATGAGATTTTCTTTGTAAATCAGGGCATTGTGGGATGGTGCCAGATGGATAAGCCGGGCCAGCACGAGATCTTCGAGTCCCAAAGGATCGACGGCAAGGGTGGCGCTCCGGCCGATGCCTTCCAGGCCGCTCATACCGGTGATGATCTCTTTGAGACGCCGACTCACCGCATCGCTTTGTAGGCGTGGAGCGACCTCGTTTTCCAGCTCCTCTTTTGAAAACAGATAGGGAAGGTTGTGAGCTGCCTGCCGTGCTGCCTCGGGTATAAGCTGTGCGACCTCTCCCATGCCGATTTTCGCAAACAACCCGCTGGATTGCATCTTTTCCCGCAGGAATGCACTGCAGTTTACAAGGACATCGGGATCGTCTCGATCGATCATGATATCCACCGCCACCTGATCGTGGATGGGATGGTTGCTGAAAATTTCCAGCGCATCCGAGACAATTCGATCATGCCGGGGAAGGGACTTCGTCACATCGGTATCGATCTTCAGACGTGTAAGTCCCAGGACGGCCAGACCGGCGAAAACAGCTATGACGACAAAAAGAAAAGAGAAGTGTATTTTTTGCGGTTTCATCACCGGGGCTGCAGAGTAAATAGGATGTCGGTAAGATACGGTGCCGGTTGAATCATGCCAAAATTTTATCCTCAGAATATTCAGTACAAGCCTGAGGCAAATATTTTTTCATCCCATGATTCTGATCGAAAATCCGCATTTTGCAAAAGGCCAGATCTGTTATACAATTTTATACTCGGTGGATGCATCACGTACGGCAACCGGATTGCAAAGTCTTCCCGGGCAAAGCCGAAGCTCGACTGCGGATTTGCTTGGTTCCGAAGGTGCTGTTTCTTGATTTCTCAGGTTCAGTAGTATACACTACACCCGTTCGGTTGGCAGATGTTTTCTGCTTGTTTTCCCATCCCAATCCGTGGTGGTTCCAACGTCATGAGACGATTGACGGAAAAAATCATTTTGCATTTGGCTGCAACAACCTTTGTCCGGTCGGCAATAGAAGAGCGGGCCAATCTGGATGCCTTCAAAGAAAAGCCCACACCCACTGTGCTGGCCGGGGTTTTCTCCATCGCCATAAGTTTTGTCCTCGGCTGGCCGTCCGTGACCGCTTTGGGCATTCTTTCCATCAAGATGCGGACACCATGGATCGTTGCCATTGGAGGACCGCTGGTATACGGTTTTTCCCACCTGGTTTTTCTGTTCGGCATGTACCTTTCCGGAACCGTCTACTCGCTGATCTTCTGCCGCTGGCTGACAAGGATTACCATGGAACGCGCCTTAGCCTGGGCGAATTCCGGGCGCTGATTAGGGCTACGCCTCTATTCCCGGTAGCCAAGGGCTTTCCGGTTTTTCACGCATCCAGTCTGATCCAATCCGGAGGTTTGATCCGGCCGTTGCTCACATCCCGCATCATGAGGTTCAGCACCGTCTCTCTGATTCCGCCATTGCAGTCCATGACTTGGAGGTCATAAGCCAGGCTGTTTTCGTCAATGGAGCGCAGGCAGATAGTAATGCTGTATTCTTCACCTGGCTGCGTGGGGTTGCTGATAACTCTCCTGTCAAAGCCCACTGGAAACGGCACGAAATCCACCAAACGCTGGCCATGTACGCAGGCTGCATGCATGGCCCCGTCAAGACTGAATGGCGAGCCGGTGGGAGCAAAATCAGGCGGCAGGTGGGGAGTGCGCAGTCGGCCCACTGCCGAATCTCGCATAATACTGAGCTGTCCTTCAAGTGTCCGGAACATGGGGCCGAAAGGAACAAGCTCCCGGTATATCCGTTCCGCGGAAACTTTTGTGACGAAATCAGTCGCGGTTTTATGAGGTTGCAAAGTTACAGGCTCATCTGCCGGGTGGAAGCAGAAGAGCAACTCACAATGAACGGTCAAACGGCTCATGGCTGCGAGTTGTTTGCGGGTCAGCAGGCGTGCCCGGAGTCTTCCCTCTGCTGCCATCTCCATTTCAATCATGATATCGATTTGTTCCCTGTCTGGAGGCAGCTCAAGAAACCTGTAGAATCTGGCAGCTTCCATGATCTGCACATTCAAAGCCGGATGGGTGATCTCAGCGGTCTTCGCAAGCAGTTGCATTGCCTCCACAGCAGGAAGAATCGACTTGCCGTCAAAATGATGATCCCTGATCCAGTATGGGAGGGGCAGACATGTCGTGACGGTCTTCGTTTCCGTCATTTTGGAAATTGCTGCCAGAGAGCTATGGTTTTATCGTCGATTTCAACGGGAATGTTGTTGCCGTTGACGGCGCAATGTCTCGTGAAGCCGGTACAGGCGATCTCGCCGGTATCGGCCCTGGTAATCAGATAGTCGAACTGCACTTTGACCAATTCCATTTTGGCAGGCCGTGTGTGAATGAACATCAGATCGTCATAATACAACGGCGAGTAGTAGTTGAGTTCAGTTTTAATGATGGGGTAGATGTAGCCGCTTTCTTCAATTTTTTTATAAGGGTAGTCGGCGTCACGCATCAGAGAAGCCCGGCCGAATTCGAAATAACGCAGGTAGTTGGCATGGTAAACAACCTGCGAACGATCCGTATCCACGTACAGCGTGCGCAGCTTGCAACGGTGCCATACCAGGCCTGTTTTGGTATCGCGTACGTAGGAAGGGTTGTCGAGCGATTCGGGGACAAAGGGTTTTGGACGCATTAGAGACCTCTGAAAACGATACAGCAGTTGGTCCCGCCGAACCCGAACGAGTTGGAAAGAACAAACTCATGGGCATGCTTGCGGGACGAGTTGGGAACTACATCCAGGTCGGCAAGCGCCGGATCCTGGATATGATTGACTGTGGGCAGGACCATACCTTGACGCATGGCCTCTACGGCCAAAGCGGCCTCGATGGCGGCAGAGGCTCCAAGACTGTGCCCGATCTGAGATTTGTTGGCCGAGATGGGGATTTTGGGCAATCTGTCGCCGAAAACAGCCCGCATGCACTCAGCCTCGGTGGTATCTCCTGCCGGAGTAGATGTCCCATGAGCGTTGACGGCGCCGATATCGTTTGTCCTGATCTCGGCATCGTCAACGGCATCCCGCATGGCGCGTATAACAGTCTCGGCGTTTGGCCGAGTGAAATGGAAGGCATCGGAGTTCCAACCTATGCCCGCCACTTCCGCCCGGGGGACGAGCCCGTTGGTTTTCGCCGCCTCTTCGGCCGCCAAAACGACGATGCCGGCTCCTTCGGCAAGAACAAACCCTTTGCGATCAATACTGAACGGCCTGGAGGCCTGGGCAGGGTCTTCGTAGGAGCGATCCTTGGGGCCGACTTTGATGGTGGCCAGCATGTTGGCGAATCCCAGGATGATTTCGGGGATAAGGCACATCTCAGCGCCTCCTGCAAGGACGAAATCGCAGTCGCCGTCACGAATCATCCGGGCACCGATGGCTATGGCATGGTTTCCCGAGGCGCAGGCACCTTGAGGCGAAAAAATCGGCCCTGTGAAACCGAGCATCATCCCGGCCTTGCCGGAGGGAAGATTGGCACACAGGTTGGGCAGCAGATAGGGGCTGACCTTAAGGGGACCCAGCCGGGTATAGTTGTCCATGGCGATGCGGTAGGCATCCGATCCGTTAATGGCCGAACCGATAAGACAGGCGGTTCGAGGTCCGGTATCATTATCGATCTCAAGACCGGCATCCTGCAAGGCCTGCCGGCACATCTCCATGGTGAGAAAAACGAAACCGGCATTCCACAAGGATTCCTCCTTGCGGTTAACATAGGGAAAATCACCCGGATTCCAATCGGGAATTTCCCCGACCACATTGCTTCTTGTATTGACTTCACATCGGCTCAGACGGCGAAAACCGGCCTTGCCCGCAACGGCATTGTTCCAGGTTTCGGAAAAAGTATTGCCGAGGGCGGTGGCTGCGGCATAGCCTAGGACCACGACTTTTCTATTCAATGGTGTTTTCATTCTTGCTGATCCTGATGGTTTCGGGTCACGTATCTATTATTTCACCCGCCTGAAGACGGCGCAGGCGTTACACCCGCCGAATCCGAAAGCATTCTTTAAAACATGCTGCTGGTCGAGAACCCTGGCTCCTTCGGCGACGCAGTCAATGGGGATTTCCGGATCGGGCTCGTAATTGATGGTGGGTAAAATCATTCCTTGTTCCATGCCGCGCACCGCCAGGATGGTTTCAATGACGCTGGACGCTCCCATGGCATGGCCGATCTGAGATTTGTTGGCACTGACCGGTGGCAGGTGATCGCCGAAGACAGCCTGGAGAGCATCGAATTCCACCTTGTCGCCTATCCTGGTTGAGGTGGCGTGAGCGTTGACCGTATCGATATCCTCGGCCTTCACTCCGGCATCACGTATGGCCTCATCCATGCATCGGCGGATGGTTTCCATATAAGGCATAACGAAATGATGGGCGTCAGAGGTCATGGACCAGCCAGCCAACTCGACAGCATATTTCAAGCCATGGGCATCGGCGAATTTCTTGTCGGCGAGGATGACGGCGCCTGCGCCTTCGGAGATGACGAACCCCCGCCGGTTCAAGGAAAAAGGACGACTCGCTTTTGCAGGCGGTTGGGTTTCCTGGCCTTTTTTGGGATTGTAGACACCGTTCATGGTGAAAAAGCCGGCGACAATGGGCTCCACCAGGGCACAGTCAACCGCTCCGCAGATGGCGACATCGGCACGGTTAGCTTCAAGCAGCATTGCCCCGACGAGCATCGAGGTAAGGCCTGTGGCACAGGCTGTGATGGTGGCCGTGATGGGCCCCTGGGCCCCCGTAAGCATGGCGACTTTGCCGCCGACCATGTTAATGCAGGAGTTGGGATTCGTGTACGGGTGAGGCAGTTTGTTGTCCGCCTGCAGTTTTCTGTCCGCCTGAAGGACGGCATCGAGACCGCCCACCGCCGAGCTGAATGTCACGGCAACACGGGGGGCCAGTGAGGTGTCGATGTCTATTCCGCTGCGTTCCAGGGCCCTTGTCACTGAAAGGAGGCCGTAATTGAACACCGGTGAAAACCAGGCCGCTTGATGTCTCGCGGAGAGAAAGGGGTACGATACACCGTCGATATCCGGCACCTGGCCTGCGATACGCACGGGAAAATCATCTTTAAGAGGAAAACGGCTCAACCTGCCAATGCCGCTTTGTGCCGATACGGCGCGCTGCCACTGCTCGTTCATGTCCAAACCCAGCGGAGATATGGCATCGTAACCGACTATGACAGTTTTTTTCCTCTCCATAAACGGCAAGGGAATTTTACCAAGGGATGAAACGGTAGAGTTTGGCGAACATCTCGTAGACCTCGATCCAGTTCTGCAGGTCTTGTGTGCTGTTCATATGCGCTCTTTTATTGACCATGACCCAGCTCATATGCGCGGCCCCGTCTTTGCAGGTCGAGCAGTCACGCGTTTCGGAGGTACAGCACCGGTGCATGGTTTTAAGGTCCGAGGCCCAGCGGATAAAATTGGTGAGCCGTTTCGGACGCGGGTCGCGCTTGTCAAGCGGATCGGTGACAGAGGGGCACTCCATCCATCCGAAAGGCCGGTCGAAGAGGACACCGGTGGTTATGATCCTATGGTAATATTTCGAAGAAATGACCGTCTCGGGGTACCTGTCGAGCATCGTATCCATTTCTGATCGAATATCAGTTAACTCATCGGGTTTCCAGGAAAATCCGTCAACACCCTCGTCGTTGGAGAGCAACTGCATATGCACCTTGAGCCCGACGTCTTTGATCTTGCGAATGATTTTTTCCGTCTGGCCCAATTGTTTCGGAGTAATGGTATACAGATAGTAGGCGTTGGGATCGCCTGCATAATTGGCACTTGAGATGGCAAATGTGTCTTTGCCGCGCAGGATCTTTTCGTCTTCCTCGTCCCCCCACAGGGAAAGCCCCACCATGAGATCCGGGAAACGCTGCCGATCCACCTTTATAATTCCATTCGTAGCGCAAAAGGTGGGCAATCGTTTGTAGAATGCCTCGATCCGGTCCGGGCAGAGCGTCGGCTCGCCTCCTATGAGAATGGCAAGGTTGACGCCGCGGTCCATCTCCTTTTCGACAAAGTCATGCCATTTGGCAATGTCCTTTTCCTCTGAGGCGGCCTTGTGCTCTCCTGAGGAAAAGAAGAAGCATCCCTTGCACCGAAGGTTGCAACGATCCGTCACATCATAGATGGAACTGCGGATATTGAGCTTTGAAATTTTTTTATAGCGTTCGTACCAATGGGCATCAAGTAGTGAGCTGACGGTTTTCATAATGACGTTTATGTTTCTAGGCTTTCTGGTGGGGCGACGTGATGAGAGATAAGGTTGGCCCCTTTTGTGTATCCTCGTACCCAGACGGCGAGGTAGGTATCGACATAGTCCAGCCAGGCGGAAAAAGTTTGCTTATCCGTCGCATGGCGATACATCCTGGAGGTGACCACGGCGCTGCCGGCGGCATAGTGTCGGCAGTCGATGCAATCGGTGTCCGGGACGCAGCAGGCGGCGTCTCGATCCCACCTCAGGTCAGTTCGATATTGCCGAAACGATCTTCCCAGACCGATGGCCGTGGAGGGGTTCATCCGAGGATAGGGGCAGGAAAAGAGATTGTGGAGCCCCTTTTCGCTGGTATGAGCCGTGATATTGTACCTGGAAAAAAGCACCGTCTGAGGATAGTCCGACAGCAGTTGCGTCATCATTTCCGCAGTGGCGGCAAGCGATTCTTTCGTGTGACGCAGATGACCGTCATACCCCACGGGGGCGGAGAACATATTGAACGTGATCTGCTGGCCGTTGTCGGCCAGTATTCGAGTTATCTCGCATGCTTCATCGATATTGTGCGGGGTGAAGGTATAGACGAAGACAGCGCGGGGGTCGTTTTTGTAATTGACCATCTGCCGGGCAAGCATATCTCCGGCTTTCCTGATTTTCCTGCTGGTCTGATCGTTGCCCCAGATGGAGATGTGGATACGGTAGTCGATATCCCGCGGTATTGCCTGCAGACCGTTGGTCGCAATGGCCCCGTGGGGGATATGTTCGAAACAGATCCGGCAGAGCTGCGGAACTAGCGACGGTTCTGCCCCCGCGAGCACGGCAAAGGTGATTCCCCGCTTTTTTTCTTCCGCCATCAAATCCTGCCAGGCCGACTCATCGAGGTTTTCCCGGGCGAGCTGTTTTTCGCCGGTGAAGTAGTAACACCCTTCACAACGGATGTTACAGCGATTGGTCATGTCGTAAGTGGATTCGCGGAGGAAGAAATAACGCCGAACTTTTTCCCACCTGTCTTTGATTGCCGGATCAGCAATGATGTCGACAAACTTGCAATTCGTGCCAGAAGTCGTCATTCCGGTCATTTACTCGCCGCCGTTGCGTTTCTCACCGACATATTCAGCAATGATGCGGATAGTGGTCAACTTCGGGTAATCGTCTTCATCGATTTGGATACCGAACTCGTCCCTGATGACCAGAGCGATGGTGGCCAAGTCCATACTGTCTATGCCGATCTCGTCGACAAGGTCGAGGTCGGGATTCAAGGTGGCCGGCGTCACATCCTCCAGTTTGAGTTCATTGATGATGATTTCGGCAATTCGGGTGATGGTTTGGTCGATAGCAATGGTCATGGTCATGGTACGTTTGTCGGAGCTGTTTTTACGGTCAGGAACATCGAACCGGAGCACACGTCCTGCCCTTCACTGGTTATCCTAAAGGTGTATTGGTTTTTCGTTTCTGTGGCCGAGGCATGGATTTCGAGCCGTTCACCGGGCCGGACAATTCTTTTGAACTTTACTCTGCTTAATCGTTTTATGCAAAGATTTTCCTGTCTTGACAGAGCGATAACCTCGGCTGTCATATGAAGTTGGGCTATCCCCGGCAAGATGGGGTTGTCGGGAAAATGACCGGAGAACCAGGGTGAACTTTCACCGACCATAACTTGAGCCGCAAGTGTGTTGTCTGTGTTCTTTTTCAAACCGAGCAAGAAATACCACATGTCAGAGTGTTATGTCCATATAAAATATCAGGATGCGCAACCGGAGCAGCTGCTCGCTGCGGTTCTTTGAGGTTTTGTAAGAGATCGAAAGGTTCTCATTTGTTCCGGCCCTACCAAAGCAGAGAGGCGTAAAAACGGAGCGTATACGCAAATTGTATCACCGGGTTATAATAGGATACCATCACCTTTGCGCAGGCATATTTACTTTCTTTTTTCATTTCACCCTAACGGGCTAAAAATTCCCACAGCGGCCCGGTAAATCCTCGCTTGTGAAGCGTCCTGATCGTTTCCCCTGCCTGCTCGCTTCCCGAACCGATGATCCAGTTCCCCCTTCCGGCCGCGCGTTGAACGACGAGGGCTTCGATTTCTGCTAGATCAATGCCGTCCGGATGGTAAAAAACCGGGCGCAGAAGATCTGTTTCGTCGTCGATTTTCTGTTCGGCGGCGGCCTTGTCGAACAGCGCGGTACCCGGATAGATCCTGACACCTAAAAAGAAAAAGAATACCGACAGTTCCAATCGTTCGATGCCGTCAAGGCTTTCCGCAACGGTATCCTCCGACTCTCCAGGCCCTCCAAAAAGGAAATAATGGGCGACGTGGAGACCCGCTGACCGGGCTTGCCGGTGGGCGAGGAAAACATCATCGGCACTGAAAGGTTTCCGGTAAGAGCTGAGCATGGCATCGGACAAGGACTCAGTTCCGAACTCCACATGCCGGCAGCCTGCATCCGCCATAATCGAAAAATATTCTTCCGGCAGCCTGACCGGAGCGAAAAAGGCCCCCCACGGTATTGAGAGTCCGGATCTGCCCATGGCTTTGGCGACGGCAATGCTGTGCCGGACGTCGGAATTGAAGGCTGAATCGGTAAAAAAGAGGTATCTTGCTCCTGCCTCCTGGAGTTTCACTGCCGTCTCCGCCACCTCCAGGGGATCAATCAGACGATGCGTTTTTCCTTCAATGCCGGGGTAGGAGCAGTAAATACATTTGAAGGAGCAGCCCCGCTTGGTTTGCAGATTGAAAATTCCCCCGTTTTGCATGTAATAGCGATTGTGGCCGGCTTTGCCGGAGAACCTTCGAACCAGCTTCCCCTGCCAGGGAAGAGGTTTGTCGCAAGAAACGGTTTTTGAAATAACTCCCCTGATTTTCAAAGGATCATCGCCCGTTGCGATGGCGTCAATCAACTGGGCGATACATTCTCCCTCACCTACAATGCCATAATCGGCATCCAGCAAGGCAAGTATTTTTTGAGGCATAATGGTGAAGCCGCTGCCGCCGCAGACGATAACCGCAGAGGACCTCTGCCGCAACCATGCCACCAGGCTGTGATATTCACTTAAAAAATAGGAGGAATCGTGGGAGTCGGTGGTGTCGATATTCCGGCAGGAAATTCCGATAATTTCAGGAGAGAAATCAGCTAGGACGGCTGCCAGATCTTCCATACTCAAGGCGAGCAAGTCGGCGATTCGAACTTCGTGCTCCTGCGGTATCGCCCCAGCCACATAATCGAGGCCCAGAGGATAAACAGGATGCGGTATAGTTAGTGTATTCGGCGAGATAAGCAGGATCTTCAAGGTCGGGAAAATTCCATGGCGGTGAGGTAGTGTCCGGTACCCAGGACGAGAATTTTGTGATGCGGTGCAAGGATGATATCGTCTCCGTCAAAAAGTACGCCGGGTATGAAACCGGCCTCAATATATGCCGCGGCAAGCGTGGAGGCAACGGCGGAGGCGGAGGTGAATTGCCCGAGGAAACGGCGATATCGGCACACAGGGATTAATCGGCCGGTAAGCTTTTCAAAATCATCCAGTTGCCGATTCCCTGATTGAGAGGTGGCGGCGGGAATTCCGGCGAAAACGGCCGCGTATTCTCCGGCCGCTTTTTGCTCTCCTCCAAGGGCGGTCATAAGTTGTTCCGGAAGGCCGCCTTCGCTGTCTCGGCCGTAAAAAAGCATTCGAACAAGGCACCGTGCGTCGACGGGATTCCTGTTGATGTAGAAAGCACCGCCGCCGTCTGCAAGGTCGTTTCCAGGAGGAATCGAAGGATCAAGAAGAGGCGAAAGCGAGGCGTGAGCTTCATCGACACCAACAAGCAAAGCCGACTGACCGGACTCATCAAGCAGGGTGTCGGCAGCAAGCAGGGCCTGCTCGAAAGAATAGTCCCCGCCGCTGGTGGTCACATTTGCCCCTGTTGCCTTGAAAAGCATAGCGATCTGGCCTGCCGCTCCGTTATGCACGGAGCCGACAAAGTCCGTGGGGCTGGGAAATTGCTCGTCGGATACGGTCAATTGATTGAGAAAATCGTAGGTTTCGGAAAGTGCCCCCCAGCCCGTCCCCAAAAACACGGCCGATGGTTTGTCTAATTCGCCGGCCGCATCAACCGCTGATGTTGCAAGCAAAAGCGACATCCGGGCAAGGCGTTTTACTCGTCGAACGAGCCGGGGGGGGAGCAGCTTGCCGAGCTGCTCGGAGGGCATCATTCCGGCAACCGGTTTGCCTTTTCCGAGTTGGGTCAACGTTTCTTGGGTCGGTCCGGAGCCGGTCAGGCAGGCACTGCCGTGTACGGCAAGGGGGCTCCTTTGTTGAACTCTCGCGGTAGCTGCCGCTGTGTCGGCCCGCCCGATGACAAGCGAGCCGTTGTTTCCGCCGAAACCGAAAGAATTCGATAACACGATGCGCACGGGATGGTCGACGGTATCGGCTTGGGGTGTCAGACCAAGCGCAGGGTCGGGATGACGGCAGCCGACATTGCCGGGGATGAATCCACGGGAAGCCGCCAGTCCTGCGGTCACCGCCCCGATGGCACCGGCTGCCGCCAGGCTGTGGCCGGTTGCTCCTTTTATGGAAGACAGCGGCGGGGGAGATGAAAAGAGTGTCCTGACGGCTTTGCTTTCAGAGAGATCGTTATCGGGGGTTCCTGTTCCGTGCAAGTTGATGTAGTCGATATCAGACGGCTGAACTCCGGCATCCGCAAGGGCGTTTTGCATGGCGCGAAGCGCTCCCGCACCTTCAGGGTGCGGAGCTGTGGGGTGGTGAGCGTCGCAAGAAAGGCCTGCCCCGAGGAGAACGGCGAGTGGTGATTTGGGCCGTGATGAGGTGAGCAGCAACATGGCAGCGCCTTCCGCAACAGATATTCCGTGGCGGTCGGCGTCCATGGGTTTGCAACCCTTGACATCAACGAGCTGCAGGGAATGGAAACCGAAATAGGTCAATCTGCTGAGCGAATCTACGCCTCCGGCAAGGACGCGCCGCATCGTTCCGGTCCGCATCAGGTTCATCGCCAAAGTGATGGCCACCGCGCTGGATGAACAGGCGGTGGAAACCATGAGCGCCGGTCCCGAGCATCCGTAAATCGCCGCTAAATCCGATGCAACGCTTAAAAGGCCGTGATGACGGAAGGCTTCTTGGTCGGCAACCTTGTCGCGCAAAAGCTGCTCTGTGGTTAGAATACCGCCTGTTGTGCAGCCGAGAATAATGGCATCGGGTGGTTCCGTTTCGCCGGCCATGGCAAGCGAGGAGGCTTCTCGGGCCAGTTGGTGCGTTCTTGGCAAAGAACAGTCCGGCTTGAAGTCGGATGCCTGCCCTACCGGCAGGGGATCACCGTGGAGAACCGGGAAGACGTGGAGCGGGGCGATGCCGGACCGGTTTGCCCTCAATGCTTTCTCCGTTGCCGAAAGCCCGCGTCCAAGCGAGCTGATGATACCGGCTGAGGCTATGTACACCCGATCCGCAGTCAAGCAATCTTTTCCTGTAAATGCTCTTGAATGTATTCGGCAAGTGTTGTAAGCGATGCGAAGACCTTCGCTCCGATTTCCTGGTTGTTGATCACTATTCCGTAATCTTTTTCAACCATGACGACCATCTCAAGGACATCGATGGAATCGATCCCCAGGTCTCCGCCCACGAGTTGAGCATTTTCGTCAAATTCTTCAGGGGTGAGATCAGAGAGGTTCAAAAGCGAGATGAGTTTAACTTTGAGTTCGTTGATCAGTTCGTTCATGTATAGCTCGATTTGGATTGCGGTCGGCGGGATGTTATCCTGACTGGCGGTCAAGTGCGGTCATTTAAAAAAAATCTGTATTACCTAGAGCACTCACCAAAACATTGATCCAATCATATTGGTATCTTTGTGAATTTGGCAAGGTGCCGGGGTTATTAAAAGAAAAGAACGAGGCAAGTTTTATATGTTGCGAATCATTTGTCAATAAGATAAAGACAACCGAATATGAAAATCTCTTTGCGTTTGCGGCCCTCCGGAAAGGCCGGGCGCTTTTTTAGAAGAGAAGGCCGAACACATTGTCTGCTCATAAATTTAAATCGGCGTCAATGGGTGTACCTCAGGGGGTAGGATTTCCCAACCCGGATTCCATGATGCAATGGCAAAAGAAACCAAAACAGAAAAACCGTCCGATAACAGCTCCTCTCCCCAACTTACCGACTTCGCTTTAGAGGATTTGGTCCCGCACCGGGGAGCCATGCTTCTCATTGATGAAATCCTTGAGGTGGACGATGTGTCGGCGGTCACGAAGAGCAGAGTCGCGAGAACGTGGCCCATGGCCGATGAGGAGGGTGTATCCCCCTTGATTTTCGTTGAATTGGCAGCTCAGACCGCAGGCGTCTGCAACGGTTGGGAGAGGATTCGTAAATTAGGGGCTGACTCTGAACAGATTGGTTGGCTGGTGGCTGTCAAAAGAGCCGATTTTTATATGGAGCATCTCCCCTTTGGGCTTTCCATTACCGCCAGGGCGGAGAATACCATGATTTTTGATAAGTTTCGAGAAGTCACCGGCCGACTTCACCACGGGGATCAACTGCTGGCGGAGGTGGTCCTGCAACTGTACCAGGCATGAAAAAATGACTCAGGAGAGCAAAAAGAAAAATGCCATCGTCACCGGGGGCAGCGGCGGGATCGGCAGAGCCATCTGTATCGAACTTGCCAAAACGGGGTGTCATGTGATCGTCAACTACAGGAACAACCGGGAGGCAGCCGAAAACACTGTTGAGCGGATTGAGGCGGCAGGGGGGACAGGTGAGATCCGGGGGTTCGATGTCTGCGACCGAGACGCCTGCGAGGATGCGATACGCGAAATCAATGACAAGCAAGGTTCCGTCGACATCCTGGTCAACAATGCCGGCACCATCGCCGACGGGCTGTTCATGATGATGTCGCCGCAGAATTGGCACACGGTGATTGAGACCAGCCTGACCGGTTTTTACAATATGACCCGGCCGGTCATCGAGCTGATGGTGCGCAACAGACGAGGTTCGATCGTTTCCATTTCCTCAGCCTCTTCAATGATGCCGAATCGGGGTCAGGCCAATTACTCGGCCGCCAAAGCAGGTCTTAATGCGGCAAGCAGATCGGTGGCGGCCGAAGTGGCACGGCTGGGCATTCGCGTCAATGTGGTGGCTCCCGGTCTCATCGAAACCGAAATGATAAAAGACGCTCCGAAAGAGCATATCAGAAACCTGATTCCCATGGCCCGTATCGGCAAGCCGGAAGAAGTTGCAGGCGTGGTGTCTTTCCTCTGTTCCGATGCCGCGTCTTATATCACGGGCCAGGTAATATCCGTAAACGGCGGGATGCTGTAATGAAAAGAACAGTTGTGTATTTTCTGGCCTGTATTTTCCTGTTGACCGGTTTTCATTCTGCAGGTGCTGCCGAGAAAGGGGACGTGCTCCGCTCCGTCCGCGGAGACTTTACACAGGAAACACATTTGAAAATACTTGCACGGCCGCTTGTCTCGCACGGTATTTTCGCCTTTCAGGCGCCGCAATCTCTGCGCTGGGAATATCATGACCCGCTTCGATCTATTATGCTCATGCAGAACGGCAATGTGGAAAAATACGTGGAAAGAGACGGCCGTCTTGAGCGGGATAACGGCATGGGTGTCGATTCAATGCAAATGATATTGCCGGAGATCAGCAGCTGGCTTGACGGACGGTTTGCGGACAACCCTGTGTTCACTGCTAAGCGAACCGATGGCCGTACTGTCATTCTCACCCCGAAAGAAAAGGGATTTCGTGCCGTCATAAGCAGCATTGAGCTTCATCTGGGATTACAGGCAGGCGTAATGGATTCCGTCACCATTCATGAGGGACCCGATGCCTATACAAGATTGACCTTCAGCAATGTCGTCTTGAACCGGGACATACCCGAAAGCTATTTTCGTAAGGAATGATCGGCCGCTTCACCTTCGCACTGCTTCTGTTCTTCCTGGTTGCCTCCTGTTCCATGTCAAAGAGGGCAAACCTGCCGGAGATCGCACCGCTGCCCGATGGGCGTGGTTCGGGGCATAGCCTGCCGGCCATTTTCCCCGTTGGGCGATGGCAGCTCGTTCATTCCATCGCCTTTCATCTGGCTGACGGGAGCCGGGGATCCGCCATAGGTGTGCTGATAATTGACGGCAAACAAATTCGCTGTGCTCTGACAACTGTCGAGGGCTTGACCCTGTTTGAGGCTGAATCCGTGTCAGGAAAGCCGCCAAAGGTAAGCCGGGCGGTTCCACCCTTTGACAAAAAGGGATTTGCGGCCGGTCTTATGAACGATGTCCAAACGATATTTCAATTACCTTCCGGCCAGGTGGAATATGGTCGACTTAAAAACGGCAAGCCCGTATATCGCTATGCCGGGATCTCCAAGACGACGGACATTCTGCCTCAGACAGATGGGTGCTGGACCATGAAAACCTATGCGGACCGCATCGTGACCAGGACCGTCCATGCCCGCTCGTGCAAAACGATCGACTCGACAGTTCTGCCCGAAGATATTACTATGGTGGCGGCCGGGCCGGCCGGATATTCACTCAAGCTGCATCTCATCCGCGCTGAAAAATTGCCAACAAAAAATTGATATACTTCATGAAATTAAAACTTATCTATCCTAAATGGCCCAAGCTCGACAGGCAGACCGAATTCCACCTGCCGCCGCATGGCCCTGTTGTCTTTGCCGCCGCTTTGCCTGAGTATGTGGATGTCGATTTTACCGATGAAAACCTGGAACTTATTGATTTTGAAGAAAAAGTTGATTTGGTCTGCATCTCCATGATGCTGACCGTGCAGGTGAAACGCGGCTGGGAAATAGCTGATATCTACAGAAAAAAAGGAATAAATGTGATATTCGGAGGTATCGCCGCCATGCTCCATGCCGAAGAGACCATGCTGCATGCGGATTCTGTCTTTCTTGGGGAAGCAGAGGGTCGAATGGAGCAGATCCTGGAGGATTTTCGGCGCGGAGAGCTTCGAAATTGCTATGATTTCATGGATGACAGACCGGATATCTCTTTGGTCGGTCCGGCGCGCCGCGACATCCTCAACAGACGGCTTTATCATCACAAGGGCGTTCAGATGGTCGATCTGGTGCATGCGTCGAGGGGATGCCGGTTCAACTGTTACCCGTGCGCCGTAGCCTACCTTGGGGGGAGACAATTCCGTCCGAGACCAATCGACAAGACCATAGCGGAGATGGCGGGCATTGAAAATAACCGCCTGTTTATCGTCGACAATTCGCTGGCCCAGGATACCGTCTGGGAAATGGATCTCTTCCGGGAAATGATTCCGTTGAAAAAGAAGTGGTGCTGTCATCCCATTGAGGACAAACCCGAGGTGCTCGATCTTGCAGCCCGGGCCGGGGCCTGGTATGTCTATCAGGCCGTGTTCGACACCTCCGAGTATATTCGCGAGCGGATTCAGCGGTACCATGATTACGGCATCGGTGTTGAGGGTACGATTCTTCTGGGGCTCGATACGCACACCGAAGATTTCATCAAGCGGTTGATCGATTTTCTCCTGGAGATCGAGTTGGACCTGGCGGAATTCACGGTTCTCACGCCTTTCCCCCATACCAAGGCTTTCACCGAGTTGGAGAGTCAGGGCCGGATACTCACCAAGGATTGGGATAAATACACGGCTGATCAGGTGGTCTACCAACCAAAGCATATGAAACCTGAAAGACTGCAGGAACTTCTTCAATACGCCTGGGACACGTTTTATCAAGATGAGTCGCAGAGCATAAAGATGGCCAAGCTGTTCCAAAAGGTCGTGCGCAAAGAGATGGCCGATAATACTTTCAAACCGCGTAATAGAGAGCTCGCCGGTGAGATTTTCGGCAGAGAGCGGATGGAGAAATAATACGATGTCCGCACCCAGCGATCTCACAACGCCCATTGCGGCACTGCTTGCAGGACCCGGTGATGCGGGTTTGGAATTCAGTTTTTCCGGGACCACTGTGGGAGAAGTGTACGCGATGGCTGCCTGGCTGCGGGAAAACCTTCCCCGGCAAATGGGCGCCGCTGTGTGTCTGGCAGCGGAAGACCGCGCAGTTATAGCCGCGGCGCTTCTGGCCTCTTTGGCCGGAGGCCCGTCATTGATCCTGCCCTATGCCTTTTCTGCGCAGGCCTTGGAGGGGTTGCAACGGGCAACGGGGGCTGTGGTTGCCATAAGTGATAGAGCCAGGGATTTCCCTCCAGGAACCGAGGTGGTTGTGCCGCAGCAAGGGGTGGCCGAAGCCGGGCTGTCGCGTTTTGCAGCCGAGCCGGAAAAGGAGCTGCTTCGACTTTACACGGGCGGCTCTACCGGTACGCCGCAGATTTGGTCCAAGACCGGGATAAATCTTTTTGCCGAATCTCTTTTTTTAGCCGATCATTTCAACGTCACGCCGCAAGATCGCATCGTCGCCACCATATCTCCTTATCATGTTTACGGATTGCTCTATTCGGTGATGCTGCCGCTGGTCTCGGGTGCTGCGGTTTTCCCGGCAATGCCCTCTTTTCCTGAAGAGATCATCGAGGCGGTCAGGGAGTGCGACGCCACCCTTCTCGTCAGCGTCCCTGCACATTACCGGGCACTTCAGGGCAGGCCCATCGCGAGGACCTCGCTTAGGTTGGCGTTTTCTTCGGCAGGAGTGCTGGCACCTGAAATCAACAGAGACTTCTGCGGCAACAGCGGAGTGGAAATTGTGGAGATTTACGGCTCCACTGAAACAGGAGGGATCGCTCTTCGCAATCGGGCAAGAGGCGAAGAGGGGTTTATCCCCTATCCCACGGTGGATTGGAGGATCGATGGGCAGCGGTTCTTGGTTCGTTCACCCTACCTCTCCCATGAGCTGGCTCGAAATGACGATGGATTTTTTGTTACCGGAGACAGAGCGGATGTTTGCGGAGGCTCAGGTTTTGTTCTTCGGGGCAGAGCCGATTCCATAGCCAAGGTCGGCGGAAACAGAGTCGATCTGGAAGAAATAGCAGGCTTTGTCAAAATGCAGCCGGGGATTACCGACTGCCTGGTTTTGGCACTTTCCGAAAATGGAGGGCGTCAACACCGCATCGTCGCGGTTGTTGAAGGAGAGGGGGCGGATATCGAGGCATTGAAACATGACCTCGCCGGCCGATTCGAGCCGTACGCATTGCCCCGAACTGTGAAAACGGTCGCTAAAATACCCATGAAAGACAACGGCAAATACGACCGGGAAACCATTCTTCGACTTTTCGAGCAATGAAAGAACTGGACGAAGCTTTCGTCGCCGGCTATGCCTGTCTGGCTGCTCGGGCCGATCTGCTCGACAGGATCAACGTGTTTCCGGTTGCCGACGGCGATACCGGCGTCAATCTGCGCATAAGTCTTGCTCCGCTCAGATCCTGCAATACCAAAAGAGCGCTCGTAGCTCAAACGCTCTACCGTGGCGCCACGGGAAACTCGGGGAATATCGCCGTTTCGTTTTTTGGTGAATTCTTACAGGTCGACCGCCTTGACGATCTGGCGGATAAGGCGGCCCTCGGCCGGGAGAAGGCCTGGCGGGCATTGGCCGCCCCCCGCAACGGAACCATGCTCGACGTTTTCGACGCCCTGACCGAGAGTCTGTCCCGGTTGTCTCCCATTGAGGAGCGTTGCCCTGAGGTCCTCGCCGCACTGCAAAATGCTGTATTGACGACGACCCCGACACTTCCAGAGCTCAGCGCAGCCGGAGTCGTTGATGCGGGCGCCTTGGGGATGTTTGTTTTTTTTGACGGTTTTTTCCGCGCACTCACCGGATATTCCGGAAAAAATGGCAGCCTTGCCGATTTTTTCCCTGGACGGCTGGCGATTTCCGCAGCTTTCAGCCCTGCGGCAACGGATTCCCATTGCGTCGACGTCCTTATAAGACCCGACGCCGGGGTTGACTTTGACCCGAAGAGAACATCCGTCCTGGGAGAGAGTGTGGTGGTTATTCCCGGCCGGGAGCAGGTCAAGGTGCATCTCCATACCTCCGATCCTCTTAAACTGCGCCGGGAAATGGAGAAAATGGGTGAAATCGTCTCCTGGGCAGATGAATCGATGAACCTCGATAAAAGAACAACGCCGCAGAGTTTCGATCTGCAGGAATGCCTTCACATCATGACCGATGCGGCCGGTTCCCTCTCACGGGAGACGGCCGGACGCCTGGGCATTACGCTTTTGGACAGCTATATTGTTGCAGGCGACAGCACCAGCCCCGAAAGTCTCTGCAGCCCTGAGACGATCTATGCTAAAATGCGCGCCGGCGAGAAAGTGACCACCGCCCAGGCATCGCTTTTCGAGAGGCACCAGCACTACAAGAGCGTTTGCGAAGACCACGGCAGAACGCTGTATCTCTGCGTCGGTTCGGCTTTTACCGGCAACCATGCAACTGCCGTTGCCTGGAAAAAGGAGCATGATCCGGATGATCTTCTTACGGTGCTTGATACCGGTGCGGCTTCCGGCCGATTAGGCGTCATTGCCTTGCTCGTCGCACGGTACGGACGACAAATCCGGGATGTCGATGATGTGCTTTCCCATGCGCACTTTCTGGTTGAGAAGTGCAAAGAATATGTTTTTATTGATGTGCTGCGCTATCTCGTGGCCGGCGGCAGGGTGTCGCGGACAGGCGGATTTTTCGGCGATCTTTTGCATATGAAACCCGTGATCAGCCCTACCAGGGAAGGGGTCAAAAAAATGGGTGTCGTCCGTGACCGGCAGGCGCAAGTGGCATTTGCCGAAAATAAATTGCGTCTTGAGACTACGGATTGGGACAACGTTCTGATTCTTCTTCAATATTCGGATAATGAAAAATGGGTGTCGGAGGAAGTGCAATCCCGGATGCAAACCGCCGTTCCCAAGGCGGAAATAGTCGTTGCGCCCCTTTCCTTGACTTCGGGCGTCCACATGGGCCCCGGAACCTGGTCCGTTGCCTTTGCTCCGGTGAAATGAGATGACAGTCTGTGTGGTCATCCCTGCGTATAATCATCGGGAGCGGGTAGCTCAAGTCGTCTCCGGGGTCCTTCGGCTCGGTCTGCCTGTTTTTGTCGTGGACGACGGCTCCACTGACGGTACGTCCCAAGTGCTCGCCGGATTGGATGGAATCTCCGTACTTCGACATCCGGCCAACCAGGGCAAAGGTGCAGCCTTGCTCACGGGTTTTGCTGCGGCGGCAAAATTTGCCGACTGGGCGTTGACTCTCGATGCGGACGGCCAGCACAACCCGGAGGACTGCAGGGCTTTTATCGACATTGCCGCACGCGGTGAGCGAGTGATTTGCATCGGCAACAGGCAGGAGATGAAAGGTAAGAACGTCCCATGGACAAGCAGATTCGGCAGAGGATTTTCCAATTTCTGGGTCTGGGCCGCAGGCGGACCGAGGATTGCCGATTCCCAGTCGGGTTTCCGGCTTTACCCCCTGCCTGAAGTCCTACATTTTGGAGTCCGGGCCCGCCGGTACCAATTCGAGGTGGAAGTCTTGGTCAAGGCAAGGCGCCGCAATATCCCAACGGTTGAGGTTCCGGTGTCGGTTGTTTACCAGCCTCGTGGTGAACGGGTGAGTCATTTTCGTCCATGGTTGGATTTTTGCCGTAATTCAGCAACATTTTCTCGGTTGATATTTTCCCGTTTCCTCCCGGGTGGGCGCTAAGAGATGCGCATTGATTTTTATAAAGTCCTGGTTCGGATGGCAAACCTGCTCGGTCCGTGGTTTTTTGCCGCGGTCGCCAGGTGCATTGCAACCGGGTATTTCCTTCTGCCTTGGCGGACGAAGGAGAGCAGGCGGTTTTATGCCCGGCTTTTTCCGCAACGAAGCGCTCTGTACCGCCTGTGGTGTACGTTCAGGCAGTATCAGAATTTTACGACCATTCATCTCGACCGCTATCTCTCAGACCAAGGACGGTCGACGAGATTCGTTTCCGAAGGTAAGGAATGTCTGGACGCGGTCATCGGCCGGTCCGGAGCCATTTTGCTCATGTCGCATTTGGGAAATTGGGAGATGGCCGCCCATCTTTTGATGCGGGAATGCCGAAACCTTCGGTTATTGCTCTATATGGGCGTCAAAGAAAAGGAAGGCGTGGAAAAAAACCAGAAAGAGCAGTTGCGCAAAGCCGGGGTGACCATTATCGGCGTGGGACGGGAAGAAGAGTCGCCTTTTTCCGTGGTGGATGGTATCAGGCTTTTGCAGACCGGTGGGATCGTCTCCATGACCGGCGATGTCGTATGGCGTAGAGATCAACGGTACCTGCAGGTTCCATTTCTCGGCGGGACCGCCTCCATTCCGGAGGTGCCGTTTGTCTTTGCCCTGGTGTCGGGGGCGCCGATTTATGTCTTTTTTGCCTTTCGAACCGGAAAGAACAGCTATCGGTTCGAGCTTGCCGAGCCTTTGACGGTGGAGGCGGCCGACAGGTCGGAGAGGAAACGGGCAATATGGGAGGCCGCACGGCGCTATGCGGCGCTCCTGGAGGAGGCTGTTCGTGCCCACCCGCTGGAGTGGTACCACTTCGACCGCTTCATGCATTTTCAGGAGGAGCCGCTTAGTCAATAATCCGGATTTTCTGATGGACTTTGCGAGAAAATGGACTAAAAAGATTATTTTCTTTTGCTTTTGAGGCGATTAAGGGTAAGATTTCGTCTATTTCGCGTAGTTAGTATCCATCCGGAAACGGCTATTTTGCCCTAATTCTTCGTTGCACTGTCAAATTTAATCCTAGGGATATTCAGTATATGCCTCCGGTTAAATTCGCCATCGCGCCTTGAATTAGAATAAAATACCATCCTTCCAGGATGGACACTGGTTAATTTTCGAAAATATGCTATCATAACAACCTGCAATGACAAGAGATGTACTGCAAGAAAAAATTCTAACCATCCTTGTTGAGGATTTTGAATTCAAGGATCCTCAACTTGATGACAATCTCAGGGACGAACATGGCTTCGACAGCATAGATGCCATTGAACTGCTCGGTAAAATTGAGCTTATCCTCGGTTTTAGCCTGACGCGGGACGAGAAGGAAAAGGCCATGGAAATCCGGACAATCAACGATGTCCTTGATTATCTGGATGCTATCTGGGAAGGTCGTACCGGCTCAAAGATGCCTCGCAGTTGACGATGAAACGACGAGTTGTCATTACCGCATGCTCCGCAATAACTCCCATCGGGTACGGAAAGCAGGCGATCACGGACAGCCTTCTGCACGGAAAATCCGGGGTCAGGCCTCTGCGCGATGACGGCCTGTTGACTCGCCATATCCATTCCCGTGTCTTCGGGACGGTTGACTACCCCATTTCCTACGATTTTACCCGATCCCAGAAAAAAACCATGGGACCGGTGGCCTATTATGCATGCCAGGTGGCAAAAGATGTTCTCTGTGTCTCCGGTCTTTCCAAGGAGTTCATCTCTTCAGGCCGGCTCGGAGTGGCCTTCGGTTCCACCCATGGTAGCCCCACCGTCCAACGAAATATTTACAAAACCTTTTTTCAAAACCTGGAGAAGGAATTTTCTTCCATCGGCGCCGTCGATTATCTTCGTTCCATGGTCCATACCACAGCGGTCAACATTACCCGCATGTTTGGAATCACCGGCCGGGTTGTCGCCACGTCCACGGCATGTACGACCAGCAGCCAAGCCATCGGCTTCGGTTATGAGATGATCAAATTCGGCATGCAGGATGCAATGATCTGCGGTGGTGCGGATGAATACGACACTACCACCGTGGCGGTATTCGACAATCTGCTCGCCTGTTCGGTGGCGTACAATGAAACACCGGAACAGACGCCCCGGCCTTTCGACCGAAAACGCGACGGCTTGGTCGTTGGAGAGGGCGGCGGTGCGGTGCTTCTTGAAGAGTACGAGAGCGCAAAAAAACGAGGGGCGCCGATTCTCGGTGAGATCATCGGTTTTTCCTGCAACAACAACGGCGGCGACCTCATTCTGCCGAATCTTGAAGGCATTACCGCCACGCTGCGTCTGGCGCTTGCCGATGCGGCCATTACACCGGATCAGGTTGATTACATCAGCGCCCATGCCACAGCCACCAAAATGGGGGACATCATTGAGTCTCAGGCCATCGAGTCGATTTACGGCAATAAACCTTTCGTTACCGGCCTGAAAAGCTATACAGGGCATACCATGGGCACATGCGGGGTCATAGAGCTGATCATGACCCTCTATATGATGGAACAGGGGTTTATCGCCCCGACGCTGAACCTTGAAGAAGTTGACCCTCGTTGTGCCGGTTTACGCCATACCCCTGAGTTGCTCAGTATAAAACCGAGGACGGCTGCAGTGCAGAATTTTGCCTTTGGAGGCGTCAATACATGCCTCTTGGTCAGGGATGCCGTGGGAGGGGGTGTTTGATAGATGGCGGTACGGATGGCGGGAAGAGTGTTTGACGTTGCGGTTACCCTGATCTGCTGGTCCTATTTCATCTTCGGATTCCTTCTTTTTTTCTCTCCTTTTTATATCGCGGCTTCTTTTTCATCCCAGTCGGAGAGACGTTTTCAACGATTGAACCGGGTCTTTTACAGAGGCTTTTTTACTCTGTTGAAAAGAATTGCACCACGGCAGAAATGGGAGATTGACCATGAGGTCGAAAACATCCGTTCGTCGGTGGTCGTCTGCAATCATCTTTCCTATCTTGATCCGATTTTATTGATCTCCCTGCTCCAAAGGGCAAAAACAATCGTCAAACCCGTCTTTTTTTCCGTTCCCATTTTCGGTTGGGTCCTTCGCAAGGCGGGATATTTCCCGGCCGCTGCAAACGGGCCGCATGCAAAGCTTATGCTGGAGCAAATGGAATCCATGGGAAGCTATCTCGATGACGGCGGCAACCTGTTTATTTTCCCCCAGGGAACTCGAAGTCGAAGCGGCGACATCGGGACGCTCAGCCTGGGCGCATTCAAGATCGCCCGGTATTGCCGGGTGCCGATTTATGTCCTGTGCATCAGGAACACAGAGAAGTTGTTCGCTCCCGGGAAATTTTTCTTTTTTGCCGGAAAATCCAACACAATACAAATAAAGATCGTCGACAGGATAGCGCCTGATGCTCAGAATCCGGGCCTGTCGGACCTGAACGACCGTGTTCGTCAGGACTTGGAATATTGTATGCAAAACGAGAGGGGCCGTGCCATTCAGGGACGTGGGGCATATAACCTCTCACTGATGCCGAACCCATGATGTGCCGGAAAAGATGAACATCCTACAATCTATGAAGGAGTTGCGGACGGATGGAGTTATATAATCTGGATTTCACTGAAGAAGAGATCCGTGCGGCAGTAGCGGCCAACCGACTGCTTTCCATGGAGATTGAATTCAGTCGAGACTGCAATTTTCGCTGCGCTTATTGCTATCTGGAAAACCGAACAGCCTCGGATGACGAGATGACGCGAGAGGAAATCAAGGAGGTGCTCCTTCAGGCCAAAGAACTCGGAGCCCGTAAAATTATCATCCTCGGCGGCGAACCCAGTATTTACCCGCATCTTATTGAGATGATTCGCTTTTTGGGCAGCCAAGGATTTGAAATCGAGATGTTTTCCAATGGCAGCGGGATCAGCGGGGAATTGGCGGAAGTGATGGCGGAAGAACGGGTTCGTGCCGTGGTGAAGATGAACTCACGCGACGAAGCCGTTCAGGATCGACTGGCCGGAAAAAATGGAGCCTTTCGGATTATCGACACTGCGCTCCATAACCTTCGTAAAGCCGGCTATCCTTCGGAATCGCTTTTTCTTGCCGTTTCCACCATTATATGCAGACAGAACATCAATGAATTGCCTGCCATGTGGCAATGGTTGCGCGAGCAACGGATCGAACCGTATTACGAGGTTCTTACTCCGCAGGCCAATGCCTTGAAAAACAAATGGTTGAGCGTTGAACCTCAAGAATTGTACGAGCTTTTTCAAAAGCTTGCCGCCATCGATAAAGAGCAATTCGGCCACATATGGGAACCGCAGCCACCGCTGGTGGGCAACCGGTGCATGCGGCATCAGGTTTCCTGCGTCGTCGATTCGAAGGGGTACGTCATGCCCTGTGTGGGAGTCACCATCAAACTGGGCTCAGTTCGTCAGCAACGTCTTGCCGATATTCTCCGCCACCAGGTGGTTGCCGACTTGAAAAATTATAAACAGAAAATCAAAGGTTCCTGCGCAAGTTGCGAAAAAAGCGAAGGATGCTACGGATGCCGCGGCGCTGCTTACCAGCTGACCGGCGATTATCTCGCTTCGGATCCCACATGCTGGAGAAACAGTGTTTTGGGGAAAAAGGCGGGAAACGATAAATTAAGCAACAGCAGGTAACGAGTTACAGATTCCATGAACATCCTTCTTATAAATCCGCCCAACTGCGGGCGCAGCATTCCTGAAGAGCGCTACGGCATCACGTCGCTCAAACAAATTTTCCGCGGAGAACCTCTGGGACTGGAAGAGCTGGCCGGCAACCTGGGCGGGCACGACGTTCGATTGGTGGACCTGAAAGCGGATCCCGGCGGGCTGGAAACGGAGCTGGAGAGCTTTCGTCCCGATGTTGCAGGAATCACCGGAGTCACTTGCGAGGCCAATACCGTCTTGCGCATTGCCCGGGAGATCAAGTCGAGTTGTGAAGCTGTGGTTGTCGTCGGCGGCATCCACGCCAGCAATGACCCGGAATTTTTCAACCGTGAAGGTATTGATTATATCGTAACCGGCATCGGCAAAAAGTCCTTTGCAGAGCTGATCTCTTTGTTGGAAACAGGTAAGGCGGAGCACCTACTGCCGGATGGTGTTTACCGCACTGAGCCCGGGACTCCGCTTACACTCACCGGTCGTCGCAATACCAGGGCCGATCTGGTCGAGGAACATCCGGCGGCCTACCATGCGGTGGATCGTTACCGCAATCATTACGTGCTGGAGCGCCTCGGCATCCGCATGGGCTTTGTCGCCTCGGCATTCGGTTGTCCCCATTCCTGCTCCTTCTGTGCCATCAAAGGGCAGACGGGCGGAAGCTATATCACCCGGGAAACGGATATGGTGATCCGCGATATTTCACTGTTGCCGGCCGATATTCCGGTCATCCGTTTGGTGGATGCCAATACCTTCGGCAACGTCGAAAGGGCCGGCGTGCTGGCACATGCGCTTGTGCAATCGGGGCTGAAAAAGCAGTACATTGCCGATATCCGTTCCGATACCGTTGTCAGGTATCCTAAAATGCTGCAGAGTTGGAGAGAAGCCGGGCTGCGGGCGGTGATTATCGGCTTTGAGGCCATAGATGACGCCAGTCTTCATTCCATGCAAAAAGCAAACGATGCCAGGATGAATACCGAAGCCATTGCAATTCTGCACGATCTCGACATCACCATTGTCGGCGATTTTATCATCAGCCCGGAAGCAGAAGAAAAGGATTTCGACGACCTCAAAAGATATTTTGCCAAAAACCGTATCGATCTTCCCATGATTACCGTAATGACCCCGTTGCCAGGAACCCCTTTGTATTTTAAACAGAAACACCGGATCACAAATCACGACCTCGATTACTACACCCTAACCAATGCCGTTCTCCCAACAAGGCTCGATGAACAACGGTTTTATGTCGTCTATGCGGATCTGCTTGCTCAGAGTCACCAGCGTGCACGGATATAGAGCATGAAAGCGTATATAACTGCCGTATCGTCCTTTCTGCCCGGGGAGGCTGTTGACAATGACGCTATCGATCTTTACCTCGGTCAAGCCGATAGGATTTCCCGCAGAACAAGAAAGATGATACTGGCCAACAACGGTATCTCAACCAGATATTATGCCATTGATCCTTCCTCTGGTCTGGCGACTCATACCAATGCACAGCTGGCTGCTGAAGCGGTTCGCGGTTTGCGGCCGTGGGGGGACCCATCGCAGGATCGAATTCACTGTCTCTGTTGCGGGACGTCTTCTCCGGATCAGATGATGCCGGGGCATACCTCGATGGTACACGGGGAGTTGGGCCTGGGGCCATGCGAGGTGGTGAGCACTGCCGGGATTTGTCTCACCGGGATCACTGCCATGAAATACGGAGCCATGGCCGTGGCTTTGGGGCTCTCCGCGAATGCGGTGACAACGGGTTCTGAATTGGCCTCGTCTTTCATGCGGTCCGACTTCTTCTCAAATACCGCTGCCGGTGCCGAAAACAAAGGGAATCCGGACCGGGCGCATCCCGCCTTTTCTTTTGAGGAGAATTTCCTGCGTTGGATGTTGTCCGACGGTGCCGGGGCTGTGCTTATTGAAGGGCGGCCGGGAGACGGACTTGGTCTACAAATCGAATGGATCGAAATCTCCTCGGAGGCTCACCGTCTGCAACCTTGTATGTACGCAGGTTGCGTAAAAAAGGCGGACGGGTCGCTGGTGGGATGGCGTGAAGTGGTGCGGCAGGGGCTGGCCGACGCCGGAGGCCTTTTTACCGTCAAACAGGATGCAAGGCTTCTCAACCGTGAAGTGCTGCCGGCAGTCGTCGGGGCAAGTCTTCCCCCGATCATTGAAAAATACAAGCTTACTCCCGGCGACATCGATTGGTTTCTACCCCATTATTCCTCGGAGTATTTCCGGAAGCCGCTTTTCGAGGAGCTTTGTAAAATAGATTTTCCCCTCCCTTGGGATTGCTGGTTCACCAATCTCTCAAGCAAGGGCAATACCGGATCCGCTTCTTTCTATATCATGCTGGACGAGCTGTTTCATTCCGGAAGATTGCGACGCGGCCAGCGTATTTTAGGCCTTATCCCGGAAAGCGGCAGATTCTCTGTGGGCTATGTGTTGCTCAGGGTTGTTTGATTTCAGTGAGAGAATGCTTTTGAATATGTGCCGCCAAGGTGGCCAATGATTGCATCACGATACGGCTCGAGTTCTGTGATTCTATCCGGACACCGTATTCCTTTTGTACCATCACCACTATTTCCAGCGCGTCCAACGAGTCTATGCCCAATGGAGATTCGGGACCGATCAGCGGATCGTCGGAGTTTACAGCATCGATGTCAACGTCCGGCAGGTTGCAGGTGTTGCATATCGCCTTCAATAATTCACGTTCAAATTCGTTCAGCACCGCTCTTCCTTGAAATGTAAAATTTTTTGATTCCTTTACGTCTGGAGATTGTCCATCTGTACAAAGCTTTCTTCATACCCTACCTCAATAAACGTTTCCAGGAAAGGATGATCGTCACCATGGAAAAAAGGATTAACCTTCCCAAATCGACGAGGGTTGCAGAAAAGCTTTCCCCACGCACCAGGAGATCGAGAAAGGCGTTTACTCCCCAATTTATCGGTGAAAGGATGCTTATTTTCTGCATCAACGGCGGCATGGCATAGACCGGCACCATTACCCCGCCGAGCGCGGCGGCGATGACGACCATGGTGGAACCCAGAGTTGAGGCCTGTTCGTAGGAGCGGCAGACGGAACCGAGAATAGCGCCGAACCCGCAGGCTGCAAAACTGCTGGCAACAATGACGGGCAGGAGGTCCAGCGGCTGTTTGGGCAACGTAAACGACGTCAGTCCCAAGTGTGGAAAAAGATACATCCCGATTACAACGATGAGGATGAACTGACTGAGACAGACACCAAGGTAGGCGATCACCTTGCCGGCCAGCAGCTGGAGCGGGGAAACCGGCATACCGGCGAGGCGGACGGCGATACCGGAACGGCGTTCGGCAAGAATGGTTCCCGCAATGGGGATAGCGGTGAAGAACATGCCGAATAATGCCCAGGCAGGGACATTCTGATTGACCGGATTCATGATTTCGTCCAGGTCTGAGCCGTTTGAATCACCTTGTTGTTCCGTTACCCGGATGGCGGTCTTGCTGAAGGCGTTTTTCAATCCGTTTTCGGAAATCAGTGGTGGCGAGCCTCCCAATTGAAAACTCCCAATCTTCTTGGTTAAGAGCTTTTCTAATTGGGTGGTTGCCATCTCCATTTCCGCTGCTTTTGCAGCCATCTGCAATCGGGCGAGGATGCCGGCACGGAATCCTACCATGGCTGCCGGATCGAAAACGACGCGCAAAGGGACTGGGGGATTCTGTATCCCGGAAGAATGGTTGGCAGCCATGAAACGCTGTACCGCGTCCTCTTGCAGTTTTTGGGACGTGCCTGCCTCTATGATCACCCCTGCCTGATATTTGCCGTTGGCAATCAACCGGCGAAATTGCGACTCCGCACCAGGGGGCAGTTTCTTAATTACAATTTGCCCTGCCTCTAAATAGGGACGAAACGAGGAGGAGAAGGCTCCGCCGTCGCGATCAAGCATCAGAATCTCGGTTTTTTTCTGTCCGGAAAGTTCGAGGATGTTTTCCTGAACCAGGGTGATGACAATGACGAGAATCGCCGGCATGAGGAAGAGAACCAACAAACCTGCCTTGTCACGAAATAAAAGACGCAGTTCCTTAGATGTTGCGGTGAGAATTTTTAACATGGTTTCATGCGTCTCTGATCTTTTTTCCGGTAAGGCCCAGGAACAGCTCTTCCAGGTTGTGATAGCCGCTTCCGTGCAGGAGTCGTCCGGGAGGGCCTTCCAGGAGGATACGCCCGTGGTCAAGAACGGCGATGTTTGAGCAGAGTTCCTGTGCTTCTTCCATGTAATGGGTTGTGTAGAGCACGGTCGTGCCGGACCGGTGCAGCCGTTGAAGTTCGCTGTGGATCAGATGGCGGGACTGGGTGTCAATTCCCACAGTCGGTTCATCGAGAAAGAGCAGCAGCGGATCGTTGAGCAAACCGATAGCCAGATTAAGCCGACGTTTCATGCCGCCGGAAAAGGAGTCGACAAGGTGGCCGGACCTTTCGTGGAGCCTGGAAATATCAAGACACTTTTCGATCTGTTCTTTAAGACGCCTGCCGCCGAGCCCCAATAGCCTCCCGAAAAAAACAAGGTTTTCCTTGGCCGTAAGCCTGCCATAAAGGGCGAGCTCCTGGGGAACGATCCCGATTTTTTCTTTTATTGTATGAGACTGCCTGGCATAGGTCATTCCCTGTACGTGGACCGTGCCGTCGTCCGGTTGCTGAAGTCCGCTTAAGATCGAAAGGATAGTGGTCTTGCCGGCGCCGTTGGGGCCGAGCAGGCCGAAAAATTCACCTGTCTTGATTGTCAGGTCGAAATCCTTCAATACCGGCGAAGCAGCCAACCGGTATCTCTTCGTCAATCCCATGGCATGAATTGCCGGTGAGGTGCCATTGCCTTGCTCACGAGTATTCCGGCGCATCAATTTTCCCGGGCCCATTTTCGCAGCATGAGAAACGTGTCTTCTTCCATTGCCGCGCACTGCAGGATTGTGTCGGCTGCGGCATCATATGAGTCACCTTGCTTGGGCCTCTGTTTGCAGATGCGGGCCGCCATGGCCGCGAACTCCCGCCATCGATCTCCAACTGCATTCATGGAGGAGGAGCAGGTCAGAAGCGTCTCATCTCCAAGAAGGGTGCCGCTTTCCTGCAAAAAGGCGGCAAACATGAAGCGGAATCCTCCGCCTCCGGTGCCGATTTCCTCCTGCATGCGCACCACGTGCCCCAAGTGCAGATCCGCCCGCTCCGCTCCCAGCTTATCAGGCCAGCGTCGGAGCTTTTTTTCCAGAAAACGGATGCCTTTTACGCCGATGAGCGGAAAGGCGCTCTTGATCATCATGGAACAGATGGAGTCGATGCCGTCGACCATGGCGCTCCTGCGATCGAAGTTCCTGTCCACCCGTGTAAAATGATACATTTTGCCTTTTGGGGCCAATGCACCCGAGGCGAATCGTGCCCTGGCAAGATCTTCTGACCCACAGACCACTGTTTCTGGAAAGACCGGATCGCTGATCAGGTAGTTGTCTCCCTCTTTGCCGTACACGACAAGGTTATGGGCGTTAAAGTGAAATCGTAGCGCTTTCGGGAAGTAGGGGAGCCAGAACACACCGGTTTGCAATCCCACAGGTATATTTTGTTTAAGAAGTTCGTCGAGTTCCGTCATGGCGTGTGACGACGAGGAAAAGGTGCGCTGTGTTAGTTTGAAGCCCGGAAGTTTCGAAAAACGTTTCAGTAAATGGCCGGCTGCGGCCCGATACGTCACAAGGGGCAGATGGTTGATTCGGATGAAGGGAAGATAGGCGAAAAAGAGGCCGGCCCCGATTCCGAAGGCCATAGCTTCTGAGATGTTTATCCCGAGGTGGTTCAGAAGGTTGGCCGTTACTCCACTTTCGCAGTGCGCCGATTGCCGATGTGTGAAGTTTATGCGGATGGGTTTACTCATGTGTTCCGGAAGAGTGATAGATTGGCGGTTGCAATTCACCCTTCGTCAGGTGTTCTACAGAAATTTTGAAGAGATCTGCATAGCGTTTCAGACGCTCATTACTCAATCTTTTGAAGAAAAAAGGATTGAGATGGAAAAAGACCCGGATAGCGGATTGCCGCGTATAGCGGGCAAGCAGCATCATGTTCATCTGATTGGCGATCATGTAGTAATAAAGACGGCTGGCTCGGCCCGAGGCAACTTTGCATTTCGCCCTGTGTATCTGCTTTTCGATCTCCTGCCAGGCCTGGAAATTAACCTCATTAACCGGTTGCCAGGAGTCGCTCTGGACCTGTTCAAGCCTTCCTTCGCCGTTCTTGACATAACTTACCGTTTTTAAGCCGTCGGTTATTGAGGCGGCTTGGTGGAGGTCGAAATTATCCGTAGTCATCGTGCTTCGGAGCAGAGTCTGTGGCAGGATTTAAAATGTCAGGCCGATCAGAAACTTGACGGAGTTGAGCGGAACATTGGGTTCCTCAGTGCCGGCGTTGGAAATATGATGGTAGCGAATTTCCATAAGAACTGAATGGGCTGCGCTTATGGGATGGTCCAGCCCCACGGCAAATTGGTAGTTTCCGTTCCATTTTGCTCCCATGCCGGGAATATCGGCAAAACTGTATACGGGTCCGCCGCCTCCGAAAATATAGGGATGCCAATTTGGGTTGGCCGTAAATGTGTAACGGGCCAGGAAATTCAGGGCAATCATTGCCGAGTCGACAGGGCTTACGACCACATGAACCGGTATTTCGATCATGGTGGAGTATTGTCCGCGCAACCAGCCTGAACCGACGTTATCGAAAATAACATGGTCGTAGCGGGGAACGAGATCGATGGTTTGCACCCGCTCTGTCGTCTGTCCCCATCCCGGAATGCTCTGTCCGTATCCCGCCAAAAACGCCCAAGTATCTTTTGACGTATCGAAGGTGAAGGCCGAGGAGGCGGAGGCGGATAGGAAAGTGAAAAATACTGAGAGAAAAGCCACGAAAAAAGAACAGCGAAGTCGATGTGCCTGAATAAGCGAGGGAGAAGAAAGCATAGCGGGCCGATGTATCCGATTAAATTTTATTTGCAGTGGCAGAGATTCCTTTGGGTTAAGGCCTTCTACTCTGAAAAAATCCTATATCGGCTCGTAGATGTAACGGACCGTAGGCGCAAATGCAAGCATTTTCAAGCGCAGCCTTGAAGGCATCATGCATGGCCTCCTCAGCCAGGTCGAAATCCCCGAGCTTGCGAGTCAAGGTTGCAAAGACAGAATCCTCGTGGGACTGTTTCAGTTTTTCTCTGACTGTATTATTATTTAGTATGACCACGACGGGAAAAGAACTCGCCCACTCACCATGGGAGGTGCGACAAAACCGGTTATCCCTGGATTGGAAACCGGTCACTTATATTGAGGGGGGAAGCAATGAAAAAGATCATTTTGGTTGGATTATCGGCGTTGTTGCTGTTATTGACGTCTTGTGATCAAGGCGTGTATACCAAAGGTGTCCAAGGCGCCGGAATAGGTGCCGCCGGCGGTGCCATTCTGGGGCAGGCAATCGGCCGGAATACCGGGGGAACGCTGATCGGGGCGGCTGTCGGTGGGCTGCTTGGCTATATCGTCGGCAACGAAATGGATAAGCGTGATCGCGAGCAGTTGAACTCTGCTTACGAGTATGGACCCTCAGGACAGGCCACGTCGTGGCACAATCCGGATAACGGAAATTCATACACCGTTACACCCCAACCGGCTTACAGCGAACCCGGTCTTCCAGGACCATGCCGCCGGGCCGAGATCCTTGCCACAATCAACGGCCGAACAGAGAAGACATATTCCACAGCCTGTAGAGACAGCAGCGGGCGATGGGTGCTGCAGAACTAATGGTTCTTCAGGAGCGACACCTCGCTACGGCAGCAGGATAGAGCTGCCAGTTGTCTTTCTCTCTTCGAGATCCCTATGGGCGGTTTGGGCATCTTTCAGCGCATATTCCTGCCTGATCTGTATCTTGACCGCACCGGCGGTTATGACTTCGAAGAGGTCTTGGGCATGGGCGAGAAGATCTTCTCGTTTGGCTGTATAGTGCATCAGGCTGGGTCTGGTCAGAAAAAGGGATCCTTTTTGGGCCAACAGGCCGGGATCGATGGGCCCGACGGAACCGGACGACTGCCCAAAGGACACCATGATTCCCATGGGCCGCAGACAGTCCAGCGATTGCATGAACGTCGTCCGGCCCACGGAATCGTAGACTACATCCACACCTTGGCCTTTGGTGATGTCTTTGACGGCAGATACCAGATCTTGCTCGCGATAAAGAATGGTATGTGTGCAGCCGTTTTCCTGGGCCAGCCGGGCTTTTTCGGCGCTGCCCACCGTGCCGATAGCTGTGGCGCCGAGATGACGGGCCCATTGGCAGAGCAAAGAGCCGACGCCGCCTGCCGCGGCTTGAATGAGGATGGTGCTTTTGGGGCCGATATGGGCGCATCCTTTCAATAAATAACGTGCCGTCATGCCTTGGAGCATCATTCCAGCGGCGTCATGAGTAGTGATCGTGTCCGGCAGCTTCACCAGTCTGTGGGCAGGAATACAGCGTACTTCAGCATACGCTCCAAGTGGAATTCCGGCATAGGCGACCCGGTCTCCTTTTTGAAATTCTTCCACGCCTTCGCCCACCCTGTCGACGACCCCGGCTCCTTCAAGGCCGGGAATAACGGGCATTGAAGGGAGCGGGTACAGGCCGCTTCGATGATAGACATCAATGAAATTAAGACCAACGGCCTCGTGAACAACTCGCACTTCTCCGGCGCCGGGAGTCCCCGGATCGTATTCTTCCCAGGTAAGAACTTCTGGACCTCCGGTTGCATACATTCGTATTGCGTGTGTCATTTGCGTCCTCCTTTTTTAGCCCGCATGAGAAATGCGGGTTAGCCATTGAAGAGACAGTAATGCTTTTTGCTCCGACCGCCGCAACATATTCAATTAGATAGCGTTACTGCTTGGAATTATGGAAATATCATCAAAAAGAAAAATAACCGGTTCTCGCTTCCGATTCTAGTTCCACAGAATTTTCCCTTTTTCCATCAGTTCCTGAAATTGTTCGACGGAAACCGGGTGACTGATAAGATGTCCTTGGATCGCCATATCGCTCATGTCCGACAGAATACGCCATTGATCTCTGGTTTCCACACCTTCGGCGACGATTGAAAGATTTAAGATCTTGGATAATGAGACAATTGCAGCGACGATTGCCCGGGTGTCCGCATCTTCAGCAAGGCTTCCGATAAATGACCGGTCGATTTTCAACCCGTCGATGGGGAGCTTGTTGAGGTAGGAAAGCGAAGAATAACCGGTGCCGAAATCGTCAAGATAGAATTTTATCCCCAACCTGCGGAGGGCGCCCATGATGTGTTGGGCATGGGCCAGATCACCCATGATCATGGACTCGGTGATCTCAATGTACAATCTGTCCGGTTCCAGTCCTTTCTCCGTCGACAATGCCCGTGTCAGAATGGCCTCCAGATCCTGTCCTGTAAATTGGCGGGAAGAGATATTCACAGACAAGCCTATTTCATAGCCCATATTCTGCCATTTTTTGGCCTGGCTCACAGCAGCTTTCAGAACCCATTCTCCCATGGGGAGAATAAGACCCGAGTCTTCGGCTAAAGGAATGAATTCCTGCGGGGCGATCAACTGTTCGCCATGCCGCCATCTGATCAACGCTTCAGCACCGAGTATTTCTCCGTTGCCGATGTTTACAAGCGGCTGATAAAAAAGCTCAAATTCTTCATTTTCCAATCCTCTGCGCAGTTTCATTTCCATGGAGATGCGGCGGTGGGCCTGAACATCCAGCTCGGGGGTGAAAAACTGGTAGTTGTTGCGGCCCAAAGACTTTGCCCGATACATCGAATTGTCGGCAAATTTGATCAAACTGACTGCATCGCTTCCGTCTTCCGGAGCTATGGTGACACCGATGCTGGCGGAGATGAAGTACTCGATTTCACCATAATAAAATGGCTGCTTGAGGTTCTCGATCAGACGTACGGCAATGAGGCTGACATCGTCGATATTATCAACTTCGCTTAGAAGTATGAGAAATTCATCTCCTCCCAAGCGGGCCATGGTGTCGCCAGTCCGTAAAAGGCCTGAAAGTCGGTCAGCAACTTCGATGAGCAACTCATCGCCTGCCGTATGGCCAAAGGCATCGTTGATGCGTTTGAAATTATCCAAATCGAGATAAAGCAGGGCAAGTTTGGTACGGTATCGCTTCATTCTCGCCAGGGCCATTTCCAGTCGGTCGTTGATCAGCACGCGATTGGGCAATCCGGTAAGTGCATCATGCTGAGCCTGATGTTCCAGTGCGTCCCGCTGTCTTTTTAGCTCTGAAATATCATGGAAAATAGAGACAAAATTGGTGGTTTTTCCTTGCTGATCTTTGACTGCGCTGATTGTCATCCATTCAGGATAGGCCTCGCCGTCTTTTCTTCTATTCCAAATTTCTCCGGCCCATTGACCGTCGTCCATGAGCTTTTGCCACATGGCACTATAAAATTCCTGAGGATGTTTTTGGGATTTCAGTATCCTGGGATTTTTTCCTATGGCTTCTTCCGAACTGTATCCGGTTATAAGCGTAAAGGCAGGATTAACCTGCATAATGGTCCCCTGCGCATCCGTCACAACGATACCCTCGATGGAGTTTTCAAAGACTTTGCTGGCAAAGACCAGTTTTTCTTCGGCGAGTTTTCTGCTTGTGATATCACGAATTACCGCCAAAATGAAATCGGGCCGCTCTCCCGCGTTCCACAGAGGAGATACGGTAAGATAGGCCCAAATGATCTGTCCGTCTTTTCTTATATATCGCTTTTCGATAGTGAATTCGGAAATTTTTCCTGTGATCAGTCTTTGAAGGTGCTCTATCTGATTTTCCACATCTTCAGGATGAGTGATGTCGGTAAAGGTTCTCGTGTCCAACTCTTCCATACTGTATCCGACTATGTCGCAATACTTTTTATTTGTTTTAAGATAGTTGTAATTTTGGATATCCACTTTGGCCACACCGACACTGGCCATTTCGAAAAAGGCGCGAAAATGCTGCTCGCTCTCGGCTAAAGAATCCGTTCTCTTTCGCACTTGATGGGCAAGTTTACGGTTGAACATGAACAGAACCAAGCCGAGAAGTAGAGACAGAAGGACAACGGAGGCAAGTAAATAAAGAAATATTTTCACCTTATGCTGTTTTTCGAGGGTGAGCCGGCCACGCAACTCCGGGTAGAGAAAGTCTTTTAAATCATAGTTGGGCTTCAACATCCCGAGCTTGACAAAGGTGTCGGCAATACGGCGCCAGCGTTCGGGGTTCATGTGACCGATCTCAACAAGATCGGGTTGGATCAGCTTGCGCATCGCATTTGCCTCGAACAGCAGTTGATCAATGCTTTTTTCTTTTGAATAGCGAGTATAGATCAATTGGGCTATTTCGCGGGGATGGGCCATGGCATACATCCATCCCTGTCGAACAGCTTTTAGGAAGGCGTCCAATCTTTCGGGATGATTGAGCATCTGGTCCCTGGTGGTTACGATGCAGTCACCGTAGAAATCGATCCCGTAATTAAGGGGTCGAATGATGTTCGTCTGAATTCCTTTTTTTTGCAGCAGGTACGGCTCGTTGGTTAAATAGGCGGTCTGGCCGTCGATTTGTCCGGAGATAAGACTTGCAACCCCCCAATTGTGGGGTATTGTGGTAATCGACCTGCTTGAGACACCTTCTTCAACCAGCATGGTCAAACATTCGGGATCCGTTTCAGGAGTCAACATGATCCTTTTCCCTTTGAGGCTTTGCGGTGTCGTCAAACCGCTGTCCCGAAGGGTGATGATGACGGCAGGCGAATGCTGGAAGATGGCTGCAACAACAATTAGCGACGGATCCTGCTGGTGTTTGATCAGTACGGCAGGTGAGTCTATGGCGAAATCGACCTTTCCTGTGAGGAGTTCCTCTACCGGATTGAAACCGGGTCTGCCTTCCAATAATTCGACATCAAGACCTTCGTCTCGAAAATAGCCCTTCTCCACCGCTGCATAGTAGCCGGCAAATTGAAATTGATGCTTCCATTTAAGTTGCAGACGGATTTTTTCAGATGATCCGGACTCTGTAGAAAATTTGGAAAACGCCGGTGCAGTTGCCAACACCAATGAGACAATCGTGAACAAGAATACGACATATCTCTTTTTAATTTTTGAAAATCTTTCTTTTTTTCGCTCAGCTGCCATACAGCGGTCACATTGCACGATTGTCCCTTGTTCCGGACGGAAACTACCTATTTAAACAAAACCGGATCCTTGTCACTCTTTCTTTCATTGTAGCTAGTTCCCTCAAGGTTGCAACCATATCGACTTTCTTTTTTCTGATTACCACAGGAGCTGCACCTGTACTTTTAGCGGTTGATGGGCGCATCATGCCGGCGCTCTTCCGCCACTTCACCCTGCCAGTATGGCCCCAAATCAGTCGTGCTCCATAGTTGGCAAAGACATGCGGGTTAGCTGTTGGTCGATGGATAAGCCATAAGCCGATCGACTGTTTCTTTGAGGATAGAAACACCGTTGGTGGACAAGATTGATTCAGGATGAAATTGAAACCCTGTAAAATGATCGCCCCGGACGGCAATTACCTCCTGCAAATCAGGAATGACGGCAATCTCGAAATCTCTTGGTGCCGTGCCGAGTCGAGGGGCAAATGTGTTGTAGAATCCGACTCGTTCTTCCCGTCCAAAAAAATCGATCTTCACCTGGGTACCCTGCAGAGGATATTTTTTCCTTACAACAGAAAAGCCCAATGAACGGCAGAGGATCTGGTGGCCGAGGCAGATGAACACCGACCTTCGTTTTTCAGCCAGCAGCTGTTTTGTAATTTCCGTGTTTTTGGCAATTTTTGTACTGGTCATATCGTTGGGATTACCGGGCCCGGGACCGACAAGGGTGATATCTCCAAAATCTTTATGAACGTTATAATCACTATATGAGATGACCGTGCTTTGCATACCCAATGACGTGAAGATATGGCTAAGCATGTGGATGAAGTCATCTTCGTTATCGATCAAGCTTATGCTGATTATTCCATTGTTTCTCTGAAGCGGCTGGTGACTTTGTTTGAAAAACCAGAAAGTTGAGAGGTGTTCGTTTCTTTGGGCGAGCATCTCGGCTATTTCATCGTCATTTGCGACTTTTGAGAGAAGCGGCTCAGGGGGAGGTATGGTGTTTCCGAGAACCCCCGCCAGAATGGCTGCGGCCTTGGCCTTGGTCTCCTGCAACTCTTCCTCGGGAATGGAATCCTTGACAAGTGTTGCACCAACACTCATATGCAATGTTCCGTCCATTGCAATTTCTGCCGTCCGGATGGTGATCGGCGAGTCGAGGAAATCCCTTCCCTGTTCGTCCCGTCCCACGAGCATCATCGCGCTGCCGTAATACCGTCTTGATGTTTTGGAATATTTTTTGATGATACGGCAGGCGTTTTCCACCGGACTGCCGACCACGGTCGCCGCAAACATGGAGTCTATGAAAAGATCGAAGATATCCTTGTCGCTTGTTCCGACCAGCAGGTACTCTGAATGGATCAACCGGGACATCTCTTTCAAAAGAGGTCCGACAATTGAGCCGCCTTGGGCACACATCCTGGCCATCATCTTCAACTCTTCGTCGACAACCATGAACAGCTCGTTGATTTCTTTTTGGTCAGTGATAAAAGACAGCAGGCTTTTTTTAAATTCATTACGGCGGTATTCCTTCTTTTCCTTTCGAAATGTTCCGCTGATCGGATTCATTTTTACCCGGCCGCCTTCCACAAAGAGGTGTCTTTCGGGAGTTGATCCGATGAAACAGCTTGATCTGTCATAGAAAAGAAACTTCCAATAAGTACCGTAATCTTGCAGGAGAAGAGACTTGAAAATGGTTAAGGCCTGTTTGAGGGAAAAATTTTTGATATTGCCGCTGGCGTTTCTCGGGATGACGAAGTTGGCACCTTCGCCGTTTCCTATCTCGTTATCAATTATATCTTGTATGATTTCAGCATATTGTTTCTCCGTCGTGTCATAGAAAATATCCGTTTCCATAATTGGTGGCAGATCAGTAATTGCCGTGACCAGGTCGATGAGAGGAACCTCCATCTGGATATCAATACCGATGGTTCGGATTTTTTCGTCGTCATCCAGGCAATCATAGCCTCTTTCTTTGATTTGGCAGAAAGGAACTACGCTCACGGTGTCAAAAACACGCCTGTGTTTCGTATCCCCGCATCGGCGGGGAATCTGTTTGATCCGGTTGAACCGGTACGGTTCTCCGATCAAGACCACTATGTCTTCGCTATCTTGTTTTTGTATGAGACAGAAGGCTTTCTCGCCGCTTGTCAGGTTACTTACAATGGAATTCATCGTTCAATCCTCCTTGGTTTTTTCCCTCCGGGTCTGCAAGGGGATTGAAGAAATAAAAAACCCCAGCAGACCAAGAGTCGGTCTGCTGGGGTTTTTTATCTAAAAGAAACCTGTAGGGCTACCAACTCCCGGCCATGTTGCCGCACCAGACCTGCAGGCTTCGCCAATTTATATTGGAAAACAGTAGTGGTCGGGAATGGGTATTCATACAAATCTTCTCAGATAAATTTGTAATTTTCAGGTAATAAAAAGCACTGACTGGAAAATTATAGATTTTGGGCAGGCTGTCAAGAAATATTCAGGACTAGATTTCAATTGGCTTGGATTTAATTCTCTTTGTTGGAAAATTTCGTGTATCTTTTGCAGGCGGAAACAACTCGTTACAATTTGAAAGATTAATTTAAATTGCACTCTTAGTTTAATATAAATCTTCCATCAGAGATACAAACATGAGAAGAGAGGTTGACTAAAGAAACGTTACGGATCAGTATTTCGAATACTTTTGATATTGGCGGTTGTAATCGGGCTGTCTTTTCACCCGGGAAGATCGCGGCTAAGACTGCTTCAAGTGATACAATTAATGAAATTACTTTCTGATGGCGGTGCATTCCCATTGTAGAGAGTTGGCGGAAGATGAAATTACACTATAAAATCAATCTGACTTCGCTTGGAATATTGATAACGGTTACGTGCGCCATGGCCGTTGCCGGCGTTATTGCAATCAATCAGGTTACCTACGATCTGAATCGTAAGCTGATGATGAAAGAAGTTGGAAATCTTTTGGCAAAAATCCAGGGGGCAGACCAGATACTTTCTCAAAGCGGAGTTGCAGAGATTGAAAGCTCTCAGCAAAGGGCAAAACAGAATTTGCTGGGCGAATTTGAGCATTATACATTCGGCAAAACCGGTGAACTCATGGTCGTTCAAAAGGATGGGATTGTTCCGATGATGGCAACTAAACGGCACTCCGTTGATGAAGAATTGTTGAAGACCATGGCTCGTATGGGCGCGGGGAGCATGAGCAATGAGCACAACGGTGAATCCCGTTTCTATTGTTTTGCGAGTTATCCGGGTTGGAACTGGCTGGTCGTGCTTTCCGTGCGTACTGAGGAGATGCTTGACGTCCGGAATAAATTTTTGATCAATGTGGCCTTGATCCTGATGTCCTGTCTGGGCTTCGGGGGACTTATGCTTCTGTGGTCCACAGACAGGATTGTCAGGCCCATTCGTCAATTGGCAAAAGCCGCGGACGCAATCAGCCATGGAAAGTGGGATACCGCGTTTCCCCGTATCGAGGGGAAAGATGAGATATCGCAGTTGAGCTACTCATTCAAAGAAATGTCCGAAAACCTCGCCAGTTCATATCATGACCTTAATGCGAATTTTCTTAAGGTTAAAAAATCTCAGGAAGACCTTTTTGCGGAAAAAGAGCGCCTCGCCGTCACGCTACGTTCCATTGGAGACGGTGTAATAAGTACCGATGCAAAGGGATGCATCACTTTAGTTAATAAAGTGGCCGAAGATTTGACCGGTTGGAGTCAGGAAGAGTCTTTGGAACAGCCGGTGGAAGACGTGTTCCGAATCGTAACTCAGACGGGGGGAAAACGTACCAATACTCCGATATTGCGCATTATTAAATCAGGAGGGACAGACAGTTTGTCCGGCAAAACCATCCTCGTTGCCAGAGACGGTTCCGAGAAGATCATCTCGGCCAGCGGTGCTCCGATTTTTGATGGAAGTGGAAAGGCGCTTGGCATAATTTTGGTATTCCGTGATATTACTGAACGGGTGGAAATGGAAGAAGAAATTGTAAAAGCCCATAAACTGGAATCCGTCGGTATTTTAGCAGGGGGAATCGCACATGATTTCAACAATATTCTGACGGCTATTCTTGGAAATATCTCCCTTGCGAAAATGTATGCGGATCCCAATGACACAATATATAAAAAGTTGGAGGATACTGAGAAGGCTTCCCACAGAGCCAAAAACCTAACTAAACAACTTCTCACCTTCTCCAGAGGCGGGGAGCCGATTAAAAAGGTTGTATCTTTAGCTGAAATTATACGAGATTCATCGCTTTTTGCTCTTACCGGATCGAATTGCCGTTGCGAGTTCAAACTGGCGCCTGATCTGTGGACTGTTGAAGCCGATGACGGCCAAGTCAGTCAGGTTATTCATAACCTGATTATCAACGCCTGCCAGGCCATGCCCCATGGCGGGACCATCCAGGTATATGCAGATAATGTTGCGGTCACTGAAAAAGACGGCATGCTGCTTGATCCGGGGAACTTTATCAGGGTCTCCGTAAACGACTGTGGAACGGGCATATCGAAAAGGGCACTTCCGCGGATATTTGATCCTTATTTTACCACAAAAGAAAACGGCAGCGGACTGGGACTGGCATCAGCGTACTCGATAATAAAAAAACATGATGGATGTATCAATGTTGAGTCGGAACAGGGCGTTGGGTCGAGCTTCCAGATCTATCTGCCGTCCACGAATAAAATAAAACAAAAAAATGAGCATTTGCCGCAGGAACTCAACAGGGGATGCGGCAGGGTCCTGGTTATGGATGACGAAGTGATTGTCAGGGAGGTTACCGGGACGATGCTGGCCTCTTTGGGATATGAAGTCGAGTATGCGGCTGAAGGAGAACAAGCCCTTCGAATGTATCAGGAACGGATGAATTCGGATCGTAGATTCGACGCGGTAATAATGGATCTGACCGTCCCCGGAGGGATGGGAGGAAAAGAGGCAATTCGACAGCTCTTGGAAATTGATCCTGGAGCGCGAGCCATTGTAGCCAGTGGTTATGCCAATGATCCGATAATGGCAAACCATGCTGACTACGGATTTCTTGCCGTTCTTTCCAAACCGTTTAATATAGAATATTTGGCCCAGGCACTTGATAATTTACTGAAAAATTAATTGTCTTCTACGAAGACAACCGCACACGAACCGGAGGTTTCAACAGTAAATATATCTTGAATGTTCGCCTGCCTTCTGTTAATGATGCGCCTTGTAAGAGTGAGGCGCATATTCGGTTATAAAATCAACAGTTTATAGGATATTTAAGTGTTAGAAAAGATAGGTTTGCACGCACGAGAACAACATGGCATTGCATGATTCGACGGACATACCCGCCCAAATTCTAGACGTAAATTCACTCCCCTCTCTGCCTCAGGCTTTGGTGGATCTTATCGATGAATGCAATAAAAAAGATATAAATATTCAAAAATTAGGTGAGGCCGTCGCCCGCGATGTATTCTTGAGCACGAGGGTTTTGCAACTTGTCAACTCTGCTTTTATCGGGGCTCGAAATACATTTTCCGATATTGTACAGGCGGTCATTTATCTAGGAGTTGATACGACAAGGAATTTAGCTGTGTCAGTTGCCGTTCATGAAACATTTAGCTCATTGAATATACACGAAGGCATAGATCTTTTGACATTCTGGCGGCACTCTTTTTTAACCGCAGTCTTAGCCAAAAACCTGTCCACGGAAATAGGAGGGGTCCATCCATCTGAGGCGTATCTCATCGGTTTATTGCATGATATCGGCAAGCTCCTTCTTCTTTGTGGATTTCCGGAACAATACAAAAAGATCGCAAGGGAAAAAACTGAAACCGATCTTGAGTCCAGAGAAAAAGAAGTGCTGAAAATAACTCATTCAGAGGCTGCAGCTCTATTGATCAGACACTGGCATCTGCAAGAAACCATTGCCGAGGCCGTATTCTTTCATCATTTGAGTCAAAGCAAGATTCAGGAGAAGAAAACCCCGGCGAAAATCCTTTACTGCGCCAACTTGTTGAGCAATTGTCCTTTGCCGAATGTATCTTCAGTGGCCGAAAAAGTCTGCGACACTCTCAATATCGGGTTTAAATCGTTGCAAAGCTGTATCCAAGATTCTCTGATTACTGCCGATGAGATTACACAACAACTGGGGATTAAAATAAAAAAAGGCTCAAATTCAGTGAAGGGATCTTTGAGATCCATGAATAAAATGAAAAAGAGCCTGAACGATAAGGTGCTGACATTTTCCCGGCTCAACGGATTTCTGGATAATCTGGTTAAAGCGGACAATCTTGACAGAGTTTATCAGGTTGTCGAAACAAGTGTGCACATTCTCTTCGCAGTCGATGGATGCCTTTTTCTCCTTCCGGACGAGAGTGGTGGATTCAATGTATGCGGCTCTGCCGAAAATGTCCTTTTGTCCCGTGCCAAAAGCTTTCGAATCGGTTCAGATGATACCTCAGGAATGCTTTCCGACTGTCTTAGCCATCTGACAATGTTCGATTCGTTTTCCTATGCAGAGGAAAATGAATTGTCTTCAATAGATAAAGCTCTTGTCGATCTCTTTAGGACCGATGGAATCATGATGGTTCCCACAGTCATTGCAGGTCAGGAACCTGGCGTTCTCATTTTAGGGGTAAGACAAGGGGAAAGCAGCCGTTTATATGACGGCAAAGAAACGCTATTGCTTCTTGCAGGCTATTCGGGCATGCGATTTCGCCTTGAGTGTGACTACCGGCATCATGCGTCCCGATTGGCGTCAGAGCGCGTTAGCGCTGTGACGGAAGTTGCAAAAACTTTGGCCCATGAGATAAGCAATCCCATTGCGACTCTGCAGAATTATCTCGCAGTGCTGAAGATGAAACTTAAAGATAGCTCAGATATTGCTGCCGATCTCGAAGTTGTCGACGGGGAAATTGCAAGAATAGGTGAAATAAGCGACCAACTCTGGAATCTTTCGAGTCAGGATGTACGTCTTCAAGTGGAGCCCGTCAATTTGAATAGATTGCTCCCGGACGTTGTTTCTTTCTTTCAACAATCTGTGGCCGGACAAAAAGGGGTAGTTTTCAAGGTAGGCCGGCAAGAAAAACTTCCGATCATCATGTCAAACGGTCTCAAGATACGGCAGATACTCGGCAATCTGATTAAAAATGCAATTGAAGCCATTGAGGCCGAAGGCGTCGTATCAGTAGGCGCAGCAGTACTGGAAAATCCATCGACAGACACCCGAACGGCAATAATGATATCCGTGGAAGATAACGGTCCGGGCATTCTTTTGCCCAACATTGATGATGTTTTTCGTGCCGGCGTAACGACCAAAAAGGGTGGGCATGCAGGACTGGGGCTGGCCATTGCCGCCAAGCTTGTCACTCAACTTGGCGGAGAAATACAGTGCGAAAAAAGGCAGCAAGGGGGAATGACCTTTAGATTTGTTCTACCGGTTGAGCCTCTTGCAACATGAGAATTTTCGTTCGAAATCAAGGCATGCGAAAGATTTATTCCGAGAATAAAATTTTAAGCATAACGCAGAGTTCGGGCGAAAAGATCATTTTGCAAGAAGCACGGCTGCAGGTTTTTTTTCAAGGCTCTGAGATCTTCGATCATAAGGAAAGAATGAAGGGTTAATTCTTCGTGAACCTGGCTTGATATATTGATTTTGTTGAAAAATTAATTTGACTTATCCCGTTTTTTCACCTAGCTTGAACTCTATGAGGTAAAATTATTTTTTATTTTGGATGCTTGCAGTAAATGCAGAGGGCGGAAAAAACGTATGCAACATTCGATACTGGTTGTAGATGATGAACCATTGTACAGTTCCAGCATCAAGTATCTTTTGGAACAAAATGGATACCATGTCGAGGTAGCAATCACGGGTCGAGACGCTCTTTCCCTTCTTCAGACAAATTTCTTTCACGCCGTCCTCCTTGATCTTAACCTTCCGGATATCGACGGCATTCAAGTCGCTGACTATATCGGACAAAACCATTCTGATACCGCAATAATTATTCAGACGGGATACGCTACCGTTAACAGTACTATTCAGGCCATGCGGTATGGGGTCTTTGATTTTCTTTGCAAACCCAATAAGGCTGAGCTGGTGCTAAAGACCATAGCCCGGGGAATAGATTATAAACGATTGAAATGGAAATTGGCTCAGAGCGAAAAGAGATTTCGCAAATTGTCCGAGGCAACGTCCGAAGGAATTGCAATTTTCGAAGATGATCGGCTCCTTTATGTAAATGATCAACTTTGTAGACTCTTCGGATATGACGAAGTGGAGATGTTTCGTATATCTCTCTCGGACATTATTCCGGAATGGGATAAGTACTCAGCCGCCAAGGAGGAACTGGAGGAGGATACCACAGGTGTGATAGAATTCAACGCTCGGCATAGGGATGGCGGGAGTATTCCGGTTGAGCTGAGAATCAAGTACATTGACGGCAGAAAAAATCAAGTGGTTGCCATTCGTGATATTTCCATGAGAAAGATTGCTGAACATAACAGGCTTGAATTACAAAGAAAACTTGCAGATGCCAAGCGAATGGAATCCATCGGCCTCATGGCAAGCAGCGTTGCCCATGATCTGAACAATATTTTAAGCGGTATTGTCACCTTTCCGGAGTTTCTACTCAGTAGAATGTCGCTTACTGATCCCTTTCGGCCCGAGATCGAGCTCATCCATAAAGCCGGTCAGCAGGCAGCCGGTGTCGTTTCCGATCTCCTGACCGTCGCTCGGGGGGCCAAAAGTAAAAAAGAGGCGAATAACCTGAATTTGTTAATCAATAATTTCATATCGTCCATAGAGTATCGGCAGTTAAAGCGTGATTTTCCCTGTTTGATCGTCGAGTTAGGTCTTGAAAGAGATCTTCCGAATTTGAAGTGTTCGGCAATCCATGTTTCCAAAACCATCACCAATCTGGTTACGAATGCGGCTGAGGCCTGTGGTGAAGACGGAGTAATCTCAATCAGGACCATCAGCCGAAAGCTCATCGAACCTATTCGCGGGTATGAGGTTATTCCTCCGGGAGATTATGTCGTCCTTTCGATCTCCGATAACGGATCAGGCATTCCCACTGAAGGAATTGCAAGAATATTCGAGCCGTTTTATTCGAAAAAAGAGATGGGACGGAGCGGTACCGGATTGGGTTTGACAGTGATCTGGAATACAGTTCGAGACCATCAAGGGTATATTGATGTTGCCAGCAATCGGGCAGGCAGCAGATTCGACCTCTATTTCCCAACGTCGGAGGAAATAGCGAAAACAACAGATGATACTCTTTTAATGGACTCCTTGTTTGGCAAAGGAGAAAAGATATTGATTGTCGATGACGAGGAAAGCCAGAGAAATATTGCTTGTTCCATTTTGAAGCAGCTCGGATATTCACCATTTTGTGTCAATGACGGCCGGAGTGCCGTTGAATACATCAAGAACGATCGTGTGGATCTTGTCCTTCTGGATATGATTATGGAGCCGGGTATGGATGGTTGCGATACGTTTTCCGAAATCTTGAAATATATTCCTCAACAAAAAGCAGTTATAACCTCTGGTCATTGGAGCAAAGAGGATCAGGAAAAAATTAAACAACTGGGAATTTCACAATATATCTCGAAGCCTTATAGCCTTGCATGTATCGCTCGGGCGATACGATTTGAAATCGATGGAAAAGTTGATTGAAAATGGAAGGTCAAGGTCATTGGCCGCAAGGTTGGCCCGGGGGACCTGATCAGATCCTATCGCGATTCTTTAATGGGGAGTCCCTGATGCTTCCAATCATAATAAAGGGACTGATAAATGTTTTTATAGCCGAGCTTCATAAGTTTGCGATAGGCATTATAACTTCTCCCCCCTGAGTTACAGTAAACTACGATTTTCTTTTGTTTATCGAGTATGCCGGATTTTGATGCGAATTCCTCCGACGGGATGTTGATCGCTCCCGGTATGTGGCCTGTCTTGAACTCTTGGGGATCCCGAACATCGACTACAGTCACGTCGGCGCCGTCATTTTTCATCAAAGCCTGCAGTTCAGCCGGCGAAAGCTTTGTTGTTTCCACACGTTTTTCATAATCGGGACCGGCATAAATAGGGTATCCTTTCTCTTCCCAAACAGGCATTCCGGCAGCAAATACCATGATGTTGGAGTACCCTTCTTCCGCAGCCTTTTTGGCCTCCCGCCTGCTCTTGCCGCATTTTACTCCGTTGCAGTAAAAAATTAATTTAACGGATTTGTCCTTGGGGAGAAGGTGTTTGAATTCTTGGAATTCGTTGACCGGGACATTGATTGCGCCTTTTATGTGAACTTCCCGGTATTCATCCGGATTCCTTGCGTCAACCACTTTGTATGGAACACTGGCGGAATCAATGATCGATTTCAATTCCTCTGCCGTGATAATTGTTGCATGACTCCCATCGCTTGCGTGAGCGTTTCCGGCTGCAATCCAGCAACCAAGGAGCAAAAAAATGAGGAAAAGTTTCTTCATCGGCATTTACCTCCAATTTGAAATTGTATTTCAGCAACATAAAAGCTAAGAAAAGAGATTGTCTGTTCTCCTGCCGAGTGAGAGGCGAAAGGACGACAGCCACTGGATAGGAAGATCTAACCTGCATTTCTCATCGGTTCAGGCTAATGCAAAGGAAAGCTAAAGTAAAATTGTAAAAAACGATGAGTTTGGCCCCATTGATCGTCAGGAAGCCGGAATGGGAAGCCGCTTTTGGTCACCTCGGGATTATTATTCTTCGAAACCTTGTATATTTACAGGTATCGGCTATATAATGCAGAAGATGTTTTCGCTTAAAACAACCAACGAATGAAGCTGTCAAAAAAAGAATCCGCTATTGTCTGATGACACGTAATGAAAGTGAACTCTCGGCTTTTATAGAGAAGATCGGAATAGCCGTTGTTATCTGTCGGGCCGATTTGCAGATATGTGCGTGCAACAAGAGGGCCGAACAGTTATTGGGTGTTGCGCGCGATGATCTGATGGGGAAAAATTTTTCTGAATTACACTTTGAATACGGTCATTTGGAAGGAGAAAAACTGCACAGGGATGGAGCTTCTCCAAGAACTCGAATGCTCTTGGAATTGCAGTCCCAGATGGAGAGAATCGTAGGGATCCGGCATGTAAGATCGGAGTCGGTTGTCTGGACAAAGATGGAAGTGCAACCTGAATTTGACGAGAACGGCGCCCTTGGCCGCATTGTTATTTCACTCACCGATATTTCCGATTTGATAGAAGACAAAATGATCAGCGAACGGATTCAGTTGGCGAAGGAGGAATGGGAAAAGACGGTTGATGCCTTCCAGGATATTGTTGTCATCCTCGATCCTGAAATGCGCATTGTGAGAGCGAATAAGGCGGCCCATGATATAAGCGGATTCAAATTTGGTGATCTGACGGGACGGAAATGCCATGAGATTTTTCACGAAAATAAAGGAATCTGTCGAAAATGTCCCGTCTCCCTTACGGGGAAGGCTGTCAAGGTTTGCACAGGACTAGTTCATAATGATATACTAGAGAGGACTTATGAAGTCTCCTCTTCTCCCATCTTTTCTGATGCCGGAGAGCTTAAGTATCTGGTTCATACGTCACGGGACGTAACGCAGAAACTAAAAGACGAAGCCGAAAAGCTCTTGTTGTCTGCTGCGATAGAACAGACCACGGAAGTAGTCATGATCACAGACAGCGCGGGATGCATCCAATACGTAAACCCGGCCTTCACGGTTAAGACAGGGTATACTCGTGATGAAGTCATCGGAGACAATCCCCGTATTTTAAAAAGCGGTGAACATGACGGGGAATTCTATCAAAAGATGTGGAACGACCTGCTCTGCGGAAAAGTCTGGAGCGGCCAACTGGTCAATAAAAAAAAGGACGGGAGTCTCTACTGGGAGGATGCGACCATATCACCCGTTTACGATGGGGATGGGAATATTGAACATTTTGTTGCCGTAAAACGAGATATTACCAAAGAGAAATCACTGGAAAGGCAGTTGCGCCATGCAATGAAAATGAAAGCCATCGGGACATTGGCTGGCGGAATCGCGCATGATTTCAATAATATACTCTCCGTGATGATTGGCTATGGCCAGATGGCCAAAGGCCGTTTGGAACATGATGATCCGGTAATGGGGGACATAGATCAGATTCTACTGGCAGGCGATAGGGCGGTAGACTTGGTCAAGCAGATATTGACGTTCAGTCGTCATGATACGAAGGAACAATTCAAGCTGGTTTCCGTCCAATATATGATAAAGGAATTTCTCAAGCTCCTTCGCCCGTCGTTGCCGATGACCATTGAATTGAAACATACAATCCAGGAAGATTGTTCTCCGATTCTCGCCGACCCAAGCCAGATTTATCAAGTTTTAATGAATCTTAGCACCAACGCCAAACAGTCCATCGGGAATGCGCATGGTACGATTACCGTTAATTTAAAAGAGGTTCACATTCTTGCCGAGAGTTATGAAATTGCCTGTTTGCTGAACAGGCCGGGAGATTATATCGATCTCGAGGTGGCCGACACCGGTTGCGGAATGACAACAGAGCTCCAGGAGCGTATATTCGAGCCGTTTTTTACAACCAAATCCAAAGAACATGGAACAGGCCTTGGACTTGCCGTCGTTCATGGTATAGTAAAAGCCCATGGCGGAGAAATTGAAGTGAAAAGCTATGTCGGAAGAGGATCGACTTTTCATGTCTATTTTCCCGTACAAAAAGCTCCCGTAAATGTTGAACCTGACTCCTTTGAAACGGAACTGAAAGGGAGTGGCAGGATCATGGTCGTAGATGATGAGAAGACCATTGCAAGGATGTTTGAACAAATGCTGCGCCGACTTGGCTATAGCGTCACCACCTTTACCGACAGTTTAGAGGCGGTGTCGAAGTTTCGTAAAAATCCCGATGAGTTTGATCTGGTGTTGACCGATATGACTATGCCGAAGATGACAGGCGTCGAACTTGTTCGGGAGGTTTTGTCGCTTCGTCCGAAGCTGCCGGTGATCATGACAACAGGATTTAGTGAAATAATCGATGGAGAAAAAGCGAACAGACTGGGGATTAAAGAATTTTTGTTAAAACCTGTCAAAAAGGAAAAATTATCGCAGGTGGTTAAAAAGGTATTGGGGCATGGCTGAAATACTCATAGTCGATGACGATAAGGCCTTGGCCAACATGCTTGCCCAGAGGATAGCCGCTTCAGGAGAACGGGCAGATGTTGCCAATACCTTGAACGAGGGGTTGGAGAAAATTGCGCGAATTCCTTTTGATGTTGTCTTTTTGGATGTTAAGCTGCCTGACGGAAACGGGCTGGAGTACCTCCCGCAGTTTAAAGAAGCTCGCTCGATGCCTGAGGTGATCATCATTACCGGTCAGGGAGAGGCGGATGGGGCGGAAAAGGCGATCGTGAGCGGAGCCTGGAGTTATATTGAAAAACCGTACGTTTTTCGGGAATTACCGTTGCATCTTACCCGCGCTCTTCAGTACAGACAGGAAAAAATGAAGGTCGTCGAGGTTCCTGTCGCTTTAAAAAGAGATAAGATAATCGGAAGCAGCCGGACTTTAAGCAAATGTCTGGATCAGTTGGCCAGAGCCGCCGCGTGTGATGTCAGTGTCTTGGTTACCGGTGCAACGGGCACGGGAAAGGAGCTCTTTGCCAAGGCGATCCATGAAAACAGTGCCAGAGCCGCCAAAAATTTTGTAGTTGTCGATTGCGCAGCTTTACCGGAAACGTTGATTGAAAGTATCCTCTTCGGACATATCAAAGGAGCATTCACCAATGCGGAAAAGCAGCAAGATGGCCTCGTCAAGCACGCTCATGGCGGAACCCTCTTCCTCGATGAGGTAGGAGAGATGCCTTTGAGCATCCAGAAAACTTTTTTACGCCTTCTGCAGGAACATGAGTATCGACCGGTGGGGGCCTCGAAACAGGAATACAGCGATTTCAGATTGGTTGCTGCGACCAATAGAGATCTTGAAGAAAGCGTGCGCAAAGGCACATTCAGGGATGATCTCCTGTTTAGGCTACAGGCATTTACTATCGAATTGCCGTCATTGAAGGAGCGTCTTGAAGATATTCGTGAGTTGGTGACATATTTTATCGCCCGCTTGTGTGAGAGATATGGGATGGAGACAAAAGGCGTTGCACCTGATTTTATCGAATCTCTGGTGGCCTATGAATGGCCGGGAAATGTCAGAGAGCTCTATCAGACTATCGAGCAGGTCTTTACCAGTACCTTTCTCGGGCCTACCTGTTTTGCCATCCATTTGCCGGAGAAATTCAGAATTCTTCGGGCGCGGGCCGGGTTCGAAGGGAGAAATGAAGAAGAAACCACATTCTCGACGCTGCCGACGTGGAAAGACTTTAAGGATTTGCATGAAAAGGACTACATACAGAAACTGAAACTGGCTGCTGGAGGCAATATTTCCAAGGCCTGCAGAATCTCGGGTCTTTCGAGAACCAGGCTCTACCAGCTTCTGAATAAATACGATGTGATGTTTTCATAAAACAGGCTATTGAATAGCGCAAACATGAGTGGAACGGACACGAACAAACGGGCGATGTCCTTAGGGCTCAGCGGTAAAAAGAGGTGAGAGGGGAAATTGATGAAAATTTTAATTGCAGAAGATGACTACATAACCCGTCTGATGGTCCAGGTCAGTTTAGAAAAATGGGGGTACAAGGTTGTCTGCGTTGCCGACGGCAATGAGGCGTGGGAGGTTTTACAAAAGCCGGAAGCTCCCCAGATCGCAATCCTCGATTGGGAAATGCCTGGGCCCGACGGTGCGGAGGTATGCCGGCGAGTGAAGGAGTTGGAAAAGGAGACGCCGATTTATGTAATCCTGCTCACAGCCCGCGATACTCGAAATGATATTCTCCACGGCTTTGAAATGGGCGCCGATGACTATATGACGAAACCTTTTGATGACAATGAACTCAGAGCAAGGGTACGCGTTGCGGAAAGGTTGGTTCAAATTCAAATCGCTTTGGCGGAATCTGTTGATGAAATGCGTAGTGTTCTCAATCAGATGGAGGCCTTGCAGGGTACTTTGCCCGTTTGTGTGAATTGTCATAAGATTCAAGGCAGCGATGATTCCTGGATTGCCCTCGATTCTACGATAGAAAAGCGTTGTGAACCGCGTTTTCTGTATATCAAATGTCCGGATTGTGTGAGCAAGGAATCGTCGGAAGAAAATTTGGAGCACTGATTGGGACGCTTTCGCTCTTGTTGGATACGGCAGGTATTTCGAACTGATAACACGGAAGAGTAATTCATAACACAAATTCCGGTTGACAGGACCGGGGGGATGGCATAATTTGAACACGATTCCGATAATCATATGGAAAACTCCGTTGGCTGTGGGGCAAAACGTCGGTTTTGGCTGTCGTTTCCCCCCCTGGGCTTTTGGTGACGGGGACCGCCTGGGGAGAGTGGGGAGTGGAAGAATTGACCAAGCTTGGGCTGAAATCTGTTCCGGCAGGCCTGGAGAGAATCTCAACGTTATGGGGGGCTCGCTTTGCCGATTATGAGGTGCCGATACTTGGAAATATGACGCTTGGTTATATTTTTTCAGCCGTTTTTGACCAACTTTTAGTTGGCACACTTGCATGGTTGCTGACCCTTCTTGTAACCGGCAGTCCAGGAAAACGAGAGAGAAGCGTATAGCAAGAGAAAAGGAGTTGCTTTAAGTCGGTTGCCTCGGAATTTATCCGGTGTAACCGACTTTTTTTATAGTGAGTTTCATGCTGAGACGAAGTCATTTTCTCGAAAAAACATTAAGAGGCATCACCCAAACTTTGGAACGGTCTTTGTTTGCTGAGACGATCAGTTCGCGGCCGGGATTCTTCCAATCTTTGGATCCCCGATTGAAGATTATAACCGTGCTGGCTCTTCTGGTTGGTGTCAGCATGGCCCATACCCTCTGGATCATAGGTGTTGTCTATCTGTTGATATTGGTGGCCGCCTTATTTTCCGCCGTACCGGCAGGTTTTTTCATACGCCGCGTCTGGTTAGCCGTTCCTCTTTTCACCGGTATTATTGCATTACCCGCTTTATTTATGATTCCGGGCGCGCCCCTCGTCCAGCTGCCACTCGGTTTCGTCATTACGCAGACCGGGGCGAGAAGTGTTCTGTTTCTTTTACTCCGCGTCAGCACCTCTCTTTCTTTGGTCTTGTTGTTGATACTGACAACGCCCTGGAATACCGTGCTTGCGGCACTCGGCGTTTTGAAGGTCCCCGACGTATTTATCCTGGTTTTGGGAATGACCTTTCGCTATATTTACCTCCTGCTGCATATTGCCAACGACATGTTTTTATCTCGAAAAAGCAGAGTGATAGGCAGGATGTCGGGCAAACAGGAGCGACACATGCTGGCCTCCATCGGTGCAACCCTGCTCGGCAAATCACTGGCCATGAGCAGTGAAGTATATCTGGCAATGGTATCGCGGGGGTATCGGGGAACGGCGGTAACGTTGAAACCGTTTGCAATGCGGCCGCATGACTGGCTCTGGGCCGCAGTATTCGTAACGATTACCGCCGGAGTCTTTTATTTGGGACGATAAGTCTCATGTTTTTGGAGAGTGAATCTTGACCTTAACACCTGTTTTTGAAGTTCGTAATCTATCCTATGCCTATGACGACAGTCAGCTCGCATTAGAAGGTGTCGATCTAACTGTTCACGAAGGAGACTCACTGGTTGTTTTGGGGGCGAACGGCAGTGGTAAATCCACTCTTCTTAAGTTGCTTGATGGACTTTATTTTCCATCCAATGGGGAGATTACAGCTTTTGGAGAGCCGCTGACCGAGGAACGTCTGCGAGATGATGCTTATAATTTTGCCTTCCGCCGCCGGGTGGGGCTGGTCTTCCAGGATACCGATGTGCAGTTGTTTTGTGCCTCGGTTTTTGATGAAGTGGCCTTTGCCCCTCTGCAGTTGGGCATTGATCACGATGAGGTGAGGCGCCGTGTCGATTCCTCCCTTCGTGCTTTACGGATAGAGAAACTCATTAACCGGGCTCCGCACCGCTTGTCGGGAGGAGAAAAAAGACGTGTCGCTTTGGCCTCTTTACTCAGTCTTAACCCCGACGTCTGGCTCTTGGATGAGCCCACAATCGGTCTTGATCCGCGCAGCCAATCCTGGCTGGTAGATTTCATCATTGGGCTGCGGCAACAGAACAAGACCGTCATCACCGCAACGCATGATCTGGCGTTTGCCCAGAAGTTTGCCACAGGGATCTCCGTGTTTGATGAAAGCCATCATCTCACGGCTTCAGGGACACCCGAGGAAATACTGGCTGATCATGAATTGCTCCATCGCTGCAATCTCTCCCACTTTCATGTAGCTCCGGGGAATTCCGTCTATCATTGAATATATCGATCATCCATCAGATTTCTCTTTGGGAAAAAGGAATGAATGGAGTATCCTTTCTGCTATGAAAGCGGAAAAATACGATTTTATTATCATCGGGACAGGACCGGCAGGTTTGTCGGCGGCATTGACCGCGGCAAAATCGAGGCAGAAGGTGCTGATCCTGGAACGGGAAGGTTCTTTGGGTGGCGTGTGTGTTAATACGGGAACCTTTCCAAGCAAAACCCTGCGAGAAGCGGTTCTTTATCTGACAGGGCACCTGACCCGAAAGGTCTTCTCCGAGAAGGCCCCATGTTATATAGCGGATGCCGAAATTTCCATGGAGCGGCTGAAAGATCGACTTCAGTTTGTTCGCTTGAAAGAACATGCGATCATCGAAGCGCAACTGGATCACAACGGGGTCAAGCTTATTCGGGGGAATGCCTCTTTTGTCGGATCAAACGTGATTGCAGTTAAGCGCCTGAGCGGTGAGGTCATCCTGGTTAAGGGAAAATACATTGTCATCGCCACCGGGTCTTGCCCCAGATCCCCTGAAAACATCCCGTTCGATGATGAAACCATTGTCGACTCCACCAGTATTTTGAATATGAAAACCATTCCGCGAACCATGTTGATTTTGGGTGGCGGGGTTATCGGATCGGAATACGCAACGATTTTTGCAGCCTTAGGAGTAAAAGTCACCCTTGTGGATACAGGCCCTCGACTTTTGAAATTCATCGACCAAGAGATCATCGAGTATCTCAAGATGAATTTTCCAAGGGGAAATATTGAGTACATTAACAATTGCGGTAAGTTTGATATAGAAAAAGACAGCGGGAAAGCGAAGCTCAAATTGGATTCGGGCCGTGAACTTACAGCAGAAACGCTTTTTTTCGCTTTGGGCCGAGAGGCGAATACAACGTCGCTGGAAATTGAAAAAACTGGGATTGCCTCCGACGGCAGTTATATCAAGGTGAATGAGCTGTATCAGACATCGGTGCCGGATATCTATGCTGTGGGTGATGTCATAGGCTGGCCGAGCCTCGCCGCCACTTCGATTACCCAGGGACGCCTGGCTGTCCTCAATGCCCTGCAAAAAAGAGCCGAGGGGTTTCCCCGTTTGTTTCCCATAGGGATCTATACGATACCGGAGATTTCCTATGTTGGCATCACGGAGGAGGAGGCCGTTGCACGGGGGTATAAATATGTGGTCGGAAAATGTACTTACGACGAGTTGCCTCGGGGGCAAATTTCAGGGGAATACGAAGGATTGCTGAAAATGATAGTGCACAGCGATACCCGTGAAATCCTCGGGGTCCATATCCTGGGGGCCGGAGCAACCGAGATTATTCATATCGCCCTGCTGGCCCTTTTTCACAATGCAAAAATCGATCTGTTTATTGACAATATCTTCAACTATCCCACCTATTCGGAGGCTCTGAAAATCGCTGCTCTTTCCGCTTTCGACCAGATAGAAGCACAAAGGATATAAACGTCTTGCTGTCTCCTCTTCTACCCTATCTCCTTTGAGGCCCTCTCCAATTTGCAGGTGTCTATTGTAAACAATTGTGGGCAATGTCCACTATTGTTTACACTTCACAGCTTCCCTCCTTCTTGCCGATCGATCAACGATGTTGGCATAGTCCCAAAAAAGACAACCAGTTTTAAAATAAGCGGTTTCATAGACTTCCTGGCATGGTTAGTGCTTTCCTGGATGCTATTTGGCCAAGTTCGCAAAATTCGGGGGTGTGGTAAAGAAATGCGAGCCGGATACGTTGCTTACTACAGGAAAGAGGAGAAGAAATGAATTGGTTCTACAACATGACGTTGAAGAGTAAACTGTTGACCGGCTTTATCACAGTGGCGTTCATTGCCGGCGTAATCGGGGCTTATGGTATTTATATCATAAAAAAAATAGAAACTGCCGATACCATGCTCTATGAAAAAGTTTGTGCTCCTTTGGGTGATATGGGGGATATATCGACAGCCTTCCAAGAGATACGACTCAACGTCAGAAATATCATAAGCGCAAGCACCCCGGAAGAGAGGGAAAACTTTGGCAATCAGATCAAAAAAGAACGTGAAATCATAGCCAAACAAACAGAGAGCTACGGTAAGAACATCGTTTCTGAAGAGGGGAGAAGGATGTTTGAAGAGCTGAAGAAAAGTCAGACGGTTTTTGATCCCCTTGAAGACAAAGTTGTCCAACTGGCAATTGAAGGAAAAACCACCGAGGCCATGGCTCTTCTGCACGGTGAGGCAAGCAAGGCCTCTCGTGAGGAAAGGGAAATAATTTCAAAGGAAATGGATCGAAAGATCAAACAAGGGCGGCTGACTTCCGAGCAGAATACGGCCGATGCCAACAGGTCCAGCATTATCATGACCTGTCTTGCCGTTGTCGGCGTCTTTTTCGCGGTGGGATTGGGGGTGATGATAGCTAAGATTGTCATGAGGCAACTGGGCGGTGATCCCAAGGAGGTTGGAGAGATCGCCAACATGGTGGCAATAGGCGATCTGACGCATGAAATCACCTTGGCTTCCGGCGATACGGCAAGTGTCATGGCGGCCATGAAAAAAATGGTGGGGGCTTTCTATGAAATAACGGCCAATGCCAAACAGATTGCCCAAGGAAATCTCATGGTGACTCTGAAAAAGCGCAGCGACCAGGATGACTTGTTGGAATCCTTGGCGACGATGGTCGAAAAGCTAAAAGAGGTGGTGACGGAAGTCCAGGGGGCCGCAGACAATGTTGCATCGGGGGCCCAGGAATTATCCGCTACCGCCCAGCAGATGTCCCAAGGGGCAACGGAGCAGGCCGCCAGCGCCGAGGAGGTCTCTTCAAGCATGGAAGAGATGGCCTCAAGTATCCGCCAGAATACCGATAACGCCATTCAGACGGAGAAGATTGCAATAAAGAGTTCGTCCGATGCCAAAGAGGGCGGAAAGGCCGTGACAGAAACCGTTTCAGCCATGAAGCAGATAGCCACCAAAATTTCCATTATCGAGGAGATAGCCAGGCAGACAAACTTGTTGGCCTTGAATGCAGCCATTGAGGCGGCAAGGGCCGGCGAGCATGGGAAAGGCTTTGCCGTGGTTGCCTCCGAGGTCCGCAAACTTGCCGAACGCAGCCAGGCGGCCGCCGGAGAGATCAGCCAGTTATCAATGACAAGCGTTGCCATTGCCGAACAGGCCGGCGATATGCTGAACAAAATGCTCCCAGATATCCAAAAAACTGCGGAACTTGTCCAAGAGATCAGTGCGTCGAGCAGGGAGCAGGACACCGGTGCCGACCAGATCAATAAGGCAATACAGCAGCTTGATCAGGTGATACAGCAAAATGCAGGAGCTACAGAGGAAATGGCGTCGACTTCAGAGGAACTTTCAAGCCAGGCAGAGCAGCTCAAGGCCACAATTGCTTTTTTTACTCTGGATATGGGCAAACCGCAACGTATGCCATCCCACATGCATCACGGAGTGAAAAAACAGATTACCATCGGTCATATCCCTTCCACAGTCAATGGGATTCATAAGATCGTCCTCCCCAAACAGGCAGAGCAAACCCGGGAAGGAATATCTCTTGATCTCGGAGGCAAGGGCGGTAAAGACCAGTTGGACGAAGAGTTTGAAAAATTCTGATGGACCGGAGTGCAGGTTGTGTCCTCCACCTTTCAAGGAAAAAGCATATTCAATGGACGACAGAAAAGCATTAAGCTGTTTTTAATTAGAAGCGATGTGATAACGACCCGGATGAGACGGAAAATGCCATGAATTATGTTCCTCAGGCGACCATGAAAGATAAGGATTTTAAACGGTTTAGCTCCCTTATCTATGATCGGGTCGGTATCCGTATGCCGGCGTCGAAAAAAAACATGCTTGAAGCGCGTCTGCAAAAGCGGCTCAGGCAATTGGGATTCGGGACGTTTGCCGAATATGGTGAGTTCGTTTTCAGTCCTGAGGGGCAGAATATCGAACTGGTTCATATGATCGATGTCGTGACCACCAACAAGACGGATTTTTTTCGTGAACCCGGGCATTTCGAGTTTCTGGTCAGGAAGGCTTTGCCGATCATCCTGAAATCTCGTGAGAATACGATTGCCCATCCGGTGCGTCTCTGGAGCGCCGGTTGCTCAAGCGGTGAGGAACCGTACACGTTGGCAATGATATTGAACGAATTCTCTCGTAAGCATCGAAATTTTCGTTTTTCCATACTGGCCTCGGATGTCAGCATGCGAATTCTGGAGACCGCAAGAAAAGCCGTCTACCCTGAGGAACGGACCGAAAATATCAGCCTGGATTTCAAGAAAAAGTATTTACTAAAGAGCAAAGACAGAAGCCGCCGGCTCGTCCGTATCTGCCCTCAACTTCGCTCACAGGTGATATTTCGCAGGATAAACTTTGTGGACAAAGATTTCGACATAGGCGAAAAAATGGATATCATCTTTTGTCGAAACGTAATAATTTATTTCGATAAAATCACACAGCAGAATTTGATCAACAAATTTTATCGTCAATTACTTCCCGGCGGATTCCTTTTTCTTGGCCATTCTGAGACGTTGAACGGTATGAATGTTGACTTTACGGCAGTTGGATCAACTGTTTATCAGAAAGTATGAAGAGTATTATCGCCGAACATAGTCGGAACGCCTTTCTCAAGCCCGGAGAGGTTATCGTTTCTGCCGATCCGGTTATAGTAAGCACTGTATTGGGATCCTGCGTAGCCGTAACGATGTATTCGCCTCAAAGACGGGTGGGGGCCATTTGCCATGCCATGTTGCCGTGCAACCCCAAACAGGACGTCAATCTGTTGTATGTCGATACCGCCGTGCAGTATCTCTATAAAAAAATGACGGAGGGAGGCTCCAAAACAGATCTGGTCGTCAAACTCTTCGGCGGGGCACAGGTCTTGGTGGAAAGCACAAAAGTTGAAACCAGACGCATGGTTGGAGAAATGAATATCATTCAGGCAAAAAAAGTGCTGGCTCTGCTTGGGTTGCATATTACAAAAGCTGATATTGGGGGAACTTTTGGGAGAAAACTGTTTTTTTCCATAAAAACCGGAGATGTCTACATGCGCAAGATCCTACCGGGGCGGGACGGCCATTCGAGGAGGGCCATAGTATGAGAAAAATCAAGGTCCTCATAGTCGATGATTCCGCCCTGGTAAGAAAGACGCTCTGTGAAATACTGGAATCGGATCCCCAAATTGAAGTCGTCGGAACAGCCGCCGATCCTTTTATGGCGGCCGAGAGGATGAAAAAAGTAGTGCCGGATGTCATTACGCTGGATATCGAGATGCCGCGGATGGACGGATTGACATTTTTGCGAAAACTGATGGCGCAGCATCCACTGCCGGTGATCATATGTTCAAGCCTGGCGAATAGCGGGAGTGAATCTGCTCTCAAGGCCATGGAGTATGGGGCAGTGGACATCATAACAAAACCACGTCTGGGAACGAAACAATTCATTGAAGAATCCCGGATTACGATCTGCGAAGCGGTCAAAGGTGCAGCGGCCATCCATCCCGAAAAAATACGATCCATCGGTCGTCATACCTTAAAGGAGGTTTCCCCGAAACTCACCGCCGATGTGATCATGGAGAAGCCGAATTCCAAAGCAATGATTCGAACGACGGAAAAGGTTGTCGTTGTGGGTGCTTCCACAGGTGGGACCGAAGCCCTGCGAATCTTTTTGGAAATGCTGCCCGAAGATGCCCCCGGCACGGTAATCGTACAGCATATGCCGGAAACATTTACCGCCGCCTTTGCCAGACGGCTGGATTCGTTATGCCGGGTCACCGTTAAAGAAGCTCAAGACAACGATACTGTCGTTCGCGGAAGAGCATTGATAGCCCCCGGCAACCGGCATACGCTTCTTAAACGAAGCGGCGCCAGGTATTACGTCGAGATAAAAGACGGGCCGCTTGTCTCAAGGCATCGCCCTTCTGTGGATGTTCTGTTTCGTTCAGCAGCCCGTTATGGGGGGAAAAACGTAGTCGGGGTTATCATGACCGGTATGGGGGACGACGGTGCGCGAAGCATGAAGGAGATGTTTGATGCCGGTGCCATCACCATCGCTCAGGATGAAGCCTCCTGTGTGGTTTTCGGAATGCCTTGCGAGGCCATCAAGCAAGGCGGTGTCCACAAAATCCTGCCGCTGGAACGCATAGCCGCTGAAGTGCTGAAACAGTGCGATTGAAGAAAAAAAACTAGAAATTTCGATTCAATTATTAAAGGGATCTGAATCGGGCTATGAATATGATTTCGGATGAACAAAAACTTTTTCGATCCTGCGAGATTCTTTTTGGTTCTGAATTGACGATCTCCTTGGAGTTTTTAGATTATATTCAGGTTGGCGGTTTGAAAGATGCGTACCGAAGGAGAGCTAAAGAAACACATCCTGACGCGGTACTTGGCAAGGACAGCAAGATCCGGCAAAAAAACACCTTAAATTTCCGGATGGTTCAGGATGCATATGAGAACTTGCTTTGTTTTCTTAAATCCCGTGAAAAGAACTCCATAGCCGGGCAACATTGTTTCTCCGGAAGAGATGGGGATACTCGCCATAGCCAGGCTGCAGATACCGGCAGGAGCAGTTTTCAAGCAGATGACGATGGGATTCGAATCAACCCGATCATTTTTCAGGAGGAAACAAAAAGGGAAAAAGGTGGTTCAAATCTTGATGAGTTTTACCAGGGCGCTCTGCCCGAACGGAATCTGCTCTTTGGACATTTTTTGTATTATTCCGGTGTTGCCAATTGGCGAACAATTACCCGTGTTCTTATCTGGCAGAGAATCGAAAGGCCTCGTATCGGTGAATTGGGATGTCGTTTCGGCCTGTTGCGTCAGAAAGATATCCCATATGTCCTGCAAAAAACAGACAGCACGCTTTCATTTGGAATGGCAGCTGTCAAATTGGGGCTTTTGAATATTGATCAGGTAAATGAGCTGATTTTTCATCAAAAAAAACTCCAGAAAAAATTCGGCAGAATCCTGGTCGAAAAGAATTTGATTGAAGAAAACGAACTGCGGGTGTTGCTGCGCCGCTTCAGGAAACACAATGCCCGAGTTACTTTCGTTACAGAAAACCAAAAAAGTAATTTCTGGGGTAGGTACTAAGGTTTAAATTGCGGCAAATATTAGGGAGAAAGGAGGAGCAAATTATCACGTTTTATGAGAGATCCAAGATCGAGAAAGCAGGCTATATTCTCGAACTGGAAGAGGAAAATGGTGTGCGTTTCCTGGTAAAAAACGGCTGAAGGAAATCCTTGCTGCAAGGCGCTTTGCAAACAGTTCTTGGCCGGTCAAACAGTATCGGTTAAATTTTTTCTGTAGACCGTTGTGGCCAAATTACTGAGGGGAAGAGTCATTCCCTGAAGTGTTTCCGAATGTCCTGTGAACAGGTATCCGCCGGGAATGAGATGTTTGCAGAAACGAGACAACAGTTTCTCCTGGGTGGACCGGTCAAAATAAATCAACACATTTCGGCAAAAGATGACGGAAATGGGGTCACGTATTCGAAACTCCGCATCCATGAAATTGAGCCTTTCAAACATAACAAGCGACCTGACTTCGGGAGCAATTTTCACTAGATTTTCGCCTTTGTCCTTACTTTTGAGGAGATATTTCTTTCTCAACGGCATCGGTACGGGTTCGATCCTTTCATGTCCATATATCCCGCGGACAGCCTTTTTGAGGACTCTGGTCGAAATGTCGGTTGCAAGTATCGAAAATTTGAAATCCGGGTATCTCACCTTGAATTCGCTGAGAACCATCGCCAGCGTATACGGCTCTTCGCCTGAAGAGCACCCAGCGCTCCAGACGGTAAATCGCTTTTTGGGACCGAGCCCATACCTTTGGTAGAGTTCCGGGAGGACATTTTTAAAAAGGTAATTGAAATGTTCCGGTTCTCGAAAAAAATCCGTTTTGTTGGTTGTTATCATATCGATCATATGGATACATTCGGACTCCAAGCCTTCCGGGCTGAAAAGATAGTCGCAATATTCCGCGAATGAATCCATTTGAAGGCTGCGAAGTCGTTTTCGCAGCCTTCCTTCGACCAATGTTTTTTTTGTTGGAGGAAGTTTGATTCCACTCATCTGGCGAACGAATTCGCTTATGTGCCGGAAATTTTCGTTGGACAACGACGTCTCGAATAGCTTCATCCCTCGAAGGGAGGCCTGTTTTTTCCCGGATAAAAGATTACCGTTCGATCTCACAATTTCCCCTTCGATATTTCATTGAGCAAGGAAACCTTAGTCACTGCCTTCCTCCTTCATTTCTTGGACGAGGGAGAGCTCATCGGTGGAGAACGCTTTGTCAATATCCAGTATGATGATAAATTCGTTTTCTTTTCGGCCCATGCCGCTGATGAATTTGGTTTTTAGTCCCGTTCCGATCCGTGGTGGCGGTTCTATCTGGTCCGGGGCAAGCTCCAACACCTCCTTGACCGAGTCTGCCAGAGCACCCAGTATAATCAACTCGTCGTCAAAATTTACCTCGACGATGATGATGCAGGTATTCACTGTCGCCTCTGTCTTGCTCATGCCGAACTTAAGACGCATGTCAACGACCGGTACGACACTTCCTCGAAGATTAATCACTCCCAGCATATAATCGGGTGTTTGCGGAACCTTTGTAATTGCTGTGAAGTCAAGGACCTCTCGAACCTTGGAGATGTCCAATGCATAAACCTCTTCCTTCAGTTTGAAGGTGAGATACTGACCGGCTTTCATTATGGTGCTTTCTGCCATGAATCCTCTCCTTTAATATCTCTCGAAATCGGGATCGTCCGCGCCTTCCTTTCCATCGGAGCCGAGATTAAGCGAAATTCCTTTATTTCCGGATGGTTTTTCCATTGTCGAATATCCTCCTTTACCCGAACGAGGTGTTGCGCTTTCCTGTTTAGTTGCCTTTGGCGTCATATGGGCAATTTGAATTTTATTGGCGAGGCTGGATGATGCTTTCTCCCTGGAAGAGGGGATGGGGTTTCTCAACGATTGTTCCTGAGTGGTAAAGTCTCCATCGAACCCACCGAGTTTGAAAAATCCGATCACGCTTTGCAACTGTACTGCCTGGCTTTGGAGCTCTTCAGACGTCGAGGCCATCTCCTCCGAAGCCGAAGCATTTTGTTGGATCACCTGGTCAAGCTGTTGGATCGCTTTGTTGATCTGCGCGCCTCCAGAATTTTGTTCACTGCATGCCGCGCTGATTTCCTGCACCAGCTCGGCCGTTTTTTGAATGTCGGGTACGATTCGCAGCAACATCGCACCGGCTTTTTCTGCAACATCGACACTTGAAGTTGAGAGTTTGCTGATTTCGGCTGCGGCAGTTTGGCTTCGTTCGGCCAGTTTCCGAACTTCAGAAGCCACCACGGCAAATCCTTTCCCATGCTCTCCGGCTCTCGCAGCTTCGATGGCGGCGTTTAAGGCCAACAGGTTTGTCTGCCGGGCTATTTCCTCGATGATAGATATTTTCCCTGCGATTTCTTTCATCGCGACGACCGTTTGGTTCACGGCATTTCCACCTTCTTGCGCATCCTCAGATGATTTGACGGCGATTTTTTCCGTCTGCATGGCATTATCCGCATTTTGGCTGATATTGGAGGTCATTTGTTCCATTGAAGAGGAGACCTCCTCTGCTGCAGCGGCTTGCTCCGTTGCTCCTTCCGACATCTGTTCTGCAGTGGCACTGAGTTCTTCACTTCCCGCTGCGACATTGTCTGCTGCTGTTCTCACATCCGCTACTACGGCGCGGAGTTTGGTGATCATATGGTTCATTGCCGTCAGCAATTGACCTGTCTCGTCGTTTCGTTTCACGTCAACGGTCATGCTGAGGTCGCCGTTGGACAGCTTTTGATTGAGCTGCACAGCCTCATTCAATGGCTTGGTGATGCTTCTGGTTACAAAAAAACTGACCAGGCAAGCAGCAAACAAGCCTGCTATCAGCAAAACGATTGTGAGATTGAGGGATTGATGATAGATCCGGTCGGCATCCTGACCTGCCGAATCCACCATTTTTCCCTCGTATTGAATCAGATTCCCGACGGCTTCCATATAGGCGTTTTGCAGAGGTCGGAATGTCGTAAAAAGCTCGGATTTCGCCTTTTCCTTGTTTTGGGATTCGATCATTTGCATGATGCGGTCTTGATCCGCAATATATTTGGTCCGGGCATCCCTGACTTTTTTTAGATCGGCTTTTCCTTCTTCCGACGTTATTTTTCCGGCGAGTTCTTCCATCTCTTTTTTTATGGAATCATCCTCATCGGCCACCTTCCGCATCTCGAGTTTATCCTCATTCTGGTCGTCGATTAAAATCGCATTTCGCAATGAGCGGGCGATTGTATTCACATTATCTATCATCTTATTGGCGATCACGGCATCCGGCCATCTATCAATCACTATGACCTTTGATCCGCTGTCGAGATTGGAGAGACTTCTGATGGTCGCGCCACCCAGTATGAGCATCAATACCAAAACCGTTCCGAATCCCAAGATCAAACGTGTGCCGATTTTCAAATTCTTGAACATTGTAATCTCCTCCTTGAGCTAAAAAGTGAAACGACTGCTTCCCACGGGAACGCTACTGCTGGCAATGTTCTGAAACTTCGACCATTTTCGCGAGATCCACAGGTGAGAGAATCAGGGCAACGGACCCGTCGCCCAAAATGGTGGCCCCGGAAATACCCTTAATGTCCTGATAAAGGGGCCCCAGGGGTTTTATTACGGTTTGATGCTCACCGACAACAAAATCCACGACAAAGCCGATTTTCATCCCAGTCACCATGACTATGACAATTTGTTCTATCTCCGGACGATTGCCGTCTATGGCAAATTGATCGCGTAGAATTATATACGGGATGAGATGGTCTCGAACTTTAGCCAGACTCCGTCCGTGGGAGGACTCGATGTCGGCGCGGGTCAACTCCACGCATTCTTCAATTGCGGTGAGCGGTAGAACAAAATGACTCTCACCGACCTTCACCAAAAGGCTTTCTATGATGGCAAGGGTGAGGGGAAGTTTCAGGGTTATGGTTGTTCCGCTTCCGAGGTTGCTGTCGACCATGATTGAGCCTCGCAGATTTTCGATGCTTCGTTTGACAACGTCCATGCCCACACCGCGTCCTGAAACACTGGTGATGGTTTTGGCCGTGGAAAATCCTGCAGCAAAAATATAGCTGTAAATCTCCTGCCGCGTCAGCTCAGCTCCTTCCGGGATCATTCCCAAGGTGGCAGCCTTTTTACGAATGACTTCGGCATCGATTCCTGCTCCGTCGTCTTTGATGGTAATAACAACCGAATCACCGACATGTTCAGCTCCCAGACGAATCGTTCCCGTGGCAGGTTTGCCGGCTGCGATCCGGATTTCAGGTTTTTCTATGCCGTGGTCGATGCTGTTCCGGATGATGTGGACCAGAGGATCGTTAAGCTTTTCGATGACCGTCTTATCGAGTTCCGTTTCGGCCCCGAAGGTTTCGAGTTCTATTTGTTTGCCCAACTCTTGAGAAAGATCCCGTACGAGCCGTTTGAACTTGCTGAAGGTGCTGCCTATGGGGAGCATACGGATGTTGAGGGCCGTGTCGCGAAGTTCGCTGGTCAGCCGTTCGACTTCTTCGGCGATCGAAATGAAAGATGTGTCTCCTGAAATATTCGACATTTGGGTGAGTCTGGCCTGCACAGTGACCATTTCACCGACAAGGTTCACCAGTTGGTCGAGTTTTTCGGCCGGTACTCGGATACTTGCCGCAGCTTCCGTGGTCATTCGTTCCTGTCGGGAAGTTTTGACCTGTTTCTGTTCTTCCAATGCTGAGTTTATCTTGTCAGGACTGACCAATCCCTTGCTGGTCAACAGCTCTCCCAGAGGTTTCTGCAGCCTTAACGTCTCCTCGAGTTGGTTCTCGGCCAAGTCTCCACGCTCGATGAGAATTTCACCCAACCGTTTGTAGTCGAGTTTGTCATCCGGCAGTCCCTGTTCGTCAATCAGTTCAATTTTGAGCTCGCAATCGTCTTCTACAAAGATAAAGACGTCCTTAATGGCCATTTCCTCACGAGAGGTCGTAAGAATTATATCCCAATACATGTAGCAATGTTCGGGGGCAAGCTTGTCCAAGGTCGGCACATCATCAAAATAGGCTGTAACCAAACAGCTTCCAAGACTGCGTAATTCATCGAGAAGTGCTATGGGGTTGCTGCCGCATAACAGGAGTTCTCTCTTGGGCTTGAAGCGGATGCGCCAAATCCTGACCTTTTCTTTTTCCGATCGCGGAACCTCTTCCTGCTCGGCAGGTATTTCAACTGGTGTGACCTTGGATTTTTTAGTATCTGCAAGACGCTGTAAACCGGCTATGAGTGTATCACCTTGTTTTTTATCAACTTCACCTTGTCCAGCCGACGCATCAAGCATGGCCAGAATGTGGTCGCGCGATTTGAGCGTCAGATCAAGCAAATCTCTGGTTACCGACATTTTTCCGTCTCTGACCAGGTCAAAAACAGTTTCAACCTCATGGGTGAAGGCGGCAATATCCTCAAATCCGAACATGGCCCCGGAACCTTTGATGGTATGCATGGCTCGAAAAACCCTGTTGATCAGATCCTCATCGTCGGGTCTTTCTTCAAGCTCAAGTAAGGATGTTTCCAGTTCTGTCAGCAATTCGCCTGCTTCTTCACGATAAGCGGCAATGTGTTGTTCCATCATTCGTGAGATCCTTCTCTGGTCTTATGCAGATGGGGGGATTCTTGCCTCGTCTTTTCCATTACTGATTATCCAAGGATTTTTTTGACGACGGCCAGCATCTGTTCCGGTTTAAACGGTTTGACTATCCATCCGGTTGCGCCGGCGGATTTTCCTTCGGATTTTTTGGTATCCTGCGATTCCGTGGTCAGCATGATGATCGGGACAAACTTGTTTAGTCCTCCGGATCGCACACCTTTTATTAATCCGATTCCGTCGAGTTTCGGCATATTGAGGTCGGTCAGGAGCATGTCCACTTTTAGGCCGGAAAGCTTTTTCAAAGCATCTTGACCGTCCACCGCTTCAATGACGTCGTAACCGTTTTGTTTCAGGGTAAAGGCAACCATTTGCCGAATACTTGCCGAGTCGTCGGCGGTCATTATTACCTTGGGCATTTATTCACCTCCAAGATTATGAAAACACAGTGTTGAATCATTGGTGCAATGTTTGCGATGTTGGGCTCCCGCGGCTACCAAAAGATCGAGCAGCGATTGAGGAAGCGGACCCCGATGTGTGAATTTTTTCTCTTGAGAAATGGCGGCCTTGCAGGTTGAACACAAAACCTGGATTGCTGTTATATCGACTTCAAGGTCCGGTTCAAATTCCACCACCACCGTTGAGTTTTTTGCCAGGCCGTCACTAAGAAGCCGGGCAAAATCACTTATTGTTTCAATGGTCAATTGATGCCCGGTGTTGATGACAATCTCGTTTTCCTGCTTGGATTTGCTGGATTTTCGTGTTTCCATGAAAAACTCTCTAAGTGATCTTCTATAGGTTATTGGGTCTTACTTCATTTTTAGTTTTCTGAAGTTGGAGTGTAAAAAAACGTCCGAACTCGGCGTCTGAACTCAGAATATGATCGGACAGCCAGTCGTGTACAAACGACAGAATCTCGAGCGAGACACTCTTCTTTCGGTTATTTATATATTTTATTGCCTCCATGACTTTTCGGAAAAATTCCGCATGTTCCGTCTTTTGCTTCTCAAGTCCGGGGTAACAGACTTCTAGCATCCATTTTTCTTCTTCGGAAAAATGGTAGGTGACATAATCGATGAAGTTGTCAAATAGAGATGTGAGATTTTGGCTTCGGTTTTGCCCGCTGAACGCGTCATACGTTTTGTTTAATAGGAAAAACAGATGCTGATGATGTTTGTCTATTTGCGGTATTTGGGTTGCAAAGCGTTCATCCCATTCAATTACGGGCATATTTCCATCCATGGCGTGCAGTGTTTAAAAGAGTTCGACATTATCACCAAATTCCGAATCGGTATCTTGGGAATTTTGCGGGGTCTCGCGTTCCGTTGGAATTGTCTCATCTTGCTGCATGTTGGCTATGCTTTCGTGGATTCTGCGCTCACTTTCCATAGTATATCGTTGTGTCATGAGCTTCATATCCTCCTTAAATGCTGCAGTCGCTGGATATCGCTTTCTGGCTTCAACCAGGATCTCCTTCAGATTTCCGAGGACTTGGTCGGTTTTGTCTTTAATCCGTTCATGGACATCTATCTTCCCTGCGACCGTTTCTATTTCCCTTTCGATGATATTTGCCTGGTTTCGTATCTGCTTGAGAAGTGACTGCAACTCCGAGCTCATTTTTTTAAGAATCCCGAGGATATTTCCCGATTCCGTCTTTAAATTGGTCAATCTGGTTTTAAGGTTATGCTCGTTGCTGTCGGTTTCACTGGAAAGAGCTTCAGTGGTTGAGTGAACCTCGGTCAAGGTCGTCGTAATGGTATCTGTGCGTTGAACTGCTTCAGCGGAAACCTGACCGATTTCTTCCGCCAAGGCGCTCAAGGAGTCACCTTCGGTTCCGGTGCAGGATGCCTTTATTCTGGCATTGAGGGCTATTTGAATAATCTCATGACTGATGTTTTCTATATCAGAGACTGAGCCGGTGATTTCATTGACCGTAGTAGTTACTTCATCCATGATACCGATGAATTTTTCGTTCATGTCGGAACATGCGGCAAGTAAACCGGTAATTGATGACATTTGATACCCGACATCGTCTATGAACGAACCGCCGGAGGTGTTGATCATACCTGATTGGCTGGTGATGTCGCGAACCATATGTTTTTGTTTGTGACTGATATTGATCAGGTTGTCTATGATCAATCCGACTGCTTTATGGAGTTCGTCCGATGCCAATCGTAATTGAGCCTCCTGCAGCTCACAAACATCTCCTATTTTTCCAATCACTTTTCCGAAATAATTCTGTTCCTCTACTCCTGAGTCTTGGGGCGATTGCAAGAGAGATGGAGACAATCCTTCGAGAGCTTCTATAACATGTTCCACTCGTTGCCTGAAAATATCGTGGATTTGCATGGATTGAACGACACCGCTTATGCTCCTTGCGTTTTCTTCAGAGACGTTGGAAATCATCTGCCCCAGTTGAGAGAAACGTTGGTTGACCGCTGTGAGTTGAGCGATGCTTTCTGCCGCTTCGCTCAACGTCAATCGTCCTTTTGCATCCTGAGTCGAATTCATCATGCCGATTTCTGATATATTTTTTGAAATCATACCAGTCAACAAACGGCTCAGATCGTATATGGCGCCGGATTTTTGCTTTATCTGTTGTGTCAATTTCTTAATATCGAGAGCAAGATTGACGAATTCACCGCTCATCTCACCCAGGTAGGCGCTCTCGATTTTGATAAACACTTCGAGAATATAAAGATTTTTGCTCATCTTTTTAAACCCTTCCAATGGGGTGGCAATCTGCCGCAGCAGGGCTTCCACGTTACCCAGCGTCGTGCAACTGTTGGAACTTTGATGTTGCATCTGGTCGAGGTAATTTCCCATCTCCTGAAGAATTTTCATGAGTTGGTCGACGAGGGGAGGGATGTTTTTCTCTGATGCCAAATCCACAAAATGATGCGCCGTCTGGGGAAGAGAGCTTGAAGACTGATATATCTTTTGCATCCTGGCGCCGATTTGGAGAAATTCATGCTCTGTGGAACCTGCCAGTTGGCGAAGAGTCGTAATGGCCGAGGCGACCACTGACGAGCATCTGGAGATAAAATCCATTTCAAACTGAGATTCAAAATCGGAATTTGAGGAATGTTGTGCCATATCGTGTAATTGGTATTTAGAAACAACAAGCGGGGTTTAAAGGGAGTCCGTAATATGGATGGGTTGCATGAACTCTCCTTATTTCTCCGGTGTCTGCTTTGGACTTGATGTCAAAAAGGCTCCGTATGGAGTTTTTGGCAGTGAAACCAATCTGTATCGGTAAATTGATAAAGATTTTGGCCGTCGGGACAGCGGGCAGGACCGGTATTGGCATAATTTGGTTTTTCATACAGGGCAAATTCTGTCACGAAAAAGGCATAAGGGTCAAGCTAAAGAATAGTTATTCCCGACATACCGGGAAAAACTCTGCTAGTGCTTGGTCCTCCATTCTTCAAAATTGCATCAGAGTTGCAAGCGACATGCCGGGTTTGGACAAAGTTGCCCAATATATTTTTAAAGCGAAAAGTTTTCAGCATGAAAACAGACGTATTTGACGCTTCCTCTGCGGAATCGTTATAGGTCTTGATCGATCATGCTGGGTTCTTGTGCTTAGCAGGAGAGTAGGCGTGCAGGAAATTTTCAACGGATCTGACAACAAAAATCCTGCTAAAGGTGTTCACAAATATGATCATTGTCCACTTTTGTGTACAGATTTTATATCACATACCACCCGGTTTTTATCTAACCTTTTATTGAATTCCCTAAAATACCAACGCTTTTTTAAAAGGATTCATGAAGGAAAAAGTTTGGCATGAATAGTGCTAATTCAAGGTAGCTCATTGCGTTTATGTAAAAAACGTGGACAAGAAAAAATCTCTACCATTTGATTTCCCATGAATATCTTTTTCTACTCTGCCGGCAATTCGGCCTGTAAAAATGGTTGTCATTATTCGATTTGCAGCCAACGTTGTGTGTACTCATTGAGAAAGTTGTCGGCCTTGCGGAATGTAAAGGTGCTTCCCGGTGGGGCATATTTTACAACTCCGGAAAGCAAGGATATCAGGAGTGGAGATCTTATTATCCTCTACGCCGGGGATAAGGAAGAACTTCAGGAGCTGGTTGCGAACAGAGAAATTTTTGAAGCATTTAAAATTGTTTTAATTGTAGGTGAGCACAGGGATATTAATGACGGAACATGCCATCATCTCAAGCCTAGGTACATAACTTCTTTAGGAAAAGATGAGGCTGAGTTGAATGCGGTAATCGAAAAAATGGCAGGAGCAGCATAGTATTTTGGAATTCTTGTCGGCTTGAAACAGTCCTTTTTTAGAACTGTTTTCTTAGTCCGCGAGAAGGAACCGGAGAACAATTACTTCAAACGAGATTAAAATTATGACGCAAGAACATCTCTTTGCCTCGTTCATACTGGATCGTTCAACCGGGTTGGAGATTGCCTTGAAAGCAGAAAATGTCAATGAGGCGACTTCTCTGAACGGAACCATTCAGGCTCTTCCGGCAAGTATTGATTTTCTTGAGGGAATTATGCATTTGCGTGACGACGTCATTCCGATCATCAACCTTAAGAAACGGCTCGGCCTGAAAGAATGGGGCTATGACGCTGCAGCGAAAGTAGCGGTGGTAACTCTGTTGGGAAACCGCTATGGCTTGCTTGTGGACGATATCAAAGATGTCTTTAGGACGGAATCGAGCAACCTGCGGCCTGTTGACAGCGTTCTTCAAACTGAGGACAAAATTATTTCCGGACTTATTTCGTTGGAAAAAGGCAGAAGAACGGTCGAACTTCTCGAATTGGAGAACCTGTTTTTCGACGGACTTTCAGACAGGAAGCGGCTTATCGCGGAGAACTCTTCCAGTTCCGACTCGAGGCCGGTAACCTATTCACGTTATGTGGTATTTTCTTCGGCCGGACAGGAATATGGGGTCCCTGTAAAATATTCTCAGGAGATAACCTTTTCTTCCGCAATCGACGACCTATTCAAAAGTGGAGTTGTGGAAGGGGCCCTGCAATTGCGAGGAAATACAATTCCGGTGGTGGATTCCAACTATCTCTTATTTGAAGACGATGTTCCTGCATTAACTATGGGCGAAACTTCGCGAATACTTGTGCTTGCCTGCGAAGGTTGCAACTTGGGCATGATCGTTGAAGAAGTCAAAGAGATTCTAACCGTTCCGGACCATGAAATTTTGCCTATGCCCGGGGGAGATGAAGGAAAAGTGGAGGGGGTATTTTCCCGAAAAAAAGGCGGGAACGTGATGTTGTTGGACATGCTGAAAATCGTCGGAGATCATCTGGAAACGATCAAGTCTCTTGCCCGGATCAACAGGAAGAAGGAAACGGAAGAAGATGACCGGCTCAACAGAGGTGGAATGCACCACCTGATTACCGAAAATTGCTATCTTATTTTTGCGATTGAAAAAAATTTCGCAATTGAAATTAAGGATGTACAGGAAATAATTGAAAACGACAGCGTCATGGGAATTCCCCGCGCAACAGGATTTACAACACAGGTGCTCAACCTGCGCGGTCAGATCGTCCCGATTGTGAATTTGAGAAATTTTTATAACTACCCCTGCAGACAAGCAGGAGCAACAAAGAACAAGTTGATTATCTGCCGGGGAGGTTCCGGCATAGTGGCGTTGGAGGTTGATCGAATAGTGACCATCTATAAGCAGGAACAATTTCATGAGACACCGTCCTTGAACTCTCAACTGGCGGAAAGAAAAGATACCCTTGATCGGCTCATTGATTTCAACAATGCGGGCGGTGTCAGTGAGCATGTTCTTGTTGTCAATGTCGACAATCTGATGCGTAACCATATGGGAATGATCACTGAGGCTGGGTCTTTGAGTGATGAGGTTGATGCAACCGTATACGAAAAAGTGAGGTGAAAAGAATGGAATCGAAGGCGAAGACGGAAAATATAGGCATGGATGTGTCGTGTTTGAATATGTTAATGGAGCCGAGCTTCATTGTCGGGGATGACCGGGTCATTACCTGGGCAAACGATCCATTCTTTAAGACTTTTAACCTCAAGGGGGTAAATGTCATCAACAAGATGACTTGCGAGGAGGCCTGTCCTACGCACCTCTGCGGGACAAAAGATTGCCCAACTGCCAAGGCGGCGCGGATTAGAAAACCCGTTGTATCCGAAGTCATTTATAAAAACAACGCGTCTACGGTTCAGTATTTCTCGTCGAAAGCAACGCCTCTGAACGGAAAGGGAAGCGGTATTTTTGTGACAATGTCTGATATTACACCGCTAAAAAATGCCGAGGCGGAACTGAGACAGATGACAACAGATCTGAATGTCATTCCGACACCCATCGTAGAGATGGATACGACCTTTTCGATTACGTTCATGAATCCGGCGGGAGCTGCTGTTGTCGGAATGACTCCCGATGAGGCCATTGGCAAAAAATGTTATGACCTTTTTAAGACGCCGCACTGCAAGACGGAAAAATGCGCCTGCGCGCGGGCTATGAAAACCGACTCGGTGATAACCGAGCAGACTATAGCTCGGCCAAGAGAAGGTGTGATCATTCCGATCAAATACACCGGCGCTCCGATAAAGGATGCCAAGGGAAATATCAAAGGAGTGATTGAATATGTCCTTGATATGACAGAAGAGACGAAACAGAAACAACTCGCCAACGAAAAGATCGAGAACCTGAACACGATCCCGACGCCGATCATGGCGATAGATACAGAATTTTTCATCACGTATATGAATCCGGCAGGTGCAGGTGTCGTGGGCAAGACACCGGATCAGGTTGTTGGCGAAAAATGCTACAATCTTTTCAAGACGCCGCACTGCAAGACGGAAAAATGCGCCTGTAGCCGAGCCATGAAAACCAGTGCGGTGGTGACGGAGCATACCATAGCCCGTCCATCCGAAGGTGTTATCATTCCGATCAAATATACTGCAGCACCGATCAAAGACGCCAAGGGAAATATCAAGGGAGCGCTTGAATATGTACTCGATATGACGGAGGAGGCTAAACAGAAACAGGCCGCTGAAGAAAAGATCAATAACCTGAATTCCATTCCTACGCCCATCCTGTCCATAGATACCGAATTTTCCATTACCTATATGAATCCGGCAGGTGCACAATTAACCGGTTTGCCTCAGGAAGAGATTGTCGGCAAGAAATGCTACGATATTTTCAAAACGCCGCATTGCCGAACTGAAAAGTGTGCTTGCACACGCGCCATGAAAACCGATGCCATCGTTTCGGAAGAGACAATTGCAAGGCCGGGTGAGGGCAAGATCATGCCCATCAAGTATACGGGAGCACCGATCAAAGACGCCAAGGGCAATATCAAAGGCGCACTCGAGTTTGTTTTGGACATCACCGAGGAGATGAAGCAGCGGCAGTCGGCCAATGAGAAGATAGAAAATCTCAATGCGATTCCGAATCCGATTCATGCAGTGGATAACAACATGACGATCACCTATATCAACCCAGCAGGGGCCGCCATGGTGGGAATGACCGTAGACCAGGCGCTTGGCAAGAAGTGTTTCGATCTTTTCTGCAAAGACCATTGCCGTACACAAATGTGCGGGGTACAGCAGGCCATGCGTAGCGACAAACCCATTTCCGGACAGACGAAGGCTCAGATCGGCAACAAGACGATCCCGGTCAAGGTGACAAGCGTATCAATCAAGGATGCCAAAGGCAATATCAAAGGAGGACTCGAATATATTGCCGACGTTACTGCCGAAGCTGAAGTGGAACGGTTGATCAATGAGGCAAGTGAGGAGGTTTCCAAACTGGTTGCCGCATCTCTTGATCAGATGAAGCAGGCAACCTCCCATGTCGAGAGTATGAATACGACAATCGACAATGAGGTCGGACTCCTTGACAGGTCAACATCGACGATTGAGAAGATGGTTGATTTCACGGCTGAAATGGCGACATTGACAACCAAATCCGCCGAAATGACGGCAAAAGTGGCATCCGATGCCGAGGAAGCAAAAAAGGCAAGCACCGAGGCCGGTAAAAAAATGAAGGCCATCAACGAGTCCATGGAAGGCAGCAATCATATGGTCAGCAACCTCGTGAGTCAGTTGGGAAAGATCGGCAGTTTCGTCGATATTATAAAAGAGATTGCCTCCCAGACCAACCTTCTGGCATTTAACGCAGCCATTGAGGCTGCAAGGGCAGGGGATGCGGGACGCGGATTTGCGGTTGTTGCCGACGAGATCCGAAAACTTGCGGAAAACAGTTCTCGTTCGGCGGTGGATATCGCCAATATCGTCAAGAACGTTGAAGAGGAATCCCGTGAAACCATCGGAGGCATGAAGGATGGAATGAAGATGCTGAACGACGGCGGAGAGGTAATCAATACTGCGCTTGCCGTAATGCAGAAGATATCTGAAGGCATTGTTACCATATCGGACTCCGTTGGCGGATTGAACTCTAAAACGACAATTCTCAACGCCAATGGCAATGAGGTCAAAAATCAGATAATGAGTGTGGTCTCGTCGTCCAATGAAAATAAAAAGGCTGCCAATTCCGTCAATTTTTCCATCGATGGTACCGTTGAAGCACTGAAAAAACTGGAAAATTCGACAAAAACCTTGAGCAAAGTTGTAAGTGAAATGTGAGGCTTCAGCCCCGGGTACAATTCCCCCGCCGATTTCAGGCGGGGGAATTGTCCAACTGCTGGAAAGAACTGTTGATGGGCTGATTGCTCAGGCAAAACACGTCAGGTCATGAACAATGAGTTCATTTATTGAAAAATTATACACCAACAGGTTGATGCTGCGAAGAATCAGGCAATCGGATTTGTCACTTTTGGTGCAATGGAGCAGATCCAAGGATTCGTGCGGAAATTATCTGTCCCCGGAGTGCTTCGAATTGCACCAATTGCAGCAGAAACTCGATGCCGGGGTCTTATGGAACAATGTCGAGAAATTTTTTATCATCGAACGGCGGGACGAAATGCCGCTGGGCACCATTCATTACTGGCAGCCTCCCGGAAAATACGATACCGCGGCCATCTCGGTGAAAATTGCCGATTCCCATCAAAGGAATAAGGGATACGGCACAGAAGCGCAAAAGTTTCTTCTCATGTATCTTTTTGATAAAATTGGGGTAAAACGTGTTGAAATGTATACAGATATTGACAACATGGCACAGCAGTCCTGCCTGAAAAAGCTGGGGTTTCGTTTGGTGGAATCGCTAACCTACGATGACGGTAATGTCAAGCGAACCGGAAATTTGTACCGTCTCGAAGCCTCACACTATTCCCAAGAGCTTATTTATCGTTTTCATTATGAATAAAAAAGTCGGTTTGCTGTACGATAATCGCTATTTCGATCATGCAATCGAGCAGTTTTCACATGAAAATCCAGATAGAATACGGCATCTGTATACCACCATACAAGAGCGGTACAAAGATCGGTTTCGCTTGTTTTCACCGAGAGAAGCAAGTCTCGATGACATAAAAGCCGTTCATTCGTCATTTTATCTGCAACAGATACGAGAGCATGCCGTTCATCCCGATCCTTATTCCTATGACCGGGATACCTATCTGATGCAGGATTCTTTCGTGACGGCTCTCCTTGCAGCAGGAGGATGCCTCAAGCTCGCCGACAGTATAATGGACGGCACGCTAGACTCCGGATTTGCTCTAATCCGCCCGCCGGGCCACCATGCCGAGCCGGGCCGGGGCATGGGATTTTGTATTTTAAACAACATCGGTATCACGGCGAAATATCTGATCAAAAAATACCAATTGAATCGTATCCTGATTATCGATTTCGATGTCCACCATGGCAACGGTACGCAGGAAGTTTTTTATGATTCAAGCCAGGTTTTATTTATATCTCTGCACCAGAAAGGCCTTTTTCCCTTTTCTGGGAGCCCTCAGGAACTCGGAAGAGACAAAGGCGTGGGGTATACTATTAACATCCCGGTTTTTCCGCAATTTGGAGATTGTGAATACACGTACCTGGTCGGGCGCCTGCTGCAAAGCATCGTCGAGCAATACATGCCTCAACTTATCATGGTCTCCGCCGGATTTGACGGACACTGCGACGATAATATCAGTGGAACGCT
>JBJKQT010000008.1:0-8476 GCA_046705065.1 Desulfocapsaceae bacterium
ATCTCTGTTTTCTGCGGTGTGGGTGAGAGAACTCGTGAGGGAAATGACCTGTATCACGAAATGAAGGAATCCGGAGTTTTGCCTAAAGCTGCGCTTGTTTATGGTCAGATGACTGAGCCTCCCGGAGCCCGTGCCCGTGTTGCTCTAACCGGATTGACCGCGGCAGAGTATTTCCGCGACGAGGAAGGCCAGGACGTACTTTTCTTCGTTGACAACATCTTCCGTTTCACCCAGGCAGGTTCTGAGGTGTCCGCACTTCTCGGCCGTATTCCTTCTGCTGTTGGTTATCAACCAACACTTGCCACTGACCTTGGTGCTCTGCAGGAGCGCATTACTTCCACAACCAAAGGTTCAATTACAGCCGTACAATGTGTTTATGTCCCTGCTGACGACTTGACGGACCCTGCACCTGCAACGACATTTGCCCATCTTGATGGTACCGTGGTTTTGTCACGGCAAATTTCCGAGCTTGGTATTTATCCTGCTGTTGACCCGCTTGACTCTACTTCAAGGATCCTCGATCCGAATGTTATCGGCGAAGAGCATTATCGAGTAGCACGCGGTGTACAGGTTACTCTTCAGAAATATAAAGACCTTCAAGACATCATTGCCATTCTCGGTATGGACGAGCTCTCTGAAGAAGATCAGTTGCTGGTTTCCCGGGCAAGAAAAATTCAGAGATATTTGTCTCAGCCGTTTACTGTCGCCGAGGTCTTTACCGGTATGCCTGGAAAGTTTGTAAAGGTTGAAGAGACGGTCCAGGGGTTCAAAGAGATCCTTGAAGGTAAACATGACGATATACCGGAAGCAGCATTCTATATGGTTGGATCCATCGATGAAGCTGTGGCAAAAGCTGCTAAATCAAAGGAAGCATCTAAATAACGATTAGCGAGGTTGGTTCAATGGCACAACAAATAAGACTGGAAGTTGTAACACCAACTGGTGCTGCAGTTAACGAGGATGTAGATATCGTTAACGCACCAGGCTATGGTGGTGATTTTGGTGTGCTTGCCAATCATGCGCCTTTTCTCTCAACAATTAAGATAGGTATCCTCTCCTATGAAAAGGGTAATAAAAGGGAGAGTCTTATGATAAGTGGAGGTTTTTGCGAAGTCTCCAACAATAAGATTACCTTTCTTGTTGAGAGTGCTGAAGTTGGCAGGCAAATTGACGTTGATCGAGCCATGAAGGCAAAAGAGCGCGCCGAGAAACGTCTCGCTCAGGCCTCCCAGCATGACGAATCAATAAACAGAGTAAGAGCAGAAGCCGCTTTACAAAGGGCTTTGGCTAGAATTAAGGCATCAAAAATCGCCTAAATTTAGCAAAAAAACTCTAAGTAATTATTCAAAAAAAGGCCGCCCCTTTAAAAGGGCGGCCTTTTTTTTGTTTCCAATGCAGCATAATCAATTAAGAGCATAGTATTCATTATGCTTTGGAGAAATCGGGATCAGTGGCCTTGTCGGAGGAAAATACCCTATTTCAATCTGACCCTCATATATGAACAAGATAGATTGTACAGAATTAAACGAGAAGTCGATTCTGGGTGGAAATTAAAGGCTTGCCGTGTTCTTACTGATATACGATTGTATACCCGAAGAGATATCGCCGGCAATGTTATTGAGAAAATGGTTGTTTTTAAGATGTTCGGCATCTTCCTTGTTGCTGATAAATGCCATCTCAACGAGTATGGCAGGCATTTCTGCGCCAATTAGAACATAAAACGGCGCCTGCTTTACCCCTAGATTTTTTATATGGGAATAATTTTTTTCTAAACCGTTGATAATGGAATTATGCACCTGATCAGCCAGGCGAGACGATTCGTTTATCTTGGAATTTTTCAAAATATCGGAAAGGATGTTTTGTAAGTCGCTCATTTGGTGGGTCGACGTGGCATTTTCAAAGGCAGCGACACGCATTGCCTCAGGATTGGTGGTGAGATTTAAATAATAGGTCTCTATTCCGTAGGCCTTTTCCGCGGGACTGGCGTTTATATGCAAGGAGACGAAAAGATCGGCATCGTGCGTGTTGGCTATGGCCGTCCTTTCTTCAAGGGGAATGAAAACATCTGTTGATCGAGTCAATATAACTTTGCAGCCAAGCTTTTCTTCGAGCAACGGTGCAAGCCTCTTTGCCACTTTTAAAACAATATCTTTTTCTTTGAGGCCGTAGGCAATGGCTCCTGGATCCTTGCCTCCATGACCGGGGTCAAGAACTATGGTTTTCACCCTGAGTCCAAGTTGTTGGGCGAGAGAGAGCGCCCCCCCTGATGCCGAGCCAGGCGGATTTTGGTTGGCTTTGGTGTTTTGAGCAACGTCATTTACAGGGTTCTTTTTGCTATCATGAAGGACTATTATTTCAGATGGGGTTTTTTCAGGTTCTTTTATCGGTTGAACCGATTTTTTATCCTGCTGTGTTTCGGATACCGCAGGTTGATCCTTGGCCTTTCCGCGAACATCAACCACAACGCGAAAAGGATCGGCAAGACTGAAAACCTTATACGACGAAATGGATTCGATATCCAATACGACTCTGACTGTGTCAGTATTATATTGACCGGTGCGGATTCTCTTTAAAAGACCGTCTTCAATGGGTACGGGTGCGCGATATTGTGGTTCAATATAACTATTGAAAAAGTCGATGAATAATCTTCTGGGTTTGTCCCCGGACTGTTCAAGAAGTTGCTCCTGGTATTTTACCGGACCGGAAGCATTGATAACAACGCGTGTATAATCGTTCGAAGACCAGTATTTTACAGGTAAGACATTAGTGAGTTTGCTTGGCTGAGAACCGTCTAACATGACGGAAGGTAAAGAGGTATTATAGTCTTTAGAAAGAATCTTAAGACGTTTGGCAGCCTGGCCATGCATATCACCATTGGGGAAATCGGTGACAATTCTGCTCAAAGCTTCAGAGGCCTTTTTCGGGTTGTGAAGGTCGTCAAGGTAGATATTAGCAACAATCCAGAGAGAATCATCTCCCAATCTATTATCAGGAAAAATTGTTGCTGCGTCACTGAAATATGAGATGGATTCGTCGAGATCCATCTTGTTGTGGAAGCGGGTAAATAATTGGTGGTAAATTTTTCCAAGCATGAAAAGACAATTGGGCGCGTAATCCGATTTAGGAGCAATAAGATATATTTTCCTGAAATTTCTAGCAATTTTGAGCCAATCCTCTCTTGACTTTTCATTGGAGGTATCGGATTTTAGATTATTATAGTCGTTTCTTGCCTGAAGGTAGCGGCCTTCGATGGTGTTTTTCCCCGATTCATGGTCCCCTTCCTGCGCAAAAGATGGCGCAGAAAGACAGAAGAGGAGTAATAACACAAGAATCCAATTAGAATGCCGAAGCATTGAGGAGAGCGGCTTTTTGAGATGCGAAGTATCGATGACGCCCATCACACGAGTTATAAGGAGCTTTAATTCTGGGATATTTAACCTTCCAACAACTTTATCCATTTGAAAATAGCATGGAAGAACAAAAAAAGCATCAGCAATTAAAAAGTTTTTTCATTTCGTAGAGAATTTCCAATGCCTCACGAGGAGTGACCTCATCAATATCGTAGTTTTTCAGTAAATTACGTATGGGGTCTGAAGGTTGCTGGAAGAGAGACAGTTGGTTGGGGTGATGCTTCTGCCTGGATAGTTTGGGGCTTTGCGTTCTTGCTATGATAGGCTCGCCTTCGGAATCGAACTCTCCGTTCTCGATATTTTTCAGAATTTCATTTGCCCGCTGAACCACGCTGCTTGGAACTCCTGCAAGGGCGGCAACCTGAATTCCATAGCTGCGGTTGGTACCTCCTCGAACAAGCTTGTGGAGAAAGATGATGGAGTCGTTCCATTCGCGTACGGCTATGGAAAAATTTTGCACACGGGGCATTGTTTTGGCAAGATCGGTTAATTCATGATAATGGGTTGCAAACAGGGTCTTTACACCTCTGCCCTTTTTTTCGACAAGATCCTCGGTGACTGCCCAAGCGATGGCCAGTCCGTCGTAAGTGGAGGTTCCCCTGCCTATTTCATCGAGTATAACGAGGCTTTTTGGTGTCGCATTATTGAGAATGTTTGCGGTTTCGTTCATCTCAACCATAAAGGTCGATTGTCCTCTTCGAATGTCATCCATCGCACCGACTCGAGTAAAAATACGATCAACAACACCAATTTGCGCATGATCGGAAGGAACGAAACTTCCCATTTGGGCCAAAAGTACAATAAGGGCCGTCTGTCGGAGAACGGTTGATTTGCCGGCCATGTTGGGGCCGGTAATTATCAAAATTTCATCGGTCTCTTGATTGAGAGTAATATCATTGGGAACAAATTTACCGGTCGGAATGGATCGTTCGATGACGGGGTGGCGTCCTTCTTCGATAATGATTTGCTCACCGTCATCGACCTCTGGACGACGATAATGATGGAGATAGGCCATCTCTGCAAGGGATGAAAAGAGATCCATTTGAGACAAAAGGTGAGAGGCTTTTAACATCCTCGAACTTTCCTTGGCTAATCGATTACGTATCTCGAGAAACAGGGAATACTCAAGGTCAACCCGCCTGTCTTCGGCACCGATGATTTTGCTTTCAAACTCTTTCAACTCGGGAGTGATAAACCGTTCAGCATTGACAAGAGTCTGTTTCCGTATATATTTTTCGGGGATCTTGTCTGCATTGACTTTACTGACTTCAAAGTAGTAGCCGAAAACCTTGTTATACCCGATCTTGAGTTTTGGGATGCCGGCCGCTTCTCGTTCGGCTCTTTCCAATTCAAGCAGCATTTTTTTGCTGTCCCGAAGCAGGAGGCAGAGCTCATCCAGTTCATCGTTATAGCCGTGTTTAATGAGCTCACCGTCTCGAAGGCTAGGCGGAGCCTCTTCATTGATGGAGGCTTCAAGCAGACTATGGAGGTCTTCAAGCGTGTCGAATTCTTCTGCTATGGATCTTAGTTTCGGCGTCTGAAAATGGGTTTGTAATTTTTTAAGTTCCGGAAGCTGTGCCAGCGATCGTTTCATCGCGAGCATATCTCTGGCATTTCCAGTTCCGAGAACCATGCGGCTGTTGAGCCGCTCCAAGTCATAGACGGAGTCGAGCAACTTTCGCAGTTCCACCCTGATCTGCCCATGCATGAAAAAGAAGTTGACCGCATCCAGCCGGTTGTTGATCCTTGCAACATCCTGAAGGGGGAAGAGCAGATGATGTTTAAGCAATCTTGCTCCCATTGGCGTGCAAGTATGGTCGATCACCGATAGCAGAGAACCCTCCCGTGATCCGCCGACGATTGTTTGTGTCAATTCGAGATTTCTTCTGGAAGAGTCGTCAATAAGTAAAATGGCGTCGAGATCGATCAAAGAGAGCTTTTCAATATGGGCGGTTTCCGTTTTCTGTGTCTGGCGGATATAGTCAAGAAGGACGCCCGCAGCAATCACGCCGCCTCGCATATGTTCGCAACCGAATCCGGAAAGATTCAGTACTTGGAAGTGATCGAGGAGAAGTTCCCTGCATGAGCCGTAGTGAAAGGATGCAGCATCTCTTTTGGTAATACAGATGCCTGGGAGGTAACTTTGCACGGATTGCAAAAGAGAGTGGAGGTTTTCAATATCGTCACCATTGACCAGAATCTCGGCCGGATTCATTCTGGTCATTTGATCGAGAATCGACTCGTCACACGAAGAATCTGTAAATTCACCCGCCAGAAATTCACCGGTACTCAAGTCGAGAAAGCTAAGACCGTACGACCGGTGTTTTTCGGTTTCCTGCCTCACAATTGAGGCAACAAAAAGATTGCTTTTGTCATCAAGAAGCTGATGATCCGTCACAACCCCCGGTGAAACAATGCGGCTCACCTCTCTCTTTACGATCCCCTTGGCTTGTGCAGGATCTTCTGCCTGCTCGCAGATGGCGACGCGATGCCCTGCTTTAATAAGTTTTGCGAGATAACCTTGAGCAGCATGGTAGGGGACTCCGCACATGGGTATCTTTTCGGCGTCCGATTTGTTGTTGCGGGATGTTAAGGTAATATTGAGAACTTTAGATGCAATTTTGGCATCTTCAAAAAACATTTCGTAAAAATCACCCATGCGGTAAAAAAGGATCGCGTCATTATGCTGTTCCTTGATCTCAAGATACTGCTGAAGCATTGGAGTGATTTTGATCGGACGGTTCATCTTATTTTTGTGTTTTAGTTGAATGAAGCCTAATGAAATCAGGAAGCAGCCGTTTAAACGTCGCGTTGATGTGTTCAGGAATCGTCCTGATATCGGCAAGAACTGTTATGAAATTGTGATCTCCTTCCCAGCGGGGAACGATATGGAAATGAAGATGATCGGCAATGCCTGCTCCTGCGGCTTCGCCGATATTGCATCCGATATTTAACCCATCGGGCGAAAAGTGGCTGTCAAGTATGGTAGCGCAAAATTGAAGCATTTCCATAATCGCCAGGTTTTCAGCCGTCGTGAGTTCGATGAGGGATGAAATATGTCGAACGGGGGCAACGAGGAGGTGACCATTGGCATAGGGGTATCTGTTCATCAGAACAAGGATATCCCGGTCCCGATAGAGAAGCAGGTGGTCTTCATCGTATCCTGAGTCGCCGGGAGGTTCAAAAAGACAGCCATCATACGAGCGAATCAGCCCGCGAACATGCTCTATGCGCCAGGGCGTCCAGTGTGTCTTCATCAGATTTTGGGAAGAGTATGGATTTTTGCATGCATATCTTTACCGTCTATGACAAGGATTGCGTAAGTGCCAGGTGCGCCATAAGGGCCGGAGGGGCGAAAACTCCCGGGATTTATAAAAAGTACTTTTCCTCGTTTTTCACAGAGCGGAGTATGGGTATGGCCGAAGATAATGCAATCGGCGGTGGGAAAAAGGTCCCAAAGTCTATCCTCAATGGTGGCAACCGGGCCAGCACCGTGGCAGATTCCGATTGAAAAGCCGGATATTGAAATCAGTTTTTCGCAGGGGAGTTCCTGTTTTGTTAAGAGATTGCACATATTGCCATGGACAGCATGGATAATTTTTCCATCAAAGGCCGATAAGATGGAACGATCTGTGAGATCTCCGGCGTGGATAATGATGTCACATGTTGAAAATGCTACTCTTGTCAGTGAGTTGAAGGTTTCCGTGCAACTGGATATATGTGTATCGGCGAGAATACCGATTGTAACCATAATGCCATCCTCCGAGACGGTGGGTATGATAAAAAACAGGGTAAAATAATGATTGTGAGAGAAGAATACAAATATACTTAAAATTCTGCAAATCGGAAAGGTGTCAAAACCAGGGAGTAATCAAACAACAGCGCAAGAAAAACCGCCAATACCCGTTGCGAAAATGGTCACGGAGTAGGTATAGTAGCAGAGAAAGACAGCATATCGACCAGGATGCGGGCTGTATTGATACAGCTTGTTTGCTGGGTACTTCAAGTTGAGCCTCTTGAAAAATCACCTTTTTGCACAGACTCATCGTTATGCTCAAGATTTTATCCCTGGAATATCAATAATATGTCTGCGGTAAAATTTTTCGCATGCCTTGATCTTGATCGAAAATTCTCATTTTGCAAAAGGCTCTAATAAATATTATTTCGATAGAATCGAATACCATGGAGATGACGAATGTACACCGCCTCTGATTTACGTAAGGGTTTGAAAATACAAATTGACGGGAATCCTTACATTGTAACGGAATTTGAGTTTTCCAAACCCGGCAAAGGCCAGGCGCTTTACCGGTGTAAAATGCGAAATATGATATCCGGTAATCAGTTCACTCAAACCTACCGTTCGAATGATAAATTTGAAAAAGCGGATCTGGAAGAGAGAAAGATGCAGTATCTTTACAACCAGGAAAACGACTACTATTTCATGGATAGCGAGAGCTTTGAGCAAATTTTCATTACAAAGGAACAACTGGGAGACAATGTCAATTTCCTCATCGATAACATGGAACTTCAGGTTCTCTTCTTTGCGGGGAAGCCCATTGACGTGAGTCTTCCCATCTTTGTGAACCTGGAGGTGGTGAGGGCCGACCCTTGGGCCAAAGGGGACACCTCCGGCACGGATACTAAGCCGGTGACGGTTGAAACAGGCTATGTTTTGCAGGTACCTCCTTTTGTCGAGCAAGGCGACAAGATACAGATTGATACCAGAACGGGGCAATATGTTACCAGAGTAAAAGAATAACTCCGATGCTCTCGCTGCAAGAGCTGCATTTGCGTGCAGCTCTTTTCCGTTTTATCCGCGCCTACTTCTTTAACCTGGGCTTTTTGGAGGTTGACACCCCCATTCGTCAACCGGTTATTATTCCAGAAAAATATATTGTTCCACTCTATTCCGAAGGCTGGTTTCTTCAGGCTTCTCCCGAGTTGTGCATGAAACGTCTGCTTGCCTCCGGATGTGAAAAAATATTTCAGATCTGTCCCTGCTTCAGAGCAAAAGAGAGAGGACGTCTTCATCTGGAAGAATTTATGATGCTTGAATGGTATAGAAC
>JBJKQT010000009.1:0-4393 GCA_046705065.1 Desulfocapsaceae bacterium
GAGAACTTCGGCAAAGGGGTTTCCTATTGTGCCACCTGCGACGGCTTCTTTTTCCGCGATCAGATTGTTGCCGTTGTCGGCGGTGGAGATACGGCGCTGGAGGATGCGCTGTACCTCGCAAAAATAACTCGCAAGGTGTATCTCATACATCGCCGGGATGCCTTCAGGGGCAGCCGGATCCTCCAGCAACGCGTTTTTGCAGAACCTCGCATTGAAATTCTCTACGACACCGTTGTCACAGAAATTCAATCGGACGAAAAAGGAGTCAAAGGCCTCGCCTTAAAAAACACAAAGACAGCAGAAGAACGCACGCTCGATACAGACGGTGTATTTATTTTCGTCGGCTTCAAACCCAACAACACCATCGTTCCCGCCGGAGTCAAACTCGACACAAGCGGTCACGTCATTACCGACGGAAAATGCGAGACGGCGATTCCTGGTTTGTTTGCCATAGGCGATCTTCGGCAGAAATACGCCAACCAGATCGTGCTGGCAGCAGCCGATGGATGTACCGCAGCTCTGGCGGCAGCCCATTATGTTGAAACGAAAAAAAGCGAGACGACCAATCGTCCTAAAGTGAAAAATTAGGACAACGCCGCAACCATACCAATTTCTTTGAAGGCCTCCGGTGCAGAGTTTTCACTCTGTACCGGACAAGCAGGCCGGGTTGGCGGCAGGATAGGTCTTCTCGATTTTTCCTTAGGATTGTTTCTGCTTTTACGTGATTGCGGACATGATCTTTCCCGCAACGACAACTGCTCAAACAGACAATAATCCGGTTCCAGCTGGTTATGCAAGCAGGTAAAAACTCAGCTGGATATTCTTAATGCCACTCATTTTTTTCTGCAAAGGAGCCGACATATGCACGCACAAAGAATCAGTATCAGCCGGTCCACTCCGGATATTTTGCAAACCGTCGTCAAACTTGAACGCCAGGTGAATGAATACGCTTTATCCGCCGGTTTCAGCGAGGGCTTCACCCACCTGCTGCGTCTCCGTGCGTCTCAATTGAATCAGTGCGCCTACTGCCTCAGAATGCATACCCGCGATGCTCTTGCAAGCGGCGAGACTGCAGAACGCATATGCATTCTACCCGCCTGGCGGGAAACCGAATATTTCACGGACAAAGAGCGTGCGGCGCTTGAACTCATCGAGGCCGTTACTTTGATTGCGGACGGGCAAGTTCCCGATTCAGTTTATGAGCAGGCGGTTAACCTGCTGACACAGGAAGAGATCCTGGCAGTTGAGTGGCTCGGCATTGCCATCAACATATGGAACCGGATTGCTATTCCCAGCCGCACGGTTGTCAAGCCGTAAAACACTCGCCTGGCCTTTCAAGAGCGCTCTGGTTTCAAAGCCATCTTGACTTCAACTTCCTTCGGGAGGCAGGAAAACCGGTATAACTTCTCTGCCTTGAATCCAAAGTTCGGTTAGATCCGGTGATTGCAAAAAACGGCACACAGTCGATGAAAGTTCAAACTGGCCGGACTGCAAGCCCAGCCGGGTCAGTCCCCGATCAAATGCCAGCGAGAAAAGCTCTCTGCTTCGTTTGAAATCAGGGTAACAAGGGATACCCGTTTCAATTCGCTCGACATAACCCGCTTTGCAGCGCTTGGAATCCAAAGAATGATAGGCTCTGCAACTGAATGGACGGACCTCGTAGATGGAACACAAGCCACATGCGGCATCATAAAAAAGACATGGGATTGCATTTTCCACCCACCACGAATTGCCGGAGATGGATCGTTGGATCAGTGATGCGCTCAGAGCAGCGCCGCGTTCTTTATACGAATTCAGAAGATCATTCTTATTGAGATAGTCGAGAATAATCAATACTTCCGCCATTGAAACGCTTACTCTGGTATGGCAGCAATACCCGCATCCCGGACGGCAATGGAAGTCTTCCGTGTCGAACGAGGGCAGCAAGGTCAGAAAATGACAAAACAGAAACATCAAGGTATCGGACGAAATCCCTCTTTGCTTGACCACATTTAAAACGGTTTGGCAGGCAGATTCGATGAAAGGCTCAAATTTTTTAAAGTTTTTCATTTTCTCCTTCAATGGAGCAAAGATTGCCCATCAGTTGTTAGTATGAACATTTTTTTTTGCAGGACCCGTTTTATTATCATGAGATTCGGAAAATCTCCCATCTTTCCATCTCTTGAGACAATCAAAAACAATGCGGTTGCTTCGATCTGGTCTTGGGAATGGCGTCAGCTTCTTCACCACAAGCTTCACCGACCATCACGAATTGAAGGTTCCATAAATTCGCACCGAAGCCAAACGAATTTTTGTGGTCTTGCCTGAATTGATACATATTTTATTCTTCTCCATGAGAAATCTGGGAGGTTGATCCGTGGATGCCCCAAATATACAGCAGGTTTTAATGACCCTTATCGATTACTTTGAGACGGGAAATGCCGAGACGGATGCGGCGGCAAAAGCCGTTCTGGCCACCGACAGCAAATATGATGAATACTGGCTTCCGGAAATCGAGAAATTTCAGAAAAGTGTCGAATGGACGGGGTTGCGTGGCCCCGAAGCCGAATTGCTTGCCTGCGGTCTTCGAAAAGCAGCCGGTTTAATAGCGGCAAAGAAGCAAACGTGAAACAAAACACTTCCTCGGATAAAAAATTTCCGATGAACCACGCCCTCAGCAACCAAATTTCACAACGTCTCATCGCTTCGGAAACCATAACGGAACTCAGTACCGGCAAGAAAGGATGTCCCCTCCTACTGCGTTGTGCCCAAGATGCTCCCTGGATGTCCGAGTTACTATTTGCGTCCCCGCAATACCGGCTTATACTGCGCACGCATTTGACGTTTGAGCATCTTGCCCGCAACATTGCAGGGAAAGGAATCCATGATAACGACATCGTGTAGCCGCTGGAATTTCGCGTGCACCTTTCCGTTGGTCCATTTAAGGAGTTCTTCCGGCGTGGCTTTTGCCTCAGATGTGAGAATGACAGCCGCAATGGGGACCTCTCCCCATTTCTCATCGGGAACGCCTATCACCGCCACCTCGCGAACGTCGGGGTGCTGGATCACAATCTCTTCGATATCTTTCGGATAAACGTTTACCCCTCCGGAAATTATCATATCCTTGATGCGATCGACGAGGTAGAGAAACCCATCCTCATCGACGTAGCCGGCATCTCCCGTATGAAGCCAGCCGTCCACGATGGCTTTCCGGGTAAGCTCAGGCTGTTTGTAATATCCGAGCATCATCATGGGGCTCGTGCCGCAGATCTCACCGATTTCGCCTGCAGCGCAAATTTTATCGTCGGCATCGAGTATACGCAGTTCCATAAAAGGTGCCGGGACACCGACGGAGCCCACCTTCCGTATCGCGTCATGCTTGTCCAACACCGTCATAAAGCCCTCGGTGAGGCCATACAACTCGTAAAAACGACCGGGCAAAACCTCGTTGAGGCGATGTTTGTACTCTAAAAGCAACGGAGCGCCCACGTTATGAATCATTTCAAGAGAGCTCAGCTTATCTGGATCGAAGGCCGGACTGTTGAGGATGGCGATGATTTGAGCCGGTACCATCACGGTATGCGTCACCTTCTCTTTCTCAATATCGGCAATGACCGCCTCGGCGTTGAAACTCTTGTGGAGAATGTATTTTGCGCCCAAAAACATCCAGGGCATAAGATCGAGCATTGCGCCGTTGAATACGATGGCTCCGGCATGAAGCGCCACACTTTCGGGCGTCATGCGCCAGGAGGAGGCATAAATGGTACAGTACATGGCGCGAACGTAATGGGAATGCATGATCCCTTTGGGCGCTCCCGTTGTCCCGCTGGAGTACATGATATTGTAGAGATCATGATCGTCGATCCGGATGTCCGGAGGATTCTCTTCACTTGCGGAGCCGACAAAGTCCTCATACCGGCTGAAGCCCCGGCTCCGGCCTTCCAATCCCGCCAGAATATACCGATTGTCGGCAATTGACGGCAATTCCCCGCGGATTTCGCGTAGTGTATCGGCAAATGAAGCATCAGCAATCACCAAGACCGAATCGGAATTTTTAAGCAGTGTCAAAAGCCCGTCCCGGTTGAGCATGGTACTGCAAGGGACAATAACCAAACCCGTCTTGGCCGCCGCCCAGTAGGCCGCCATAAGCTGGGTGCAATTGGGCAGCACTGTGGCGAACTTGTCGCCTTTGGCAAGACCGCAGGAAAGCAACGCATTGGCAAGTTTATTCACATAGGCATTGAACATCTTGTAGGTGAAACGTTCTTCACCACACACAAAAGCCATATGATCAGGACGATATCTCGCATGGTGGGGTAAAAGGCTGCCGATGTTCATCGTTCTCTCCTCTAAATGAGAAAAAATTTAATAAGGTTGCCGCTCCAACGATTGAGGCTGGGGGAAATCAATCTCC
>JBJKQT010000010.1:0-6656 GCA_046705065.1 Desulfocapsaceae bacterium
GTCCGGATCAAGGTGCTGTACCAGCACGAAGGCCATTCCAGGATTGCTATCCGCTGGCATTCCGGAGAAAAAGGCCTCGAAGGCCGTCAGCCCTCCTGCCGAGGCTCCGATGCCTACGATCGGAAAACCTCCGGCAGAGGCTTCAGCTTTCGCATCCTTTTCGCCGGCAGTTTGTTCCACAGGTTTCTTCCCGTTTCCTAAGTCTGGAATGGTTTGGGTTGCAGCTTTCCTGGTTTTGCTCTTTTTAGTCGGCATGGGATTATCTTCTCCAAGGGTTCGATTCACAAAAGCCGAAAAACTGCTCCGAGTAGGAATAATCGATATCTCTACCACAAAAAATATAGCAATAGTGTATGATTTGCCAGGCGTTTCACGAGAAAGTCATTTTCTCAAAATCTCTAAGTTGGCCGTGTAACTTCATACGTGCAACGGATGCCTGCTCCATGGAAGGGATTGGTTTTTATCTTCCGCAGCCGAGAATGCAAAAAAACGTTGCCGTTCCTCTTGCTATTACCACCTCTTTCGAGGGCAAAATCTCACCGCATGCAACTTAGAATACTATGATAGAACCACCGCAAACAAGTTAACAATATATAATTGTACTATCCATTTCATATCGAATTTAGCTCCATTTTCAAGTCATCTCCCATGATGTATCATAATATCTCATGTGTAAAATTTTGTGGTTCTTCCGGATTATGCGTACGTTGGTCAAGTTGAAAGTAACAATCCGGCAAGGTTCATCGCTTCCGGACGCTGCTCTCCGGCCTCATCGCCTGTCCACCACGGCTGACAGACAGGCCGTCCATGGCCTGCTGTCAGTTGCGGACGTCCGGTCCGCAACCCTTCGGGCCTGATGTGGTGCCCCTGCGGGCTTCCGCGATGCGTCCTCCATCGATAAACCTTGCCTTCTGTGTTGTATATAAGTACGCTTAAGCCTGATGAGCCAATTTTGTTTTATCAATGACGCTCTATGAAACGATCTTATGATTGCAAACCCAGGCGAGTTTCATTTGTTTTTTCACATTTTGTCCCTCTAAACACGCAAGACTGAATGCTCTTTCCGGTGAAGAGTACTCAAAACAATGGCATGCAAAGAACTTTGAATCAGGATTTTTAAAAACTGCGGATTCCGTTAATTAAGAACATATCGGACACAGCCATATCCATAAGCTGTGCACCTTAGCCGTCTGGTTTCCTTCGGGTTCGCGACACGATCCCTCCTCGAAAACACCCAGATGCCTATCTTTTTGTTGGCTCTCAATATGTCAGGACGGCAGACCATGACCGCAGTATTTGCTATCCCTTTAAAAATTCTCTAGCCCGCATTTCTCATCAGTTAAGGCGGCGTCGTGTCCGGTTCAAAGAATTTTTTCCATCTCGTCCGATTCGACTCAAACAGCTTTTCACCGGTTGGCAAGACTCAGTCCCCTTAAAAATGCAAGCGAACGATTTTGATAATAACCAAAACATATTGGCTGGTTATCTTTAGCGCGGTCCGATGCCGGTCTTGAACTGAATTAATCTATGAACCCAAAAACTCTAAGTGCAGGGAGGCGAGTACCTTATGATGGATACCACGATGCAGGGCAACGAATTCGCGAAGCTGGTTGAGTCTTGGATGGAAATTTCAAACAGTTTCTGGAAAGGTCTTGGAACAAACCAGGGTGAAACCTACGGTATCTCCGGTTTAAACTTCGATTTTTTTAAAAATGACGCCGGCTCCGTCGATGAAGACAAATATAAAGCCTATCAAACTTGGGAAACATCGGTCAATAATCTCACATCTTTTTTGAAGCTCCTGGCGGCACCAAAAGATCAGGAGGAGCTCAGTAAGAGTATCATGGTCTTTACTGAAGCAATCGGCCAGACTACCGGCGACACATTGGAAAACTTTACCGAGTTTCAGACTCAGTTGGTCAATAGTTTTGCCAAAGTCGGCGAGCATACGAAAGTATTTACCTTTGAAGATCTGGATCATTCCGCCTTTGAATCTTTCAGGGAACTGTATCGATCCGAATTTCAGAAATATCTCAACATTCCTAAAATAGGTCTTCCCCGCGAATTTCATGAAACGCTCAGTCAGTTGGTTGACAAGTACACACTCTTTTACTCTCACCTGATCGAGCTTTTATATTTCTTTTCCCTGCCGTTCGAGAAAACCAACCGCATCATGCAGAAAAAAATAAAAAAGATGCTGGAGCAAGGCGAGGTAGTCGACAATTCGAAAGGAGCCTACAACGAATGGATCAAGGAACTGGAAATGAGCTTCATGGATCTGCTCAAATCAAGCGAATACACAGAGGTACTGAACAACACAATCATTTCTCTGGCGGCCTGTAAAAATGTCAGGCGCGATGTGATCGCCATTTTCCTCAAGGATCTGCAGATTCCCACAAGTGTGGAGATGGATGAAGTGTACAAAACACTTTACCAGATGAAAAAGAAGATCGGGGAACTTTCCCGGCAAGTCGAAAAATTGCAGATAGCCGTTAACAATGACTAGAGGTGGTCTGTTTTTCCCACACAAGCGAAGAGGTAACACAATGAATCAGGTAAATATTCCGGTTGATCTTATTCTCAGCAATATCGCGGAGAAGAGTCAAACGCAAAGCAAAAGGTTGAGAAAAGCATCCGCCATTCTTACAGGACAGCTCGATACGGATATCTCCACAACCCCCTATGATATCGTCTATGAGGAAGATAGAGTTAAATTGAAATATTATAAACCAAAAGAGGTGAAACTCAAAACACCCCTGCTTGTGATCTATGCCCTGATAAACAGAGAGACCATGCTCGACCTGCAGCCGAGCCGCAGTGTGGTGCAGTCTCTACTCGACCTTGGGGTGGAGATATTTATGATTGATTGGGGATATCCAACCCGTAAAGACCAGTTCCTGACCATCGGGGATCATGTAAACGGCTATATCGTCAACATGGTAGACTTCATCCGCAAGGAAAAAAAGGTTCAACAGGTAAATATCATGGGAATCTGCATGGGAGGTGTCTTTTCCGTCATCTATGCAGCATTGCATCCCCACCGGGTGAAAAACCTTGTCACCACTGTCACGCCGACCAATTTCGACACCGACAAAGGACTGCTCAATGTCTGGATGAAAAGTACCAACGCCCAGGTACTGGGTGAAGTCTATCGCAACATGCCTGGGGATATTATGAACCTGGGCTTCCTGCTTCTGAATCCGGCACGGTTGATGATCGATAAGTATGTAGGATTTTTTCAAAACATGGATGACAAAAGGTTTGTGGAAAATTTTATCAGAATGGAAAAATGGATATTTGACAGTCCCGATGTCCCGGCTGCCACTTTCAAACAATTTATCACTGATTTTTACAAAAAAAACCTACTGATAGAAAGTAAACTCGAAATCGATGGAGAAAGAGTCGATCTGAAAAAGATAACCATGCCGGTGCTCAATTTTTATGGAAGATTCGATCATCTCGTTCCTCCCGAGGCCTGTGATCGCTTTACTTCAGTGATCGGATCAACGGATAAGGAAGATATATGTTTTGATACCGGGCATATCGGAATCTATGTGAGTTCCAAGTGTCAACGGGAATTTGCTCCGAAAATCGCCGATTGGCTTTTGCAGAGGGATGGACAGATAGCTGCAGGTATAAATAAAAAGGCAGAAATTACTGTTCCCGCGTAGAGATAAATCGGTATCGGACTACTGACCCGGCCGGCAGGCAAGGTGAAACTCTCATGTCGTTCACCGTTGAAGTCTGACACCATTTCGGTATTGAATATTGCCGCCCTTAAAGCAGAAAATATGCAACACTCCTTGTTGCCAACAAGCCGGACCTGCAGGGAGTAATTTTCTTTAGGCGGAAATTTATCCCGCATTTCTCATCAGTTCAGGCGGCGTCAGGTTCGAAGTTTTTGGCAATGGGCTATAGTTAATCTATGGTCATTGCCAAAAGACTGAAGAAGATGGCGCCGCCTGAACTGACCTTTGGTGAGCACTGTGCAAATTTGGTATTGGATGAGTTACCTCAAAATATGTTTGATTTCTAAACTTTCTTCCAAATTGACACAGTGTTCATGGGAAATGCGGGTTAACGGTATTGAGCTTTCCCTCGTAAGGTAAGATTTAAGGTGGCCAGGCCGCGTTGCCATCCATAAAAATCGCTACAACATTACACTGCCTTAGTATTCAGGCGGTTTATATGTTATAGGTAAGTATTTTATATGATCTTATCTTGCAGGTGATTGAGAATGAGTCAGCTTGAAAACGATGAATCCAGGCTTGTTATTAAAATCGTCTATTACGGTCCTGCGCAAAGCGGCAAAACCACCAATCTCATTTGTCTCCATGATACCCTTCAACCTGAACTCACCGGCGAATTTATGACCATGGAGACCAAAGACGACCGAACGCTGTTCTTCGATATCTTGCCACTCGGTTTCAGAACAGATTCCGGACTATTGGTTAAAGTGAAACTTTTTACCGTACCCGGACAGGTGCAACACGACTCCACTAGAAAAGCTGTATTGTCCAGGGCCGATGGTGTTGTGTTTGTCGCTGATTCACAGACGGATCAGTCAATCAACAACGGAGAGTCCTTTCAAAATCTTGCCGAGAATGCCGCACGGGTCGGGTTGGATTTCCAAACTCTTCCTCTTGTTGTCCAGTTCAATAAGAGAGACCTGCCAAATATCTTATCACGCGAAGAAATTCTTGACCGATGGGGCCAGGCTCCCTGGCCGCTTGTTTTTTCCATTGCTTTAAACGGCCATGGAGTCTTGACAACATTCAAGCAGTTGCTGACTCAGGTTTACTCGAGCATGGACCGGCAATATAGTCTGCTTAATGAACATGGGCTCGATTGTTCCGGATTTATCAAAGCTCTGATGGGAGAAGTTTCCTTTCGGGAAACTGAACGTTAAAGGACTGTAATCGATGAATAAAAGAGAAAACTTCGACAAAGCATTGAACCTGAATGAAGTTTTTTCCGAAAAAGATCTTTCCAGAATCAAACGGGCATTCTCTCTGGCGTTGGCCTGTGATGTCGACATTGTCGAACCACAAACCTCCGGCAAGCCGGATTATCAATATGTCGACACACTTTGGGAATTCGAACCGATAGCACGTCTCGAGTCAAAGGATGCGACTTTTGGGCAACTTCAAGGATGTTCAGAAATACTCGTCCTCCTATTGAAAGAAACAATTCGATACCGTATGGCATCGGAACTTCATATTGAGACGGTACTTGCCGATTATGAGTCTCTGCAAGAAAAGCACAAGGAACTTCAAAAATCCGAACAACGATACAAGGCATTATCAAATGACCTGGAGGAAAAAGTAGCTGCGCAAGTTAAGGAGATAGAAGATGCGCAACACAAAATATTTCAGTCGGAAAAACTGGCCTCGGTGGGACAGTTAGCTGCCGGGGTAGCGCATGAGCTCAATACACCACTTGCCTACATCCAGAATAATCTCTCGGCAGCACAGGATTACCTGCACAATCTGGAGTCATTTTTCACAACGTATCTTAAAGGAGACGATTTTGAAGCAGCGAAAAAATCCTGGGAAAATAATGATATTGATTATATCCGGCAAGATTTTCCGATCCTGGTCGGTTCGTGTCTCGACGGAGTGACACGGCTTGCATCCATTGTCTCGGATCTTAAAATTTTCTCAAATATTAATCTTCCTCAACAGACATTGGATAATATCAACGCACGGCTGGAAACAGTACTGAAGATGCTCAAGCCTCAAATCGGGCAAGAGATCGAGATCGTAAAGGACTTTGCCGACGTCCCTGCTATTCAGTGTTCTCCGGCACATCTGGGCCAGGTCTTTTACAACCTTATCCAGAACGGAATACAGGCCATTAAAGGGAAAGGCAGGATAGACATTAAAACGTTTCAAAGCTTGGGCTATCTCTGTGTGACCGTTGCCGACACAGGGACCGGCATCCCGGATCAGGAGATCCATCGTATATTTGATCCATTTTTCACCACAAAAGAGGTAGGTAAGGGGACGGGCCTGGGGCTGAGTGTTGTCCATGATGTAATAAAAGCACATCATGGACGGATTGAGGTCGAAAGCATACCGGGAAAAGGTTCGATTTTTTCAGTTTTCCTGCCTGTTGAAAAAATGCAGCAGAGTTAAGCAGGTGGGAATGCGAGACAACATATTTGGCAGTCTTGTCTCTTCTCAGAACATAGAAGGACCATTGTGATCTAAAGGTATTTAATCTTTATGACAGATTATACGTCACTTTTTACCGGAAACGGGGAGCCATTAGAAAAATCCGCTTCAGGGGATACATCTTACCGAATACTTGTCGTTGATGACGAGCCCAATATTCTCGCTTCGATGAAACGTGTTTTTCGTAAGGAAAACTACAAGATAGAAACTGCCTCAAACGGCAAGGATGCCCTTGCCCTTATGCGGCAAAAAAACTTCCAACTCATCATCTCCGATCATATGATGCCCGGTATGAGTGGAGCGGAGTTGCTGCAAAGAGTTCGTGAGCAATTTCCAGATACAATCAGGATCATGCTTACTGGTCATGCGGATACTTCTGCAATAATGGGAGCAATCAAAGAGGGAGCCGTATATCGTTTTATCCTAAAGCCGGCAAATGAAGACGATTTAAGAGTAACTGTGGCTCTTGCTTTGGAACAA
>JBJKQT010000011.1:0-16401 GCA_046705065.1 Desulfocapsaceae bacterium
TAAAGTGAATCCTGATATTGACATTGCTTGTGCTATCCTTTTTATTGCATAGTGGATAAGAGGAGAAGACCGCTCCGTAGAGAGCGTAAGATTTCATAACGGGAATGGAAAATGGAACGTGTGAAAACGGTTTATTGGTTTCAAGGAGGAGGGTGCGGCGGAGATACCTTTTCTTTTTTAAATAGTGAATTTCCAAATGTTATCGAACTTTTTCACACCCTGAATATGCGACTTCTCTGGCATCCGTCACTTTCCAATATTTCTCCGGAGAGCCATGAAAAGATGCTTGCGGCAATTCTTTCCGGAGAACAGCCATTGGATATCCTCCTGGTGGAAGGTTCGGTTATCTGCGGACCGGCCGGCACCGGCATGTATCATACCAAAAGCGGACAGGCCAAAAAAGAACTCCTGTACGGCCTTGCCCTGCAGGCGGAAGTGGTGATGGCCGTGGGAACCTGTGCCGCATTCGGGGGATTTGGCGCGGATGGCGTTATTGAGTCGGTGGGACTGCAATTTGCCAAAAAGGAACATGGCGGTTTTCTCGGCAAGGATTTTGTGGCGCGATCCGGCCAGCCTGTGGTTAACCTTGCCGGTTGTCCCTGTCATCATGATGTCGTCACGGGCGCTATTATTTCGGCAGCCAATGGTGTTGCGCTTGAGCTTGATAAATATCAACGCCCCCTTGAATGGTATGGAACCACGGTGCATCAGGGGTGTACACGTAACGAATATCATGAATATCGTGTGGAAGAATCCGACTTCGGAGAGATGGGGTGTCTCTTCTTCCATATGGGTTGCGCAGGTCCGCTGGTGCCTGGCCCGTGCAACAAATCGTTATGGAATCAGCAATCCTCCAAGACTAGAGTAGGAGTTCCTTGTTTCGGGTGTACGGACCCGGAATTCCCGCGGTCGACCCCGTTTTTCCAAACTCCGAATATCGAAGGCATTCCGCTTTCCCTGCCAAGAGGCGTCAACCGCGCACATTATATGGTCTATAAAGGCATGGCCGCCGCTGCGGCACCAGAGCACCTGAAAAGCAGGAAGTCAAAAGTGTAATCAAAAGTGGAAACGACCGGTATGGTTAAAGCATCCAAGGGAATTGCCATCCCTTTAAACAGGGCAGAAGGGGACCTCGAAGTCAGGGTCGAAGTGGATAACGGTGTTGTCTCCGAGGCCTGGAGCACGGGAACCATGTTTCGCGGATTCGAAGAGATGATGCACGGCCGCGGAGCTTTAGACGGGTTGGTGATGACGCCGCGGGTATGTGGCATTTGCAGCCTTACCCACCTTACCGCGGCAGTCGAAGCGTTGGATGTCATTGCCGGAGTCACGCCGCCCGATAATGCCCGCAGGCTTCGCAATTTGGCATTGATGGGAGAGACCATTCAAAGCGATATCCGCCAGGCTGTCTTGATGTTTTCGGCCGATTTCGCCAACAAGGCTGCCTATGGGGAACATTTTCTGGGTGAAGAAGCCGGCAAAAGATACAATCCGCTCGAAGGAAGGGCCGCCATTGAGGTGATTCGTGAAACTAAGCTGCTTATGCAGATGGTGGCGATCATCGGCGGACAATGGCCTCATACCTCTTTTATGGTACCGGGAGGAGTGACTTCGATGCCCGATACCTCAAAACTTCTGCAGTGTCGGATGATTGTCGATCGGTTTCGTTCCTGGTACGAGCGGAGCGTCCTCGGATGTTCCATAGAGAGATGGCAAGAAGTCCGGAGCATTAGCGATCTTGCTGCTTGGCTGAACGAACATCCGTCCCATCGAGAGAGCGAGGTGGGATTTTTTGTTCGATTTTCCAGGAAAGCACACCTTTCTTCTTTGGGGAGAGGACCGAATCGCTTCCTCTCGTTCGGCGGACTTCCTTTACCCATGGAAACTTCTGTGCAGGGAGTCGACGGAAAGGTTATACGAGCCGGTTGGGCTGACGGCACCACGGTTGTCGCTTTGGATCCCGGTAAAATTACCGAAGATGTTTCGCACTCGTGGTTTGAGCAAACCCAAAAACCGCTGCACCCCTTCGAAGGTAAAACCAAACCATATGCTTCTGGACAGAGCGGTCGGTCCTATTCCTGGGTTAAGGCACCGCGTTATGACGGAGAGGCCTGCGAAACAGGGCCTTTGGCCGAGATGGTTGTGGGAGGCAATCCGTTGTTCAGGGATATGGTGGCTCAGGAGGGGGCCAATGTTTTTGCCCGTGAGCTGGCTCGGTTTGTTCGTCCTGCCTCCCTCCTCGTCCCCATGAAGATATGGCTGGAAGAACTGCTCAAACGAAGAGACGACGGGTTCTATCAATCCGTGAAATCAATTCCCGATGGCGAGGGCGCAGGCTTAATACAAGCGGCACGCGGCGCATTGGGGCATTGGGTGCGTATCGAGGATGAAAAGATAACCCATTATCAGATCATCACACCGACCGCATGGAACGGATCTCCCCGGGATGAACGCGGTGCTCGCGGAGCATGGGAAGAGGCCTTGATCGGTACGCCGATTAAAGATTTAAAAAACCCGGTGGAGGCAGGGCATGTGGTTCGCTCTTTCGATCCCTGTCTTGTCTGTGCGGTGCATTGTCTGCAGAAAAAAGGGAAAAAGAGCTCCTTTGCCGTGGATCCGTTTCGATGAAAAGCTGCATCATTTGTATTGGAAATCGCTTTGTCGCAGAAGATGCGGCAGGTCCCGCGGTTTATGACCGGCTGCTGCAAATGCAACCGTTGCCGAAAAATCTCGAAGTCATCGACGGCGGACTCATGGGGCTGAATCTGTTGCCTTTTTTGGAGCGGGGAGGACGGGTGGTTTTTGTCGATGCTGTAAGCGGGTTGGGCTCTCCCGGTGAGATCGTTGTCCTGGATTATGAAAAAATTGTACGTGTTGAAGATGCCACTCAGTTCGGCCACAACGCAGGACTCGCCTACCTTTTGACCATGCTTCCTCAGGTATGCGACGGCGAAATGCCTCAGGAGATCGCTCTCATCGGAATTGAAGGCGCATATTCCCCTCAGGTTGTGGATCGGGCCGCAGCGCTCAGCATCGAGGTTGCAATCAACGGCCTTGCCAGTTTCCCGAGCGCAGGTATTCGCTCAGAGACAAGAGATGACAGGTGAGTTGAAGGGAAGAGGATGACGGAGAAGAGCAAGGCAGAATTGCAGCAGGAAATCGATATGCTGCGCCGCGAGATAAGAATCTCCAGGGAAGCTTCGGAGATAACTTCCGATTTCGTAGTGAAACAGTTCGAGCAGACAGAGAAGATGCTCCATCGTTTTCAGGTTGCGGATTCGGAGCGACAAGCCGTTCTTGATGCCGCGACCCAACTTTCGATCATCGCCACAGATCTTGACGGCACCATCGAGCTTTTCAGTAAAGGGGCTTCCACGCTGTTAGGCTATAAGCCGTCGGAAATGATCAACAAACGCAATATCCTCTCTCTGCACCTGGCCCAAGATCTGGAGCATTATGGGAAGCAGGTCAGCGGGATGTCCGGATCCAGCCTGCAGAATATGGAAGTCTTCGATCAATTCGTAAAACAGAAGTACAGCCGGGCGCGTGAGTGGTTATACGTCTGCAAAAACGGCACCCACCTTCCGGTAAGTCTGTCCATCACCAGCTTGGTAAATCCAGTGGGGGGAGTGGTTGGGTATCTTTTTACGGCGATGGACCTGACGCTTCAGAAACAGATGGAGCATGAGCTGATTGATGCCAAAGAAGTGGCGGAATCCGCCAATGCCTCAAAGGGGGATTTCCTAGCCAGAATGAGCCATGAGATCCGTACGCCCATGAACGGCATCATCGGTATGGCTTCACTGTTGCAAAAGACGGCGCTCGATCCCAAACAGCATAATTATATCGACAAGCTCCTTGGCTCCGCGAGCACGCTTTTGCGTCTGATCAACGATATTCTGGATTTTTCCAAAATCGACGCCGGCAAACTGCAATTGGAATGCGTTCCTTTTAACCTTGAGGATATCCTTGGCAATATCGCCAATATCGTTGGCATGCAGGCCGAAAAAAAAGGTTTGGAGTTCCTGTTTCGGATCGATCCGGAGGTTCCCTATCTTCTCATGGGCGATCCGTTACGGTTGGGGCAGGTCCTGATGAATTTGACTGGGAATGCCGTCAAATTCACCGAAAGAGGTGAGGTTATCATTTCGGTGGATTTGGAGCAGAAGGCGGGAGAAGAATACGTACTTTGCTTTTCCGTTCGCGACAGCGGCATCGGGTTGAAAAAAGATCAGATCGAGCATCTCTTTTCGGCATTTGAACAAGCAGACGATTCCATAACCCGCAAATACGGCGGAACAGGGTTGGGGCTGACCATCTGCAGGCAGCTCACCGAGTTGATGGGCGGGCGGATATGGGCAGAGAGTGAACCCGGGTTGGGCACCGAGTTCATCTTTACTGCAAAATTCCGCCTTGTAAAAGATTCGTCGCCGAAGAGAAGAAGAAAGCGGAATCAACTCAAGGAGTTTCGAGCCCTCATTGTCGATGACAACGAAGCGGCGCGAGATGTACTCTCAACAATGTTGAGGTCGCTACAACTCGATGTTGATACAGCGGTTGACGGGGAATCGGCGATTGCCTGTCTTGAAGAGGCCACGCAGCGCAGAGAGCCGTACGATGTTGTGCTGTTGGATTGGATTATGCCCGGAATCGACGGGATAGAGACGGCGAGAAGAATTAAGGCCAATCCATCCATTGCCAAGGTCCCTGCGATGCTGATGGTAACCGCCAACGGACGGGAAGAGGCCTCTCTCGAGGCGGAGAAGGTCGGTATGGACGGTTTTCTCCTTAAACCCGTATATGCCTCTGTCATGTACAATACACTCCTCGATATCATAGGGGTCGAGACCGTTTCCGGGCCGCAGACCATAGAGCATAAAGGCAGACAGGTGGATTTGAATTCCATCGCCGGGGCGCAGATCCTTCTGGTGGATGACAACAGTATCAATCAGGAGGTGGCGGCGGAATTTCTTCGCAGCGCCGGCATGGTCGTAACCATTGTCGCAAACGGTCGTGAGTGTCTCGAAGCAGTGGAGAAAACTACCTATGACCTGATATTCATGGATATTCAAATGCCGGAGATGGACGGCCTAGAGGCTACCAGGCGAATCCGGAAAGACGACCGGTTACAAGACGTGCCGATCATCGCCATGACTGCCCATGCCATGATGGGCGACAGAGAAAAAAGTCTGGCCGCCGGGATGAACGATCATATCACAAAACCCATCGACCAGTCCGAGCTCCATCTCTGCTTAAAAGAATGGATAAGCCCTAAACAACCTGGTCTTGGCTCAGGAAGCTCTCATTGGGAGCCGGTCACACGGGCGGAAGAAGCTATCGTTTTGCCGGAACTTCCGGGAATAGACCGGGATGGCGCGTTAAAGGCCCTGGATAACAACATCCGGCTTTTCGTAAAAATGCTCTACGATTTCAGGAAAAATTACGTTTCATTGCCGGCTGTTCTGCGAGAGCTATCCGATGGGGAAAACTGGAAAGAGATAGAAGTGCGAGCACACACTATCAAGGGCATAGCCGGGTATATCGGCAGTTCTTCTTTGATGAATGCCGCTCGACAGCTGGAAGATTCCCTGAAAAACAATCAAACCGAACAGGCAAAGAAATATCTCTGCGCTTTCATTGAGATACTCGAAAATATTCTTTTGTCGCTTGCCTCGCTACCACCCGTCCCGGAAATCATGCCCAAGCAATCAATGGATGGTGATGTCAAGACAATCGATACCGCATTGGCGGCATCGTCTTTACATAAGCTCATCGGACAATTGAAAAGAGGGGAGGCTATTGCGGAAGAGACATTTGCCGAGATTCGAGGTTTGTTCGTCGGAGGGGATTTTTACGAGCAGTTGCAAAAGATAGGTGGTTTGATTGATGATATAGAGTATAAGGAGGCGGCGGATTTAGTTCAAGCTTTACAGGATATGCTGGTACAAAAAGGTGAGAACTGAGAATGCATGAGATAGAAAAGGCACGTATTCTGATCGTTGACGACGAAAAGATGAACCTGAAAATATTGGCCGATTTACTCAAAAGCGATTATACGCCGGTGCTTGCAAGGAGTGGAGAACAGGCGTTGCAACACGCATTGAGCGACACTCCGCCCGATCTCATCCTTCTGGATGTCGTCATGCCGCAGATGGGAGGGTATGATGTTGTAAGGGCTTTGAAAAATAATGATAAAACAAATAATATCCCTGTTATTTTCGTAACTTCTCTGGATTCCACCGAGGATGAGGAAATGGGATTGAAGCTCGGTGCGGTGGATTATATCACCAAGCCTTTTTCCCCTCCCATCGTGAAAATGCGGGTTCGAAACCACCTGCGCATTGTTCATCATTATAAGCTGTTGGACCAGTTGGCCTATCTGGACGGACTCACCGAAATTTCCAACCGAAGGCGTTTTGAGGAAATCTTTAAAAAAGAGTGGGACCGTTCAGCGAGAAATGGAACTCCTTTTTCCCTGGCAATGGTCGATGTGGATTTTTTTAAGCAATACAACGATCATTACGGCCATGCCATGGGAGATCTGGCTTTGCAGAAAATAGCCAAGGCTTTGGCTGGAGTTCTAAGGCGTCCAGCGGATTTCATCGCCCGCTACGGAGGTGAGGAATTTATCATGCTTCTGCCGGAAACGGATGTGGACGGCGCAAGAGTGGTTGCCGAACAGTCCCTCAAGGTTGTGTCTGCTCTTTGCATCCCCCATCGGTTTTCACAGGCTGCAGATCATGTTACCGTGAGCATTGGGTTTTCAACCGTTCACATGGACGATAATATTGCTCAGAAGTCTTTTTTGGGTGCCGCCGACCAGAATCTCTACCTTGCAAAGCAGAGCGGACGCAACTGCGTTGTGGGGAACGTTATGGTTGAGCCTTACGATGAATCGTTCTAAAAAAAGCCGGAATCCTCCCAGCGGTTGGGTGGTAGTGGTTTGGGCAATGAGGGAAAAAGAGGATTATTTAAAATATTCAGGGTAAAGGAGTTTAGCGCATTCCGGACATAATCCATGACTGAATTTTGCTTCGGAGTGTTTCCGGATGTAGAGCTCGATCTGATTCCAATATCCTTTGTCGTCCCGTATTTTTTTGCACGAGGCACAGATAGGCAGAAGGCCGCTGAGTTGTTTGACCTTGGTCAGTGCTTCCTGAAGTTCATCAACAATCATTTCTTTTGCATTTTCGGCCAATTTCAGCTCTGTTATATCGGTAAAAGCTCCGACGATGCCCGCCAATTCATTATTTTCGTCGAGAAAAACATCCTTTGCATAAATGACCGACCTGATCATGCCGTCCTTATCAACTATACTGAACTCATAAATTTGACGGGCAGGATTTCTCATAAGATCCAAATCCTTCTCGCGATAGACGGTTGCCTGTTCCATGGGCCAGATGTCAAATACGGTTTTTCCCTTCAATTCTTCCGATTTCATCCCCATCATCTCAGTGAAGGCCCGGTTGCAACCAAGGTATAGCCCCTCCTTGTCTTTGTAAAATACAGGAGTCGGAATTGCCGACAACAAGGCCTCTGTAAATTTCAGTGTCCTCTCCTGGAGTAAATGGGCTTTTTTTAGTTTTTCTTCCGCAAGTTTTCTTTCCAGACGGCCTTCATACTGACGCAGTACATTGCCAAGAACAACGGGTAATAGATCCAAGTATCCGTGATCTCTATCTTTTATTAGAAAACCGTCGGCCCCGATTCTAAGCGCCTCGGCTGCAAGTTTTTCCGAACCGGTTTCTGTCAGGAATATCAAGGGAAGTGATGCCGAAATCTTTCGTAATTCAACGAATAACGCAAGTCCCGACATTTTGGGAAGTCTCTGGTTGCCGACAACTACGTTGAACGAGTCGGCATCGTGTTTCGTACGCTGCAAAGCACTCTCGGCACTCTTGCTGACGATGATTTTATGAGGGAGATCGCTTTTTTGTAATGCACGTCGAATAGCCAGGATCTCGTCTTCGTCGTTGTCGACCAGAAGGATGTTGACGGTGTTTGTTGTCCCGTTCATTTCGCTATTCGCCTCTTTTCCTTTCTTGCCTGATCTGCTGTACCTAGATGAAAAGTCACCGATAGGGCTACCCTTTGTCAAGGAAAAATGAGGTTTCAATGTCTTAGGCAAATGAGCACATTGTGTCCATTTGCACATATCCCAAGAAAGGGTTCAATTTGGAACTGTCATTGTAACTATATGTAATAATAAAATAAAAAAACATTAATTTCTAAATGAAACGCGGCTTGGTTCCAGATTGAAACCTTTTTTCATGGCCTGCACAGGATGATTTTTTGCAAGATGCTGATATTGTTAAATAAAAAAAATGGCATAAAACTTGTACTAAGCACTGTGAAACTATCGTTCAGGAGAAGATGGAGTATGCAGCAAAAAAGAATTTTGGTGCCGGTCGGCTCATCAATAAGGGATTTGAAAGGGGTGCATTACGCCCTGTCCCTGGCGGAACGTCTGGCCACCCAAATCTTTATATTACAGCAGTCGGAAAGCGAAGGGGAGATTGAGCAGCATTCCATCTGGTTGAATGATGCTCTGAAGGACCTGATCAACAGCGCGCGATCGGCGGGATTGAGCGTAGCACACCATATTTTCGCCGGTGATGTGATCGGAGAAATTATTTCCCTGGTGAAATCGGAGGGTATCAATTTATTGGTTTTGGGCGCTGACGACAGAGAATATGAGAGCTTCACGCTGCAGCTGAAGCCTCACGTTCCCTGTCAGATCGTCCAAGTTAAAGAGAAAGATCATATTCATTACCTATAAGGAAGGTGTATCAAATGGCAATTGTAATGATCTCGAGTCTGTTTCAAAGCGGTCGTAAGGAGTTGGCCGAGACCCTGGCCAAGAAGACAAATTGGCCGGTGTTGAGCCGTGAAGAACTGGTGGAGAAGGCACGCGAACAGGGGATTAAAATCGGCCGTCTTGAAGTTGCAATGATCAAGACGCCGAACAAATCCGAGAAGCTTGCCCGGGAAAAGGAACTCTATCTCGCTTTTCTGACATCCATTCTTTGCGAAAAGGCCCGCGAAGGAAGTTTCATCTACTACGGTCGGGGCGGTCATTTGCTGCTGCCTGGCGTCAGCCATCGTCTGCGAGTGGGTCTTTCAACCCCACAGGAAGTCCGGGTTGATCGAACGGCACAGGCTTTGGGCTTAAGCCCCGATAAAGCTGTTTCCTACCTTAGCGAAATTGATGAAGATTTTGATAAATGGATCCGCTTCATCCACCGAGTGGACAGTCGTGATCCGAAAAATTTCGATGCACTTTTCAACCTGGAAAATATCGGACTCAATAATGCGGCGGAAATTCTGTGCAATATGGCTGAAATGCCGGAATTCAAACCCACTGCCGCAAGTTTGAGAATGATCGATAATCATTATCTTACAGCCCAATCCAAGCTCCGGCTTGCACTCGACGAAAGAACGGCTGCCGCAGACCTGCAGGTTCATGCCGATAACGGTGTGGTTACCGTAACCTATCCTCCGCATCAACAACAGTTTCGAGGCCATATTCCCGCGGTTCTGGCCGACCTGAAAGGCTGCCGGGAGATTCAATGCACCATGGCGGAGACGAACATCCTCTGGATTCAGGAGCGTTTCGATCCTAAAGCCGAAAACTATCAACAAATTATCCAGCTAGCCCAGCGATGGGGGGCTGCCGTTGAGTTGATGCGTCTTATTCCTCCGGGAGAAGGCGGTGATACAGACTTGGTGAATACCGATGAGGACAGGGCCTTCAGTCGAAAAACCTGCGGTCGACTCTATGATGGCGGTGTCGAGGATGACGAACCTGAAACTATTTTCAATGACGGTGGCCTGAACCGAACCAAGGAGGATCTGCTCAGTCTCGGGCGTTTCGGCGGTCAACATACGGTCTGCGGAGGCTATTCCAGCATTCTCGAGAGAGTCCAAGGCAACGGTCAATATGCCATGGTGGTCATTGGCGATATGTTTCTCTCCAAAGGGCATTCTGCCAGGACCCGTCAAACCAGGGAGTTGGCCCTGAACATCCGAGATCGGCTCAAAGCCCCTGTGATCACTGCCGATGAAATGAAATCACGTTTCTTGTTCGGCAAGAAGCAAGCAGTGCAGCTGCTCGGTTTTCTGGCAGTAATCGTGTTTCTCTATACGGCAATTTTAAGCCATCAGGAACCGTTGTTCAATTTCCTGAGCGGTCCGCTCCATCAGAGCTATGTGTGGTTGTCGCCTCTGGTTCTGTTCTGTTTCATTCCCTTGATCGCTTATCTTTGGGGTACGGTGACCGGCCTGGCCCTGAAGATCATAAATATTGATTAAATCAAACGAGACTGGAGGTATTAGGCATGCACGAATTATTATCGATCAATTATATTGACATAACGCTCTCGGTGGCCCTGCAGGTCATCCTGCTGGGCTTTATCGGAGGGATTCTGAGCGGTTTCATCGGCAGTGGCGGAGCTTTTTTCATGACTCCCGGTATGATGAACCTGGGTGTGGGCGGTGTCGTTGCCGTTGCCAGCAACATCTCCCATAAATTCGGCAAGGCCATGGTCGGAGCAAGAAAACACGCTGCTGCCGGTAATGTCGACAAGAAACTGGCCGCCTTCATGCTGACGACGGCTCTGGTGGGGGTTCAAATCGCCGTATGGATCAACAGCTTCCTTTTCAAAGGCGGTGGGGGAGACAGCCACAGCGCCCCCAAAGGAGCGGGCGCCAACCTGTATATCAGTTTGGTTTTTGCCATCATTCTCTCCTTTGTTGCCCTTTCCATGCTGCGGGATATCATGAAGTCCAAAAAAAGCGGTGGAGATGGTGCGGGACCGTCTATGAAAATTGCTGAATTTTTAGCAAAACTGAACCTTCCGCCCGTTATAAAATTCTCTGTTTCCGACACCAAGGTCAGCCTGTGGGTCCTCATGGTCGTCGGAACCGCCACCGGTTGGCTGGCAGGGACCATCGGGGTAGGCGGGTTTATCGGTGTGCCGGCTATGATCTATGTCTTCGGCGTCCCCACGGCAGTTGCAACCGGGACGGAACTCTTCCTGGCGCTTTTCATGGGCGGATACGGTGCAATCAGTTATGCGTTACACGGGTTTGTCGATTTGCGTCTAACCATGCTTCTCTATCTCGGTTCACTGGTTGGCATTCATCTTGGTGTGTACGGGGTCAAAGTCGTCAATGAGATGTATATCCGCATGGTTACCAGTTTGATCATTCTTCTCTGCGTAGTGAGCCGCATCATCGCCATCCCCATTTACCTGCGCCAGCTTGGCTTTATCAAAATTGATGCATCGTATGATCAGTACTTCAATCTCGGAAGCAAGTTTTTCCTTTTCGCCAGCGGAATAACCGGGGCTTTGGTAATCCTGATGAAGGTGGTTCAGGCGTACCGCCATAGACGGAAGATTCAGAAAACACTGCTTGTTGTGAGGGAGCCGGGCCTCAGCCAGGCCGAGGCCGTATGACGCGCGAATTAAACTGTCTTATTGTAAAAAAAATGGTTTAAGAAAAGACATCTTCGATTCATATTCATTGATCATCATGATCCGGACCTGAAAACTTTCCGGATCATGATGAGTAGAAAGCAATAGGGCCTTGTGCCGAGGAGGTTATTGTGGAGAGCCATTGTGAAATTCTCATTGTGGATGACGAGCCGATCGTTGGCGAGCGCTTGAAAGCTCTTCTGGAAAAGGAAGGTCACCATGTGGAAGCCTTTGTCGATTCTGCAGTTGCTCTTGAGCGTCTGGATAAAAAAGATTTTGATATCGTTATCAGCGATATCCGAATGGGAGATATCGACGGAATCCAGCTGCTGGATCAAGTGTCAAAAAAATCACGTCATATAAAAGTGGTTTTGATCACCGGCTACGCGACTTTGGAACTGGCCCGGGAGTCTTTGGCAAAAGGTGCCTTCGATTTCATTGCCAAACCTTTTAAGCTCAACGAGATAAGAACGACCATCAAAAGAGCCATGGAGTCGTTCGACCAAAGACGGTCGGTGACCGTTCAATGAAATGCCGGACGAAAACCACGTGGGGCAAGGGCGAAGAAGATTGCTTCCCCTTGCTCTTTGCATCATCCGGCTTTTTCGAACTTTTTTAATTTTCTCCATAACGAAACGCGATCAATTCCTAAAAGCTTGGCTGCTTTGGTTTTATTTCCGGCAACGGAGTTCAAAACGGCGAGAATGTGTTCGCGCTCGTTATCTACCAGATTGCGTGCTTGCCCGTCCCCCGTTTTTTCGGCATCGGATTTGCCGGCAGGTTGTTCTTTCACTTCCCCCGGGAGCCCGGTCGGCGTGATTGCCGGACCGTCACAAATTGCGGCGGCATATTCTATGATATTCTCAAGTTCCCTGACATTTCCCGGATAATTATATTGTTGAAGAAATTCCAGTGCCTCTGGCGTAATGGATCGCACGTTGCCGTCTGCACCTGGGTATTTGGCGAGAAAATGACGGCAAAGCAAAGGAATGTCGTCTCTTCTTTCTCGAAGGGGAGGGATATGCAAGGAAATGACATTCAGACGGTAAAAGAGATCCTTCCGGAACCGGCCGTCTCTTATCTCTTGACCGAGATCGAGGTTTGTCGTGGCAAGGATACGGATATCGATGGCGATTTCCCTGGTTCCTCCAACACGGAGTATCTTTTTCTCCTGAAGAACGCGCAGGATTTTGACTTGTGCCGCGAACGGCATTTCCCCTATTTCATCGAGCAAAACGATGCCGCCGTCTGCCGATTCAAGCAAACCTTGCCGTGATTTGCCTGCTCCGGAGAAGGCGTCTTTCTCGTGGCCGAACAACTCGTTGAGGATCAATTCTTCACTCAGAGCGGCACAGTTAATCGGCAGAAATCGTTTGTGAGCCCGTGGCCCGAGCTCATGGATAAGGCGGGCGACAAGTTCTTTCCCTGTGCCGGTCTCGCCGGTGATAATGACATTACTGTGCAGTTGGGCGATTTGATAGATGGTGCCCTTGAGTTTTATGATGGCATGATTTTGACCGATGAATTGTGCCGCCCCTCTTTTGCCTTCAATCTCTTGTTTCAGCCTGATTATCTCATTTTTCAGGGAATTTTTCTCCAAGGCCTTTTCAACCAGCAGTAACAGCTCATTGAGTTTGATCGGCTTGGAAAGGAAATAGAACGCGCCGTTTGCCATAATCTCCACCGCTTGGGTGACGGTGGCATACCCTGTGATCACAATGACCTCAGCATCGGGCAGCCGGTTTTTTGTCGTCTCCATCACTTGAATGCCGTCGACATCAGCCATTTTGAGATCGGTTATGACCAGGTCGAAATGTTCTCGCTCCAGTTTCTCCACCGCACTCGCCCCGCTCTCGGCCGCGGTCACGTCGTAGCCTTTTTGCGCCAGGATATGACTGATGTTTTCAAGGTTGATCCTTTCGTCGTCGACGACCAGGATGCGGTTTTTTTTCTCCATTTTTTTTCTCCTTGATTATTCGCCGGATGCTGACGTGTCTTTACTATCTGAACCTGCATGGATGGGCAGGGTGATGATAAACCTGCTGCCTGATTCCGGGGTGCTTTTCGCTGCAATGGTCCCTTGATGCTTGTTGATGATTCCGTAGACGACTGCAAGTCCGAGGCCTGTTCCCTTGCCGATTTCCTTGGTAGTAAAAAAGGGCTCAAAAATAGAATCCATGTGTTCCGGCGCAATTCCACAGCCTGTATCGGCAACGATGATAGTGACTTCGTCTTTCAATCTATCCACCGATGCGGATATGGTTACGGTCCCGCCCGATGATATGGGCATGGATTGAAGAGCATTCAGGACGAGATTCAGGAGTGCTTCCGTCATCTTTTGGGGATCCATGTCGACGGTGAGATCATGGGGAACGTCCTTTGTCAGACGAACTCCTGCAGGGATGTTGTTCGCCGCAAGAGCAAATACATGGTCGACGACGTCGGCAAGATTTGACGGGTGGATGAAGAAATTCATTTCACGGCAAAACTCCAGAAGATCGCGGACAATTTTGGCGGCCCGCTGGGTCTCGTCGCTGATATTGGAAAGCATCCTTGAAACACCCTGCATATCGTTTTTTTCAATACCGGAAACAGCAATCTGGCATGAGGTTGAGATATTATTCAGAGGATTGTTAAGCTGGTGGGCGATACCCGATGTCAACGTCCCTATTGAGGAGAGTTTATGGGCTTGGAGAAGATCATGTTGCCGTTGTTCGAGTTCCTGCACCATCAGGTTGAACGCTTGTTTTACGCTGTAAATCTCATCTTTTTGCCTGGGGAGGGCAAGCGGTCTAAAAGTACCTTTGGCTATGGTGTCCGCTGCCGATTCCAGAGACTTGAGGGATGTTATGAGCTTTTTGGAGACAAGAACGACGAGAACCGTTGTGAAGACGCCAAGGAAGAGCAGGGCAACGACGATGGGCACCTTTGCCTCGGTTATGAATTGCCTGAGGCTCTCCTGCTCATAGGCGATCAAGTCATTGCTGAGTTCGATGAGCTCCTTCCCCTGCTCACGAACGTTTGTTTGCGTTTGCTCCGGAAGATTGTCCGGGAAGATGCTTGCCGTATTTATTCTGAAATCGGAAAAAACCTCACTATAGTCCTTTAGCCGCGTTTGCAGTCGATGCAAAAGCAGAGGTGGGGCAGTTTCCTTAAGATCGGAGACAATGACGTTGACATGATCAAGGGCCTCATTGATATATTTTTTGGTTGTCTGATAATCGTCGAGGTCCTGGCTGATTATATAGTTTTTTTCATACCGCCTGATTTCAAGACAGATGTTGCCAAGTTTTACGGAACGGATGAGCAGTGTTACGTATTCGTTGAATTTTGCAAAGTCGGACAGGACTACGCTGCCGAAAATCAAATAAATGAGGAGGTAGCTGAACAGACCTGCCGTGACCTTTTCTCTTAAGTTTAATGAAAACATTATGGTATCAATTCGTTACGATGATATTTTCCCGTGTTGGCAATTTGCGGTGCGGTGTATCCGATGCGGAAACATTCCGATCTGCTGCGGCAATGCAACGTTGCATTATGTAACGTGCGTACGGTAAAGAAACAGTTGTCCCTTCCCTGGAATGCAACAAAAAGAGAGGGGGACGCGGAACCTGACAAAAGGTACGTTGCATAACGTGCAGAAGGTGTTGTTTTTGGAGTCATGATATTCCCTGTCTCGATTTTTTTACCTGACACAAGAAAAGATCTCCAGGTGGAATCATGCTCCATTGTTGAGATATGCATTTCCGGTTTTTGAGTAAAAATGCAGAATGGACTGCTCGGTATATGTTTCATATATGCAACATACGTTGCATTGGTTGTTTCTTATCGATTTTATCTTGAAATATTTCTGTGGAAAACGATAAAATAATACCATGTATGATTAGCATATTCCATTTAAAATTTAACTCATAATTTTAAAATAATGAATGACTGTTCATGGTTTTTCCTAATGTGATTTCGTTGCTAATCGCAACATTTTTTACTCAAAAAGAGGGGTTTTGGACGGATTTTTCTTGACTTTTTGTTAGAAAAAGAGAACGAATAATACATCGAAATATTTTGTAACAAACTTGAAAGATTCTTTATTTTGAAAAATTACGAACCTGCGGTTCGTGAATTGTCTGGAACAAGTGCTGATAGACTCTGGGTGAGACAGTGTTCGCAATCAGCATCCGACGATTCTTCAAGGCTTTTTGTAATTTTTATGGGAAAATAAGCTGTCTTAGATAACGAATAGTTGGAATTTCATAATAAAAATACAGCCATATAAAAGAAAGGCCCCATGATTTTTTGGGGGGATGAATTTTCCTTCCGTTTTTATGGTAATGAACGGCTACTACAGTGTCCCTTCTTTTTTGCTTCCCTGACATTTCTCCTTTACATGCGGCTCCTCCACGCATGATTATATCGGCCTTTTACACTCTGAAGTTCATATCCCGAATATTCGTTTCCTTCAACCGGCAAGCCGCTCCTGGTGGGATTGCCGACACTTCAGGAGATCGGAGTAAGAGACGGATACGGCAAACGGCGAAATCGATATACCTGATTTCCGGCAAACTGAGGATCGGCATTCCACGAATACGGAGTATGCTGATCCTGCCCGCAGCCAGGTATCAAAACATATTTAACAATTGATCCGAGGTGTCCTTATGCTCTACTATGTGTTCCCCTTTCTTACCTGGTTCAAGGAGTATGATGTCGGCAAGTTCAGGATTGATCTTTTGGCCGGTATCACCGTTGCCCTTGTTTTAATTCCTCAATCGATGGCCTATGCCCAGCTGGCCGGTCTTCCTGCCTATTATGGTTTGTATGCGGCGTTTTTACCGCCCATGGTGGCGGCGCTTTTCGGATCAAGCCGGCAATTGGCCACCGGTCCGGTTGCGGTGGTTTCCCTCATGTCCGCGGCCTCTTTGGAACCCCT
>JBJKQT010000012.1:0-9503 GCA_046705065.1 Desulfocapsaceae bacterium
GTCTTTTTAGATCAATCACTGAATTGCCGAGATGCCCATGAAGCCCAGAAAAAATGCCAAAGCGGCACCGGTTCGCAATCGGCAGGAGAAAATCCGGGAAATGGTCCAGGCCCAGGGTTTTGTGACCATCGAAACCCTGGCTCAGACGTTTTCGGTGACCCCTCAGACCATCCGCCGGGATATCAACACCCTCAGCGAAAAAGGACACTTGTTCCGCTACCACGGCGGCGCAGCCATGGTCACCTCAACGGAAAATGTGGCCTATAACAAAAGAAAGGTACTCTGTTTCCAAGAAAAACAGAGAATAGCCCAGCGGCTGGCCCAATATATTCCCGACAACACCTCGTTGTTCATCAATATCGGCACCACCACGGAAGCCGTGGCCCATGCCCTGTGCAACCACAAGCGCCTGCGGGTTATCACAAACAATCTCAACGTGGCCTCGATCATGAGCGTCAACGAAAATTTCGAAGTCATTGTGGCCGGCGGCCTGGTCCGCCATCGCGATCAGGGCATCACAGGTGAGGAAACCATACAATTCATCAATCAATTCAAGGTGGACTACGGCATCATCGGGATCAGCGGTATCGATCTGGACGGCGCTTTGCTGGACTTCGACTATCGTGAGGTTCGGGCCGCCCGCGCGATCATCGACAATTCGCGCAAGGTTTTTCTGGCAACCGATCACACCAAATTCGGACGCAACGCCATGGTCCGGCTGGGCAATATCGCCGAAATCGATTGTCTGTTCACCGACCGTCCGCCACCCGCCGGGCTTGCTGAAATCATTGCCGCCGCGGAAGTCGAACTGCACGTGGCATGACGGTGGATGCCCTTGGAAATCCGGGCAAAAACCTTTATAAATTCACTGACCGCAGCCGCCGTTCCACCTGGTTGTTTTCATTTTCGAAAGCGTTTTTAAAATTATTTTCCTGGAAGGCTGGTAAATTTTCACTTGCGAAAACACATGTTGAATGTTAGTTTTTGATTAAACGTTCCAGTTCTTTTTCTCATTTTCATACCATGTCGGCCGCTACGGATCGGAGTCTGAAACAATGAGTTTAAAGCTTCAGAATGTCACTAAAGTGGTTGGGAGAGAAACCCATCTCAGCAAAATCGATCTTTGCTTCGAAGATGAATCCCGCAACGTGCTGTTGGGCCGGACGCTTGCCGGCAAGACCTCTCTGCTCCGTATCATGGCCGGGCTGGACCGGCCATCCAGTGGAAAAATTCTGCTCGACGAAAATGATATAACCGGCGTTTCAGTGAAAAAAAGAAACGTCGCCATGGTTTATCAGCAGTTCATCAATTACCCATCCCTGAGCGTTTACGACAATATTGCGTCGCCCCTTAAAATCAGCCGCATGCCGAAAAAGGAAATTGATCGGCGCGTACGTGAAGCCGCGGAAATGCTCCACCTGGAGAGCCTGCTGGGCCGCATTCCGGCCGAATTGTCCGGGGGGCAGCAGCAACGAACCGCCATTGCCCGGGCTCTGGTCAAGGACGCCGAGCTCCTGTTGCTGGATGAACCCCTGGTTAATCTCGATTACAAATTGCGCGAAGAACTCCGCGTGGAGTTGCAGGAAATTTTCCGCAAACGCTCCGCCATCGTGGTTTATACCACCACTGAACCTTCTGAAGCCCTGATGCTGGGCGGCAACATCGTGGTCCTCGACGAGGGTCGGGTATTGCAGACCGGGAAAACACCGGCGGTCTATCAGAGGCCCGAAACGTTGAAAGTCGCCGAGGTTTTCAGCGACCCGCCCATCAACAACCTTCGCAGTGAGGTTGGTGAGGGCTACGCCGTCATGGGAGACGGCATTAAGGTCCCCTTGACGAGGCATATGGCCGACCTGGCCCCCGGCGTCTATCGTTTTGCTTTCCGTTCCAACCATCTAACGCTCGGCAACCGGGGCGGCAGCGATATCGCCATTAGCGGCGTGGTGGAACTGGCCGAAATCAACGGCTCGGAAACCTTTATCCATGCCCATCACGGAAAAAGCGCCTTCGTGGTTCAGGAGGAAGGGGTGCATCCCTTTTCCGTTGGCAACAAGATCACCGTGTACATCAACCCGAATCATCTTTTTGCGTATGACAGTGAAGGTCGCCTGGTGGCCGCTCCACCGGTCGCCGGCCCTTCCGTGCAACCATAAATGGAAAAACGCCATGGCGCGCATTACATTCGATCACATCGCCCACTCCTATTACCCGAACCCCAAGGGACCAAACGACTACGCACTCAAAGAGATCGACACCGTCTGGGAAGACGGCGGCGCCTATGCCTTGCTCGGACCGTCGGGCTGCGGGAAGACCACCTTGCTCAACGTGATTTCCGGACTGCTCAAACCCAGCCGGGGCCGAGTCTTTTACGACGACAAGGACGTCACCGCCTTGACGCCGGAACGGCGCAATATCGCGCAGGTGTTTCAGTTTCCAGTGCTTTACGACACTATGAGCGTTTACGACAACCTGGCGTTTCCCTTGAAAAATCGTGGCGTGAATAAAGCGGACATCGACCGGCGTGTGCGGGAGGTCGCCGACATTCTCGACCTGGCAGCAGACCTGAAACGGAGGGCCGCAGGCCTAAGTGCCGATGCCAAGCAAAAAATATCTTTGGGCCGGGGACTGGTGAGAAGCGATGTGGCCGCCGTGCTCTTCGATGAACCCTTGACTGTCATCGACCCCCACATGAAATGGCATCTGCGGCGCAAGCTCAAGGAGATCCACGAGCAGTTGAATCTGACCCTGATTTACGTCACCCACGATCAAGTGGAGGCCTTGACGTTCGCCGATCAGGTGATCGTGATGTTCGACGGGGAAATCGTTCAAATAGGGACTCCGGAGGAATTGGTGGAGAATCCCCAACACAAATTCGTCGGTTATTTCATCGGCAGTCCCGGCATGAATTTTTTGCCCTGCACAATCGAAGGCCATCACGCCCGGGTCGACGATGTGACCATCGCCCTGGCACCGGAAACCGCCGGCCTGGGAGCTCGAACGGGCGGTGCGCTGGAACTCGGCATCCGGCCCATGCACCTGAAGGTGCACATGGCGCCCATCGAAAACGGGGTGCCGGTCAAGGTCAAAACTGTGGAAGACCAGGGCAGCTTCAAAATCCTGACCGCCGCACTCAATGGGCACACCGTTCAGGCCCGTTTGCATGAGGATCAACCGGTGCCGGTGGACAAGGCCTGGTTGCAGTTTCCAGCTGAGCGGACCAAACTTTTTGCCGATCAACGGCTACTCCAATAGGGAGGGGAACTTATGGAAAAATGGGGGGACAACAAGGCCTGGTTTCTGGTGCTGCCGGTCATCCTGCTGGTCGCCTTTAACGCCATCATCCCCCTGATGACGGTGGTGAATTACTCGGTTCAGGACATATTCGATCCCACCCACCGGATTTTCGTAGGAATGGACTGGTATCGACAAATGCTGCACAACACGCGCCTTCACGACGCCCTGTGGCGCCAGTTCATTTTCTCCGGGCTCGTGCTGCTGATCGAGGTGCCGCTCGGGGTGGGCGTTGCTCTGACGATGCCTAGGAAGGGCGGCTGGAAAACCTCGACGACGCTGGTCCTCATCGCCTTGCCGCTGCTCATCCCCTGGAACGTAATCGGCACCATCTGGGTGATTTTCCTCCGGCCGGACATCGGCTTGCTGGGACACTTCATCGACCATACTCTGCACATTCATTTCGACTACCCGACCGTGCCCATCGAAGCCTGGGTATCGGTGATGATGATGGAGATCTGGCACTGGACGCCGCTGGTGGTTCTTCTGGCCTATGCCGGACTGCGCTCGATTCCGGACGCTTATTACCAGGCGGCCAGCATCGACGGCGCCTCCCGCTGGGCCGTATTCTTCTACATCGAGCTGCCCAAGATGCGCGGCGTGCTGACCATCGCAATTCTGCTCCGGTTCATGTACAGCTTTTTGATTTACACCGAACCGTTCGTGCTGACCGGAGGCGGGCCCGGGGACTCGACGACATTTCTTTCCATATATCTGGTCAAGCTTGCCGTGGGTGAATTCGACGTCGGCCGGGCCGGCGCATTCTCGATAATCTACTTCCTGATCGTGCTGGCATTCTGTTACGTCTTCTATCAGGTGCTGCTCAGGGCCGGGACGGGAGAAAAGCGATGAAAATCCAAACGCGTACCTTTTTGCTCGTTGGTTATCTGTCCCTGCTGATGCTGCCGATCTATTGGATGCTCAATATGTCGCTGCGCCACAACAACGATATCATGTCCCGGATGGCATTTTTTCCGGCGCATCCCACTTTCCACAACTATGTGCAGATTTTTACCGATCCGTCATGGTACATGGGCTACCTCAACTCGTTCGCCTACGTCAGCCTCAACACGATCATCTGTCTTGTCGTGGCACTGCCGGCCGCCTACGCCTTCTCTCGTTACCGTTTTTTAGGGGACAAGCATCTGTTCTTCTGGCTGTTGACCAACCTCATGGCCCCGCCCGCGGTGTTTTTGTTGCCGGTATTCCAGCTTTACTCGGCCCTGGGCTTGCTTGACACCTATATCGCTGTGGCGCTTGCCCATACGCTGTTTAATGCGCCCCTGGCTGTGTGGATTCTGGAGGGCTTCATGTCCGGCATTCCGAGGGAGATAGATGAAACCGCCTTCATCGACGGGTACTCGCTGCCGCGATTTTTTATTACCGTCTTTATCCCCTTGATCCGCTCAGGGGTCGGTGTGACGGCCTTTTTTTGTTTCATGTTTTCCTGGGTCGAACTGCTCTTCGCCCGCACCCTCACGGTAACCCAAGCCAAGCCGATTGCCGTGGTCATGACACGCACCGTCAGCGCCTCCGGGCTCGATTGGGGCCTGCTGGCTGCAGCCGGCATGCTGACTATCGTTCCGGGAGGGCTGGTGATTTATTTCGTCCGCAACTACATCGCCAAGGGCTTTGCGCTCGGCCGTGTTTAATCTGAAAGGAGCAGGACATCATGGGTCTTAAATGGATGGTCTGGACCGTTCCGACGGCTATTTTCTTCAGTGTGATCGCGGTTATTCTGATTGCCATGACGGTCTGGCAGAGTATTGCGCCCAGCCCTGAGCGGCGGGGATTTTTGCCGATACCGACTACGCCCGGAGACCGCCTATTCATAGGGCTGCTGGTGAGCGCCTATATCCACCTGACCTGGATCGGGCTGGTCACCGCCAGCCTCTGGTTCGCCTTTGTGATTTCTCTGATCTGGATGGTGGTGGTCATGCGCTGGGGCTGAGTGCGCATAAAAAATGAGTCGAAACGCGTCGTCCGGTGTTATTGGCCTTCTCACCGATGCCGCGGGCCGGGCAACCGGCGTGACCTAGAAGGCCGAATTAGGAGGGAGCGCTTATGAACGGTACAACAAAGAAAGGCAAGTTGCGAAACGTCCTCTTGAGTTGCGCGGTCGCATCCTCGCTGGCGGTTGTCTTTGCCGTCCCCACCATGTCATCCGCCCAACTGCCGGCGGATCAGGTTGCGGCGGCCAAGAAATGGATCGACGATGAATTCCAGCCCTCGGTACTGTCGAAGGCGGATCAGCTCAAGGAAATGGAATGGTTCATCAAGGCGGCCGAGCCTTACAAAGGCATGACCATCAAGGTGGTTTCCGAAACCATCCCCACGCACGCCTATGAATCCAAAACCCTGGCCAAGGCCTTCGAGGAGATCACCGGCATCCATGTGGTTCACGACGTGATCCAGGAAGGCGACGTGGTTGAAAAGCTGCAAACGCAGGTGCAAACGGGAAAACCCATCTACGACGCTTACATCAACGACGACGATTTCATCGGTTTCCACGCGCGCTATCCCTATACCCGCGACCTGACGGACTGGATGGCAGGTGAAGGCAAGCAGGTCACCGATCCGTATTTCGACCTGAAGGATTTCCTGGGTCTGGAGGACGCAACCGGACTGAAATCCCGTGGATTCGACGGTAAGCTATGGCAGCTGCCCGATCAGTCTTTCATCAACGTATACTGGTTCCGCAAGGATTGGTTCGACCGGCCCGATTTGCAGAAGAAGTTCAAAGAAAAATACGGCTACGATCTGGGTGTGCCTCTTAACTGGTCGGCCTACGAGGATATTGCCGCCTTCTTCAAGAATGATGTGAAGGAAATCGACGGTAAGGCGGTATTCGGCCACATGGATTACGGCAAGAAGGCTCCCGACCTGGGTTGGCGTTTTACAGACGACTGGCTGGGAATGGCCGGTGCGGGCAGCAAGGGAATACCCAACGGTTACCCGGTCGATGAATGGGGGATCCGCGTCGAAGGCTGCCGTCCGGTGGGCTCCAGTGTGAGCCGCGGAGGGTCCACGAACGGTTATGCCGCACAGTATGCCCTACGCAAGTACATGGAATGGATACGCGAATATGCGCCGCCGGGAGCTCTGGGCATGGACTTCTATCAGTCGCTTCCCAGCCTGGCCAAAGGCAACGTCGCCCAGCAGATCTTCTGGTATTCGGCCTTTGCCGCCAACATGCTTGAGCCGCAGAGCAAGGGCAACAACACGGTTGATAAAGACGGCAAGCCGTTGTGGCGCATGGCCCCGACCCCCCACGGTCCGTATTGGAAACCGGGCATGAAAGCAGGCTACCGCGACGAAGGTTCCTGGACGCTTCTTAAAAACGTCCCGCTGAAGGAAACCCAGGCCGCCTGGCTCTATGCGCAGTTTGTCACCAGCAAGACGGTGGACCTGAAAAAATCCCATGTGGGCTGGACATTTATCCGCAAAAGCACGGTTATGGACAAGTCGTTCGACGATCCTGACGGATCGAAATACGGCGGTCTGATCCAGTTTTTCCGGGGACCTGGCATTAAATACTGGACCCCAACCGGCCTGAACGTTCCCGATTATGCCAAGCTGGCCCAGCTCTGGTGGCAGAACATCGGAGAAGCCGTCGCCGGCGAGGTGACCCCAAAAACGGCGCTGGACAATCTGGCCAAGGCTCAGGACAGCATCATGGAGCGCATCGGCCGCTCCGGCCTACAGGGCAAGTGCGGTCCGAAGCTCAATCCGGAGAAAGACCCGCAATATTGGTACAATCAGCCGGGAGCACCCTGGCCGAAGCTGAAAAATGAAAAACCACAGGGCAAGACCATGCCGTACGACCAGATCATGAAAGAGATGCTGGACGGAAAACTCCCGCTCTAACAATCTCATTGTTTTTAACGATAACTTTGGGGCGCTCAGGCGCCCCTTTTTTAGTTGCCTGATGTTACTATATTAAGCGCCTCTTGCGAAATGTGAATAGATAAACTCTCTCCACCCGTGGGGATGAATCTTTTCGTCATCCAGGCGGTGGGCAAGGTCAACCTCACGGAGGTTGTGCGCGGCGTCTGGCCGTTTATTCTCATCATGTTCGGGACGGTTTTGGCCATTTATGCAGTGCCCGCTATCGTCCTCTCATTCCCTTTAAACTTTGATCCTGCCATGAACTCAGCCACACAAAGACTCCGGGCGATGTTGGCGCAGCCGTCCATCATCACCATGCCCTGTTGTTACGATGCACTCTCGGCGGTGCTGATCGAACGTGCCGGCTTCCCTTTGACCTTCATGAGCGGCTTTGCCGTTTCGGCGGCCCGGCTCGCCTTGCCGGATACAGGCTTGATCAGCTTCGGGGAAATGCTCGATCAGGCAAGGGCCATCACGCGGGCGGTTTCCATTCCGGTAATCGGCGACGGCGATACCGGCTACGGCAATGCCATGAATGTGAAACGGACCGTCCGCGAGTATGCATCGGCCGGGCTTGCCTGTGTGATGATTGAAGACCAGGCAGCACCCAAACGGTGCGGACACACTCAAGGGAAAGAGGTCGTCGGTTTCGATGCGGCATGCATGCGGTTGCAGGCGGCGGTGGATGCCCGGGAGGAGGGTGCCGACATCCTGATCATGGCGCGAACCGATGCTCGGGCAACCGACGGTATGGACGAGGCGATTCGCAGGATGCAGGCCTTTCGCCGCATCGGTGCCGACATTCTTTTTCTCGAAGCTCCGGAAACCAAAGAAGAGATGCAGGAATTCTGCGCCTGCACTGATGGTCCGAAGATGGCCAATATGCTGGAGAACGGCAAAACTCCCATCCTGCCCGCAGCCGAACTCGAAGCCATCGGCTTCAAAATCGCGGCCCACCCGCTGACGTTGCAGCTTGCTGCTCTTTCGGCGATGGAAGGTGCTTTGGACGCTCTAAAACGTGGGGTTTCACCGTCCGGGCTCTGCCATTTCGAACACCTTAAGGAGGTTGTGGGGTTTCCTCTCTATTACAGGGAAGAAAAACGGTATGGGGGCTGAGGCGATGGTTGTATCACATGACGTGCGTGAAGGAGAAGGGGAGGGGGATGGTGCAGTTTCCTTTTGATCCCGCTGTGCTCATTGAGCTGGCAGAGATGAAAATGCCCTTTGGGCGGTATAGCGGACGGTTGCTGATCGATCTGCCGGAGCCGTATGTCGTCTGGTTTGCTCAGCAGGGTTTTCCGGCAGGAAAGCTCGGCAAGATGCTGGCAATTGTCTATGAAATCAAGCTCAACGGGCTTGAATATCTCTTCGAGCCGTTGCGTGAGCAAAACAAGCCTGAAAAACCGTAATCCGGATTTTTGACGGGGTAAGCGGCGCGAATCCTAACCGCTTCGGCTGACCTTTGGTGAACACTGTGTAAATTTGGCAATAGAGGTGCTTTCTCAAAAGATGTTTGATCTCTTAAGTTCCCTCCAAATTGACACGGCGTTTATGAGAAACCCGGGCTAACCTGCCAGTCTGTCTACTTCCTCAAGCGTTTTGCAGTAATGGATGGCCGTCTTTTCCTTTTGATACCAGCCTTGATCCGTTTTCCCGGCTCCAATGGCCGGAACAGCTAATTGGTGCCGTCCTGTCGGATCGAAGATGACGACATGATCTATACGTTGCAGCTCTATGACGTCTTTGAGGATTTCCTGCAGGTTATCCTCTTTGGCATTCAACCGGTCAAAGCGAATAAAAGCCGGTTTCCAAAGCGTCATCAATTTTTCCTTCAGCTTTTCGCCCAGCTTATCCTCGACAGAGGCCGTTCCGATAATGCCCGCGGATGGAGAATGGCCTCCCGTGATCCTGATGGGATCGCCAACAGTGATGCCGCCGCCGCGAATCACAACTCCGAAAATCCCCTCGCGCGGCATCACGCAGTCACCGGCCTGATGAAAAATCGCGCATTTATGATGGCAGACCTTGCCGATCTGAGAGATCACAACTTCTGTTTCCCCGACCTCCAGATGAGACCCCACCGGCAGACTGAGAAGATCGATTCCCATAGTCGTAATATTTTCGGCAAAGTTGCCGGCCACCACGTCAAGACCCTTGTCCCGCATGGTATTAATGCTCTCCTGGGCCAGAAAACTGACCTGACGGTGCCATTTGCCGGCATGGGCATCGTTTTCCAAACCGAAGTCCACAACGAGATTGGCCGAATCCACATTGGTTTTGCGCATGCCCTTGCGAGGGCTTATGGAAATTGCATGTACTTTCAT
>JBJKQT010000013.1:0-47040 GCA_046705065.1 Desulfocapsaceae bacterium
TAAAACAGCTCAAAGAGGCTGGGGGCTGGGTGTTCGGTGCCGTAAAGGATGCAACGGCACAGTCGATTTACACAACCGATTTTCTCCTGCCTGCCTGCATTGTTATAGGCGGGGAAGGGCCGGGAATTCGGCCGCTGGTGCGAAGGCAATGCGATGTCCTGATCTCGATCCCGATGATTGGAACCTTGGATTCGCTCAACAGTTCGGTGGCCGCCGGCATCATCATGTTTGAGATGCTCAGGCAGACAATTACAGAAAACGGGAACAAGGAGGCATAAGCACAACAGACAGATCGGGAACCCGTAAGTACGGAAATCAACTGTCCGTTTCCCCTGCCTCCTCACCTTGAATCACTTCTTTTTCTCCGCAAGTTTTTTCTTCAAAAGCTCTCCCAGGCTACCCACTTCTTTGACCTTCTTTTGTTCCTTGCGGTTGGCCTGAAATTCTCTGAACTCATGGCGTTCGACTTCCTCTTTGGTTTCCGGTGATTGATAATCGGCAGGGGTAAGGCTTATTCGTCTGCTTTCATTATCGATGCCTTCCACTTTTACATCCATATCCTGACCGGTCTCGACAACCTCACGCGGATGGTTTATTCGCCTGCCGCCGCCGAGTTTGGATATATGAACCAAGCCGTCAATGCCGGGGGCCAAAGTCACGAAGGCACCGAATTGAACAAGGCGCGCGATTTTTCCCGTATGTGTTGATCCCACAGGAAAGTTTTTTGCAACCAAGTTCCAAGGATCTTCGAGGGTGTCTTTTAAGCTGAAGGAAATGCGATCCTTTTCCCAGTCAAGGCTTTTTATTACGACGTTCACCTCCTGGCCGACGGTGAAATGTTCACGAATGTCATCGACTCTGCTCCAGCCGATTTCGGAGATCGGAATCAAACCTTCTGTGCCTCCTATGTCGACAAACGCACCGAAATCCCGGATGGAGGTTATGGTGCCGCTTACGGTCATACCCTCTGCAAGACTCTTTTGCAGTTCTTCTTTTTGGCGTTGCCGCTCTTCAAGGAGGATGGCTCTGGCCGATACCACGATATTTCTGCCGTTTTCTTCATAACGCGTGATTTTAAAGGGTATATGGGTACCAAGGTAAGCGCCGGCGGCATCCTCTACGCGGCGGAGTCCCATCTGAGAGTAAGGGCAGAAGGCCCGGACGTTACCTGCCAAGGTGATTTCGAATCCTCCTTTAATTTCGGCCTTGACCAGACCTTCCACAGGAATACCACTGTTCCAGGCTTCCTCTAACTGCGCATTGCCGGCGCCGGCTCCCAGCCTGATGGTGAAGATCTGTTCTGCGGATTTTGATTGAATAAAATAAACCTCGATCTTGTCTCCGACGGAGGCCGTCAAATTCCCTTCGCTATCGCGCAATTCGGAAGTATTCAAGATACCTTCGCTCTTGGTTCCGGTATCAAGAAATACCGTTTCGCCGCTTATTGCAACAATTGTCGCGGTTAGCCTCTGCCCGCGGTTCAGACGTCGAATTTTTTTAGGCTGCTCTTCATTAAAAAGTTCTGCAAAGCTGTCGTTGTCTTTTTCCATGGTTTAACCTAATGTTTCATGACCGGCCGATGGATGGCCTGATAGTAATACCCATCATTGACGGATGATTTCGGTTCCTTTCGGAGGAGTAAACGAGAACAGGGCGTTCAGACTTTGTTGACTTTCCCCAACTAGACTGTCGACTTTAATGTTGGAGAAATTCAGCGTGGTGATGGTGTCGAAATAATCACGAATCTCCATACGCTGAATCAGAGAGTCCGAAGTCACCCAGACGTGTATCATTTTGACTTGCGAATGCGGTTTCCTCGGTATGAGCTTGATGATCTTAAACGAAGCCTGGTCTGTCTCGGTCACTCCCACATCGGGGTCGGGGGGGAGTACCCAAAAGTCGTCATTCAGGCTTCCCGCTCCGGAAAAAAATGAATACGTGATATCCTGCTGCAGTGAATTTGCGGGGGTGATGATCATCTGCTTCTGTTTGGCAAAATACATGTAGAGCGTAATTCCGTCACTGAGAATGACCTGTTTGTCCGGTGAATTGTAATCCCACAGCATTTTAGACTGCTTGCCGGTTTTTATAAAGTAAGCCATGCCGCTGCCTCTGACGCCCCGGCCTGTGAGCTGTCCGCTGGTATATTGTGTGAAGTTGAAGGTGAGGCTTTTAATCTTATCGTATTTTGCCTGGAGCCTTGCCCCGATTTCCTCAGGCGTCTCCTTGCCGGCGTGGGCTGCTGCCGGATTGCCGATCATAAAAACGATGAAGAGAGCCGGCAAAATAAACAGGGCGGAAAACTTTCCGGAAAAAATGTATTTGGTCATATGTGATGTAACTCCATTGGACGGCCGAAAATTTTTGCTGCAACCGCTAAGGCGGAATCGGTGAGATCAGAGACGTAATATGTATGATGAAGCTCACCCGCCTCACCTTTGTAGACGAGTTCCGGTTGGGCAAGGAGCATCTCGTGCAGATGGCGGGCAGTCTCTATTGACGAGTCGATGAGCCGAACTTTTTTACCGATTCGAGCCTGGATCAATTCTTTGAGTAGAGGATAATGGGTGCATCCCAAAACCAGTGTGTCTATCTGACTGTCGCAAAGAGGCTTGAGGTATTTGCGCAGTATCATTTTGGTTTCCCGTTTGTCCATCCATCCCTCTTCCACCAGTGGAACGAGAAGAGGGCATGCCTGGGAGAAAACCTTAAAGCCGGGGCGTAGTTCCGTAATAATCCGATTGTATATGTCGCTTCTAACTGTTGCTTTGGTGCCGATGACGCCGATTCTGCCTGTTTTGCTCGTGGCGGCGGCCTGTCGGGCTGCCGGAGTGACCACCTCGATGATCGGTACCCGGAACTCGCTGCGCAATCTGTCCGTGGCGACACTGGAGGCAGTATTGCAGGCGATGATGATCAGACTCGCGCCTTTTTTTAACAGGAATTCGGTGTTGCGCAGGGAATACTCTATTATGGTTTCGGGGCTTTTGGTGCCGTATGGAGTGCGGGCGATGTCTCCGAAATATAGAAGCGGATAGCCCGGCATGAGCTGCTCGACCGCTCTTGCCACCGTCATGCCGCCTATGCCTGAATCAAAAATCCCTATCATGAGACAAGGTAAGACAAAAAATATTTGAAGAAAGAGTGCATTGTGGAAAAAGTCCGAATCCGTCTGTATAACAGAAAGTCACTCGAACAACAAGCGGGAAGCGCAAATGGGTGAATATTTAAGGGAAGAAATAAAAAAAAGATGAAGTGACATCAGGATATTGACATGAAGATGCAAGGGAATTAAGTTACGGCCAGGTCTTGAGAAGAAAAACTCCGGCTGATATTTTTCGGCATGGATATCTTCTTGGTCGTGAATTCTTTGAAATAAAAGTGTTTTATTGGTAACGGAGTGCAAAAATGCCAGTTTACGAGTATGAATGTAGCGGTTGCAAAAAGGTCTTCGAGGTACAGCAGAAGATATCGGATGACCCTCTGACTCGATGTCCTGAATGTGCAGGAGAGGTGAAAAAGTTAATGTCGATGAGTTCGTTTCAGCTCAAAGGCGGTGGCTGGTACGCCGACGGATACGCCAGCGCCTCTGCCGGAAACGGGAAAAAAGCAGCATCCTCCCCAGCACCTGCGTGCAGTTCCGGCGGGGCTTGTGCAGGATGTACCGCCTCTACGTCTTAAGAAATTTCCAATATATGCCGTTTACGACCGATCAGGAGACGGTTCTTGATCGGTTGTTTTTTTTATGATCGCCATGGCATCCCCGTAAGAGTAGAATCGGTATCCTTTCAGAATGGCCTCCTTGTAACAGGAAAGCAATGTCTCTCTGCCGCAGAGCGCTGCGACAAGAAACATCAAAGACGAACGGGGCAGGTGAAAGTTGGTTACCAGATTGTCAATCACTCTGAAACGATAGCCGGGATAGATATACAGATTGCACCACCCCTCAAAGGGCAGCACATGGCCTTGTTCATCGGCTGCAAATTCCAGTGCCCGCACCGTCGTGGTGCCGACGGCCCATATGCGGCCGCCCTGTTTCTTTGTTGCGTTGATCATATCGGCTGTTTCCGATGTGACGATCACGTGCTCTTCATGAATACTGTGCTCCCTGATCTCTTCGCTCCGGACCGGAGCGAAGGTCCCGTATCCCACGTGCAGGGTAATCCTGCCTACGGCGATGCCTTTTGCCGATACGGTGTCCAAGAGGGAGTCCGTAAAATGAAGACCGGCAGTCGGAGCGGCAACGGCGCCCGGCCTGTCGGCATAGATCGTTTGATAGCGCTCCACATCTTCCACCGTCGTTCCGCCTTCACGCTCTATATAGGGAGGCAAAGGAACTTGACCATAACCAGCCAGGATATCCGATAAATCTTTATCAAGCGGGTAATGCAACTCGATGCGTGCTTTTCCGTCTTCTAAAAGTTCCAAGACAAGGCAGGAAAGAGATTCGCCTATTAAGATCAGCGAGCCTGGTTGAGGTCTTTTTGATGCCTTGAGCAAGGCAATGGCAACGGCGGTGGCGCAAGGCGAGGTGGCGATGCCGCTTTCCACAGGATATTGCAAAAGAAAGACCTCTACTTTGCCGCCCGTCTGCTTTACGCCGTGCAACCTTGCCGGAAAAACCCGGGTGTCGTTAACCACCAGCATGTCGTTTCCCGAGAGGTATTCGACAATATCAGAGAACATGCGGTGTTCCCTTTTTCCGGACGATGTGTGAAGAACTAAGAGGCGCGATTTATCCCTGCGGTCTGCAGGATTCTGAGCGATGTTTTTGGGCGGAAGGTAGTAGTTGTATGAGTTAAGGACGAAATCCTGTTGCATGCTGATTCGATTTTACTGTAAGTAAAAATTATCTTTTCGGGGAATTGATCGACCTGTCCCTTTCGCGGACCAGCGGGTCCAAACTGGAATACTGCCGAACGTTTGTTAAATTTATTTGGAGCCGATCTTTGTACCATGCTTCTCGCACTTGCCGCAACTGAAATTGAGATGAGCCCGCTGCAGCGTCTGATGCAGGGAGGCGATACCCGCGCCCACTTCTTTGTCACAGGCGTAGGGCCGGTGGAAACGGCTGTACGTCTGACCAGGTTTCTCGACACGTATCATGAAGTGATTTCTGCGGTCGTCAATTTCGGAGTGGCCGGAGGTTATTTGCCGATCTCATCAGAGGTACATCCTGAAATTCTCGATCTTTTCCTGGCGGAATCTGAAGCCTTCGGAGATACGGGGATCTGTTACCCGGATCGGATTGAACCGATTCCGGCGGAATTCGCGGTAAAAACCTTTTTTGAGATGGATCCCAAGCTTTTGCAACAGGCTCTTCGGATCTGTGCTGATCGGGGAATCCGAATGCAAACCGGAAATTTCGTGACTGTGTCCGGTGTCTCGGCTACTCTTGTCCGCGGCGCAAGTCTTAGCGGCCGGTTTCGGGCACAATGTGAATCCATGGAAGGCGCTGCAGTGGCAAGGGTCTGTACGGAATTTTCCCTGCCTATGCTTGAGGTGCGCTGTATCTCGAATCGGGTCGAGGATCGGGATCTTTCCCGTTGGAGGCTTCAGGAGGCATGCGAGAAGGCCGCCAAGGCTACGGCTGAAATTCTGAAAAATCTTTAAGTCATCCTGAAAAATTGTCTTTTTGCTCGTATTGATTATTGCACGAGTGCTTTGATTTCCCGGATCATTTCCCGGCACGCGCTGATACCCTTTTGCATAAGCACCTCACCCTTGTGAAAATCATCCCAGGCAAAGCCCTGAACATCCGGGTAGATGACGATATCGGACCTTTGGGCAAAACCGCTTGTGGCCCTGCCATGCACAATGGCGACCGTTCTTGAAATCACCTCCATGATTCCTGGCGGTTTTAATGTCTGTTTTGCCGGCGGTCCCTGATTTTCAACACAAACGGCTATAATCTTGTCAGCGCCTTTTTGTTCCAATACATTTACGGGTAACGGGTTTAAAAGACCTCCATCAACCAGCCATCGTCCTTGGTGATGCACAGGAGAAAATATTGCAGGCAGGGAAAGGCTCGCCCTCACCGCCTTTGCAACGTCGCCTGTTTCAATGAGAATCTCTTCACCTTTTATGATGTCGACGCTGACCACATAGGTTGGGATTAACAGATCCATGAAATCTGCATGTTGTATCGCTGCGGCAACGAGATCCATGACCTTTTGACCTCGCAATAACCCCTTAAGGGGGAGAGTATAATCGAAAAGCCCTTTTCTTGTCAGGCGTCTGGTGGTGTAACGCTCAATGGTTTGCTCTTTCAATGTATCAACGGAACCCGAAGAGGCAAAAATCGCTCCAACCAAGGCTCCCATGCTGGTCCCTGCAATCATATCGATATGAATTCCCTCATCCTGGAGAACCTTTAAGACTCCGATATGTGACCATCCCCTTGCCGCACCGGCGCCTAAGGCTATACCGACCCGCACACCGGCGATTTCCCTGGCTACCGCTCTGGCTCCCTTGACCGGGAATCGCTTTTCCGTGTCAATCTGATCGTTGAAGGCTTTATCCGATCGGTCCACCCAGATCTGCGGCGTTTCGGAAAGATGCAACTCCCGTTTCAGTTGTACCCTTGCAATCCCTATAGAACCGCAAAGATGACTGACACCTACTCGAATCCGATCCAATCCCACGCCGACTGTTTCCTCAAGCCGTTTGAGTTTTTGCGAGACATCTTGGAATGCCGCCCTGGTATTATTGATGAGCAGCAGGTTTTTGTCGCAGAGTCTCGTCGCCTGTCGTTCAAGATTGCCGAAATAATGGGAAAGGCTGAAAATAACAATATCATACCTGTACTTTAGGCTCTCCATAAGAAGCGGTAATACAGGAACCAACCGGTCGTTGAATCCTTTATTTACTTGGAGAACAATAAAACCCGATGGGTGTTTGAACCATTGAAAGTCCTCTCTCGTGTAGATATTTGGCGGCAGCAGATCGAAAAGGTTTTCGTCGGGGCACTCGGTAATTCCGAGATCGAATTTCCGCATTATGCTTTTAAGTTCGAGATGCGGCTCCACGACCAAGATTTTTTTGTCCGACTCCGTGGAAATATGGTAGGACATGGAATACAGAAAATGAGAGAGCCCAAGATTTGGCTCTGTGGCGGAAACGGTATAAAACCCGGCTTTATGCAAAGTGACCTTCTTGGCGGAATCGGAGGATAATCTTCTTGCGTAGAGGCGGCTTAAAAACAATCCCATGCTTTTGTTTTTTCTAAGAAGAATCTTGAATTCATCCTTTTTTAAACAGAAGAGTGTGGAATCCAGGGTCACTTTGGCTTCGGCATTTCTCGGCAGTTCGGACAGCAAGGCCATTTCGCCAAAAAAGTCTCCTCTTCTCAGTTCGGTTTGGAACAGCACCTCGTTGTTCTTTTCGCAGGAGATAACCACAATTCCCGAGTGGATGATATACATCGAATCGCTGATGTCCCCCTGCTTGAAAATAATGGTGTCTTTTTTTAGGCGTATGACATGAAAGCAGGAAACAATTGCCTTGATTTGTTTTTGTGGGATTGAAGAGAATAAAGGCACTTCGTTGAGGAAATGTTGGAGGTCCGAATGGGGGGAAGTGGCTTTCATTGCTTTAGCATTATCTTAATTGAATAACTCCCATTGGAGGTAGTGCCCGGCAAAGGTGCGGCTGACTGAAGATTTTTCTGTTTTTGAAGATAGACAACGCTGCCGGGAATACCATATGCATTATCCGAGAGTTTCCTTCCACGGCGGAAAAAATCTGGGAGTCAAACGCATCTCTGGGAGCGTCGGATGAGCATCAGTTTTTTTTACACAACGAGGGCAATTGTATAAGTGCCTTGGACTGCATTTATTTTGTCACAAGTTTTCATTATATTAAAGATAAAAACACGGCGACAATGAGGTATATAAAAGTATGTCGTTACACGATAGGCAAATCAGAGGACAAATACGGTTGCATCAACAGGATCGATCGACTAGCATTTGTCCGTTTTTAATGCGAACACCGTTTCGGCGGGTTTTTTATCCGGAGTGTTTGAAAAAGTATTCCCTCATCATTTATCGCTTATTGCCTCTGTAATTATAAAACAACGGTATTTTTACATGAAACCTCTCACTCTCGGGTTTTCTCCCTGCCCGAACGATACGCATATCTTCTATGCCTTGGTGCACGGCCGGAGCGATTTGGACGGCCTTCAGTTTGAAGAACCTCATTTGGAGGACGTAGAGACGCTGAACGACTGGGCTATGGAGTCCCGATTGGATGTGACCAAACTTTCCTTCCATGCGTTGGGGTACGTGTTGGATGAGTATTGTCTGCTGCGATCCGGCAGCGCTCTGGGACGAGGCTGCGGTCCGTTATTGGTGACAAAATCCGGCAAGAAGATGAAACATCTGGAGGAGGCGCGGATTGCAATCCCCGGAAAGAACACCACTGCAGCTTTGCTTTTTCGGATGTTTGCGCCGGAGTGCACCGATCTGGTCGAGATGCGTTTTGATACGATCATCGACGCGATACGCAAGGATCGGGTGGACGGCGGGGTGATCATCCATGAAAGCCGTTTTACGTATCAGCAGATGGGACTCGTTTGTCACCGTGACCTTGGGCAATGGTGGGAGGATATTTCGGGATGTCCCATTCCTCTTGGCTGCATTGCGGCAAAAAGAAAACTCGGACCGGAACTGATCGGTCGAATCGATTCGTCAATCAAAAACAGTCTTGAGTTCGCCATGGCCTATCCGGAACACTGTCTTCCTTATATCCGTAGTCATTCTCAAGAGTTGGATGTTGATGTGATCAAGAGTCACATCGACCTCTATGTTAACGATTTCTCCCTTGATCTTGGAGAAAACGGCTTGGCGGCTGTTGAAGAATTCTTACGGCGGGGCCGGGCGGCAAGAGTACTTCCCCGATCGGAGAAGCCGCTTACAGGGGAGTAGAGACTCGATGATTGAGTTGGGACCATTGCCTGTGTCTCTCCCCGTATTCGAGATCTGCGGTGCAACCGTTTCCGAGCGTATAGCCTTGTTGACCGCTCTTGCCAAGGAATTGGAAAGACGAGGTTTACGCGCGCAAGTCATTGATGGCGTTCGGTTTGCGGATAGCGAATATGCTTCTGTCCTCGAAGAGGAGATGACGAAGCTTCCATGCGATCTCTTCCTGGTGAATGGTGCGAGTGGAAGAGGCACACCTCTACTCTTTCTGGAAGATGAAGCGTCTTCATCTCCGAAAGAAGGTGCAGTGTTGCGATCTTTCGGACCTGAGGGACGGCTGAAGACGGTGCTTGCCTTTCTGCTCGGACGGATCGACGAACTCTGGCGGCAGACACCTGTTTGGGCCGGAGTGCTCATAGGAGGCCGCAGTTCCAGGATGGGACAGCCCAAACATCTGTTCAAAGACAGCCGGGGAATTACCTGGCTTGCACGGACGATCGGAATTCTAGAGCCTTTCGTCAATGGCACAGTCATCTTAGGCCGTGGAGAAATTCCTGAGGATATGAAACACATTCCCCGCCTTTTCGATCCTCCAGGCCTTGTCGGTCCCCTTGCCGGTATGCTGTCTGCAATGCGCTGGCAGCCTCGCGTATCCTGGTTTTTTGTGGCATGTGATATGCCCGATATTATCGAAGAAGCGCTTCAATGGCTGCTTGCCGCCCGTCGGCCGGGAGTCTGGGGGGTGCTTCCCAGGAAGCAAATAGGAGGACCTGTGGAGCCCCTGCTTGCCCAGTACGATTTCCGCAGCCGCTACCTGTTTGAAGACATGGCCCGTCGCGGGTGTCTGCGGATTAACGCCTTGGCCGAAAATCCGAAGATCGATACGCCTCTCATTCCGGCCCATCTTCTTCCCTCCTGGCGCAATGTCAATACTCCTGAAGACTTGCTGCCAAACGACTAGCCCCGTCCTCGATTCGAGAAAAATTTTCCTTTTTTAGCCGATGGATATACAATATATCCAGAGCTATACCGGATATTTTAGATCTCCAGGAGAGAGCCAGTGGTAGACGAGAGCGAAAAGACCGTCCCGGATTTTGATCCGCACTTCAAGATATTCCATGAGCTGATGGCCTTCAAGGTTATGAATATCCTTCTTGTCTCCAGCCCGTACGATGCTTTCCTTATGGAAGAAGACGGTTCCATCGCCACTCGCGTCATACGGGAATACCAGGGGTTGAATCTCAGTGGAGCTCCGCGGGTCACTCGCGTCTCATCGGGGAATGAGGCAATTGACCGCATTAAAAACGAGCGCTTCGATTTGGTCATCACCATGCCGTTCATGAGCGGTACCAATGCATTTGACCTGGGCCTTGCGGTCAAAAAGATCAAACCGAACCTGCCTGTCATTCTGATTGTCCATAATATCAGGGCAATTTCCCCTTTTTCAGCAAAGTGTGACGGTTCGGGTATCGACAATATCTTTCTTTGGTGCTGCGGTTCGGACCTCCTCGTCGCGCTGGTCAAAAACGTCGAAGATCATGTCAATGCGGTTGCGGATACAAAACGGGCCATGGTCAGGGTTATCATTTACATTGAGGACTCTCCGGTGGACCGGTCCTTTTTTCTGCCGTTGATCTACAAGGAAGTTGTCAGACAGACTCAATCCGTTCTGGATGAAAGCCTCAACGAGAAACACCGTTTGCTCAGGATGCGCGCCAGACCGAAAATCCTGATGGCGACAGACTACGAACATGCACTATCCCTCTACAATGCCTTTCGGCCCTATGTTTTCGGCATCATCTCCGATGCCAGATTCCCGAGGGAATGCCAACAGGATCAGGATGCAGGTATCAGGTTTTTACGCCATGTCCGCGAACAGATTCACGACCTTCCTCTGCTCCTGTTGTCCTCCGAGCCGCAAAATCGTGAGAAGGCAGAAGCAATTCCTGCGGTATATGTCAATAAAAGTTCTCCTTCAGTCGTTGACGAGTTGCGGGATTTTTTTACGGATCATCTGGGGTTCGGCGATTTCGTTTTTCGCATGCCGAATAATACGGAGATCTGCCGCGCCAAGACCATCAGGGATTTCGAAGAAATGCTTAAGGTTATCCCGGATGAGTCGTTGCGTTATCATGCAAACAGGAATCATTTTTCCAATTGGATAATGGCTCGATCCGAAGTTGCGTTGGCCCGCCGTCTGCACAAAGACTATATTTCCCGGATTGAAAAAGCAGCCGACATGCGTGATGATCTCGTCTTTAAAGTGCACGCGCTGCGTAGACTCCGACAACAGGGGATCGTGGCCAGGTTTTTTGCCGATAGCTATGACCCTGAGATTATGGATTTTGTCAAGATAGGAGACGGCTCGGTCGGCGGCAAGGCGCAGGGCCTGGCTTTTATGTGGGCAAGACTCCAGAATATCCATGACCGGGAGTCCATTCTCAGCCGGATGAATGTTACAATCCCGAAGACCTGCGTGATTACAGCGGATGGTTTCGATTCATTTGTGAAGGAAAATAACCTCGTCCAAACCGAAGGCCTTGATGACCGGCAGATCGAAGATATGTTTTTGGCCGCTTCCTTGCCGGAATGGTTATCCCAGCATCTGCGCGGTTTTTTGTACAAATGTAATTTTCCTATCTCGGTGCGCTCGTCGAGCCTGCTGGAAGACGGGCTGTATAAACCGTTTGCCGGGCTCTACTCGACTTATTTCCTTGCCAACAATCACCCGGACTTTGCTGAACGGCTCAGGCAGATCGAATCGGCGATAAAACTTGTTTATGCATCCACCTGGTTTGAAGGCCCGCAACTTTTTTCGAAGACATTGGGGGATGGGCACGAAGATTCGATGGCCATCATCATTCAGCAGGTTGTGGGGAGCCGGTACGGCAATTTCTGGTATCCTCCCATATCCGGAGTGGCCCAGTCGCATAATTATTATCCGGTGCTGAAGATGCATGCCGAAGAGGGGATCGCCCATATAGCGCTGGGTATCGGAAAAACCGTAGTTGAGGGTGGAAAATCACTTCGTTTTTCCCCCGCTCATCCCAAGAGATTGGTTCAGTTTTCAACCGTCGACGATATTCTTGCCAATTGCCAGCGCAAATTTTACGCTTTAGATGTCTCTTCCGCCGCACCGTTTCACCGGGAAAACTCCAATCTTGTACGAAGGGAGGTGCAGGAAGGAGAGAAGGAATTTCCCATCCGTGCGTTGTCTTCAACTTTCATAGCCGAAGAACACCGAATCAGAGATACCTATCTTCCGGGGCTTAGGGTAATGACTTTTGCCCAGCTGTTGAAATATGATCTCTACCCGCTGCCGGAAATTCTCCTCGAGCTTTTGAAGGTCGGGCGGGAAGGCATGGGCTGTGAGGTGGAAATCGAATTTGCCGTCCATTTGGACCGGAATCCCGCGGACTCCGTCTTTTATTTTCTGCAGCTTCGACCGATGGTTACCGGAAGGGGACAGATGGATGTACAGATTCGCGAATTCGAGAAAAAAGCAGCCTTCTGCTCGTCGGCAAGGTGTCTTGGCCACGGCAGATTTTCCTCCATGTCCGATATTGTATTCGTTAAGCCGGACACCTTTCAGCCGGCTGCGACAAGAGCCATCGCCACAGAGGTGGGCATGTTGAATAGAAAGCTGTCCGCGGAAGGGCGGTCCTACTTGCTGATCGGGCCCGGCCGTTGGGGGTCGGCCGATCCCTGGCTCGGCACCCCGGTACAATGGAACGATATCTCGGGAGTCGGGGCAATCATCGAAGTGCGCAACGATCTCATCCGGGCCGATCCGTCTCAGGGCACCCATTTCTTTCAGAATATCACATCCTTGGGAATTCCCTATCTCACAGTGGATGAGAGACGGAAGGACCGAAGGACCGCAAGTCTTTATGAAGAGGAAGGCGGCCATTTGAATTGGGAATGGCTTTTGGGGAATCCGTACGAATTTGATGGCAAATATGTCCGGCATATCCGTCTTTCCCGCCCCTTTGTAATGATCTGCAACGGAAAAACATCCGAGAGCGTCATTTATGAACCTCAGCCGGCCGCTGAGTAGCTTCTCTTTCTCATTTGCAAAGGAGACATGTATGGACAAAATCATGAACCACATCATCGAAAAAGACCCGGAGCAACATGAATTTCATCAGGCTGTTCAAGAGGTTGTGTCCACGGTAACGCCTGTGCTCGATCGCAACCTTGAATATCGGAAGCAGGCGGTATTGAAACGGATCACAGAACCGGAAAGGGTGATCATGTTTCGTGTCCCCTGGATGGATGATGAGGGGCAGGTGCAGGTCAATCGTGGATTTCGTGTTGAGATGAACAGCGCTTTGGGACCATACAAAGGAGGGCTTCGTTTTCATCCGTCCGTCAATCTCGGGATCATCAAGTTTCTGGCCTTTGAGCAGGTTTTCAAAAACTCCCTGACCACTTTATCCATGGGGGGAGGTAAAGGAGGGTCGGATTTCGACCCCAAAGGCAAATCAGATGCCGAAGTCATGCACTTCTGTCAGTCCTTCATGGCGGAACTTTTCCGGCATATCGGACCTCATACTGATGTTCCCGCCGGGGATATAGGCGTTGGTGCGCGCGAGATCGGTTTTCTCTTCGGTATGTATAAAAAGCTTAAAAATGAATTTACCGGAGTGTTGACGGGTAAGAGCCTGAATTGGGGAGGAAGTCTGATCAGGCCCGAGGCCACCGGGTACGGTGCCGTATATTTTGCTGCAGAAATGTTGGCCACGCGAAACCAGTCGATGGAAGGTAAAACCTGCCTGGTTTCCGGGGCGGGAAATGTTGCCCAGTATACCGTGGAAAAAATCATGGAGCTGGGCGGCAAAGTGGTTACCTTGTCCGATTCGTCCGGCTACATTTTCGACGAACAGGGGATCGATGCGGCAAAGCTTGCCTATATCAAGCTTTTGAAAAATGTAAAACGTGGCAGAATCAGCGAATACGCTGAAGAGTATAAGGATGCCGTCTATACTCCGGTCGATCCGGGCCTGGGGTACAATCCCCTTTGGAATCATAAGGCTAATTGTGCTCTGCCTTGTGCCACTGAAAATGAGATAAACAGCCGGGATGCAACGAATTTGGTCGCCAATGGCGTCCAATTGGTCTGTGAGGGGGCTAATATGCCCTCGACTCCGGAAGCAATCGATATTTTCATCGACAATAAACTTCTTTACGCACCCGGAAAGGCAGCCAATGCTGGAGGTGTTGCCGTTTCCGGTCTGGAGATGGCTCAGAACTCTATGCGTCTCTCATGGCCGCGCCAGGAAGTGGATAAACGTCTGAAACAGATTATGAAATCCATCCATAAGACCTGCCTGGAGGCTGCGGAAGATTACGGAATTCCAGGAAATTATTTGGCAGGAGCCAATATCGCCGGTTTTGTTAAGGTTGTGAACGCCATGTTGGACCAGGGGCTTGTTTAGGAAGAGGGCATGGTAAGACTCGACTGAACGATATTGATCGCTTATTGTTTCAGAGGCAGTCTTGTTCCATCAACGGCAGCCAATGCCACCTTGGTTTTATATTTTAACTGTCAAATACCGTAAGGTGAGGCTTAAAAAAATAAAACTGAACAAGAGTAGATAGTTATTCAGGTGGCTGGCTGTACGCGCAAGGACGAAAAGTCCGAACGCCGCCAAACCAACCAATCAGGAGAGGAAGTAAGCAGTTGAGATCTTTATACGACCAGCAATGTTTGCGCGAATTTGCCTCCTTAGAGGCAAGATTGAGTAAATATTTTTATGATATAACGGTTAACTGTCCGTATAATCAACCCTTTCTTGCCACCTTTTATCAAGGAGTATCGGGCCCTTTGCGCGATAGGGCAATGGAGTTGTTTCTCGCCGCGGGATATAGGCGAAATGGCAACTATCTCTATACCATGCACTGTAGAGAATGCCGCGCCTGCATTCCCATCCGCCTTCATCCGAAAACGTTTCGGCCGAATAGGAATCAGAAACGTGTGTTGAAAAAAAACAGCGATGTGGAAATAGAGCTCGGACCTGTTCGGCCCAGTGAAGAAAATCTCAATCTTTGCGAAAGCTTTCTTCAGAGCCGGTATCCACATAAGAACAACACGGCTAAAGGCTATTATTCCGGTTTTTTCCTCAATACTATTACTTCGACACTTGAATTCCGGTACAGGATCCAAGGCAGATTGATAGGCAACGGCATCGTCGATATCGGTGAGAACTGGATGAATGCTGTTTATTTTTTCTTTGATGAAACAGAAGCAAGACGAAGCCCTGGGACATATAATATTTTGACCATGATCAATTATTGTCTCGATCAAAACATCGATTACCTCTATTTGGGTTATTTTATCAAAAATGTTCAGGCAATGAATTATAAGGAGAGGTTCCGGCCATACTATATTCTGGTCGATTCGGAATGGCGGGAGCAGAAAGGGGACGAGAAGTAAGCCGTTTTTTCTACTGTAATCATTGACAATGCGGGGAAGGTTCGGCGTATTTTTTCTCTGAAAAATTCCCTTTGAAAAGGATAGAGCCGGTAGGTTTGACTTCATGTAACGGACTGTGATATCGTTTTTTATAGAGACCTGTTCCAGGGTCTTCGTCGACATAAATTTCATGATAGGGGGGTATTATGAAAAAATGGCATATGGAGGAGATTATCAGTATCTCCAATACAAGTCGGAGGAAACTTGTTGTTCCTGATTCAAATCAAATGTATCACTGGTCGACCGCCTTTTCCACTGAGCCTCGGAAAGAGTTTTTTTTGGTTTCCGTATTGAGAAATTTCATAACCTTTTTCCTTCGGTGGATATGACCTGTATTCCCCAAAAGAAGACCGTGGAGGAAGAGGGTTTTCTTGTCTTGAAAATTCGGCTCTGCGGGAACTTTTTGGAATGAGAAGATGTTATGAGTCTTTTGCATAGAGCGCTACTTTACCGGCAAGATAAGGAGTCCCTCGTCTGTGAACTCTGTGCTCATAAGTGCCTCCTCAAAGAAGGCAAACGCGGAATTTGCGGGGTACGGCAGAACAGGGGAGGGACCCTTTACAGTCTGGTGTATGGTCAATTGGTTGCCGAGCATATCGATCCCATCGAGAAAAAGCCGTTATTTCACTTTCTGCCGGGAAGTTTGTCGTATTCCATCTCCACCGTAGGCTGTAACTTTCACTGCCGTCACTGCCAGAACAGTTCGATTTCACAGGCGTTTCATATGTCGGAAGACGAAATGGCAGGAAATGAACGAAGTCCCGAACAAGTGGTCGATGCAGCAACGTCAAGTGGTTGCAGTTCGATCAGCTACACCTATGTGGAGCCCACGGTGTTTTTCGAATTTGCCTATGACTGCTGTGTCCTTGCCGGCCAGAGAGGAATTGGAAATGTCTTTGTATCCAATGGCTACATGTCGGAGAAAGCGACTCGGATGCTTGCACCGGTTCTTGATGCGATAAACATCGATATCAAGGCATTCAGTGAAGAATTCTATAAAAAGATTTGCGGGGCGAAACTGTATCCGGTATTGGAAACGGTGCGTCTCATGAAGGAGCTTGGTGTATGGGTGGAAGTCACCACGCTTGTCATCCCAGGACTCAACGACAGCGACGGCGAACTGAGGCAGATTGCCGAGTTCATCGGCAGTGTCGATCCTGACATACCCTGGCATGTTACCGCCTTTTACCCCACATACAAGATGACCGACCGCCGTCCTACCCCGGTATCCTCCCTCCGGAAGGCCAGGAAAATAGGGCTTGAGTGCGGGCTTCATTACGTCTATGAAGGGAATGTTCCCGGCGAAGGGGGAGAAAATACCTTTTGCCCGTCCTGTAAGGGGGAAATCATCCGCCGTTTCGGCTTCAACATTCGTGCCAACAGTATCGGCAAGTCACGTTGTCCTCACTGCAGCTCAAAAATTGACGGTGTGTGGGAGCTTGCAGATCTGCCAACGGCACGATAGCCGTCACTTACCCGAAATACCGCAGCCATGGGAAGAGACTCTTTTTCGAGTGGCCGGATTTTCTTTGAAAAGCCTCGCGCTGATTTTGGTGAGCAGGATTGCAAACAAAGCCGCTGCAACACCAAGTAAAACATTGTAATAGGGAGGTGCGGCCAGTGCCATCCGTATGAGCATGGTTGACAGGGCAAAACCCGAATTTCGAAAAACCGTATAAAAAGAAGGATGATAACACTCAGAGATCAAAACGACCAAAATATCGGTGAGAATCAGGATGGTGTAGAAATCATAGAGAAAATCTGTATGTTCACGGTGTGTTGCCCACATCCGGACATTGTTTAAGCCTAGAATAATGAAGATCAATATGAGTATGAGAGCAATCCCTTTTTTGGCCGAAACAAAGCTGAAGAGATCTGCAGGTTTCATTGTTTCGTCCGAAGCACGCTCTAAAACCATATAATAGTATCCGAGCAGGGCAAAAATAAAAAGCGCACCAAAACCGTCCGAAATGATATGCAGTATTGCATCTCTATTCCCCGCAAACGTTATGGGTTCTGGAAATTGAGCCAGTGCCTTGAAAGCGTTACGCATAAGGATGAGAGACAGAATCTCGAACTGTTTGCCGACGGAGCGGGAAAAAGAGCAAGGAAGCGTAAAGATGAGGCTTACAACCTCCAGGATCAGGACGACTGTAAATGCCGCCTGAACGGCCAGAAAATGATTACTCGGAACCAAATCCTGCAAAAAGGGAGGAATCCACCCCTGCCTTTTCATCTCAATGACCAAAAGACCTATCAAAAAGAAGAGTACCAGGGCGATGGAAATTTTCCTATGCATCCTTTCGTGTTCCCAGGCATAATGGACGGGGTCGAAAAGGTAGGTTATTTTTTCAAAAAGTACGTACATATGTCTCTATTGTGTTATTGTATTTGGACACCATGCTTTTCTTATCAAACACCAGCGCTCCTGTATCGGTTTATAGTTAGTAACGATAACCAATTTCATTTTGAAAAAGAGTTTGCCAAGAAAAAATATTTATGAAGTGCCGGCTTGAGACTGCCGCAATCGTATGTCTGTGCTCCAAAAATTGTTCAAATTGAACGAAAATCCTCATTTTGCAAAAGGCTCCGTAGGTATCGCGTTTTTTCGAAGGCTGATTCAATCGGTATGAAACAAAGAAGCTTGAGGTAAATTACCTTCCGCAACAAAAAAATCAGCTACGAAAAATAACATATCAAGCATTTTTCCTTCTTTCATGCTCTGTGTTATCACAGTCTTTTTTCCTTGAATCCGGTTTGCTTCAAGCCTATAGTGACTCGTGAAGATGCCCTGTTCGTAATCGGAATGAGGTAAAAGGCTCCGTTGCTGCTCGTCCGGGGGTAATGACCGGGCGGCAACAATGGAAAAGTGAAAACCATCATGGAACAGAGCATTGCAGAGATGATGGATTTCATAACCGAGGACACTTTTCTGTAAAGCAGCTCTCTTCATATTCGGAAAGAAAACCACGCATTCCCTAAAGGATGAACCGGCGTCTTTGCCTATTATTAATTTGAGATTTATTCATGCAGACACTTCAACAGCAGTTCACTATCCACTATTCGTATCCTGTGTATTTCAGCCGCAATGTTGTTCGGAATGAGGATCCGCTGTTAGCCTCCGTATTTTTACAGGGGGGGAAAAAACGTCACAGTGTTCTTTGTGTCGTCGATTCCGGCGTCCTTGCCGAACACCCGGCCCTTCCCGGTCAGATTGAAGATTATGCACAGGCTCATGAGGATGTTATGCAGCTTTGCGGACCGGTATTAATTGTGAAAGGTGGTGAAAGCTGTAAATCGGACTATGAAGTGAACGACACGATAATGAAGTGCGTTCAAAAATATCACCTGTGCCGGCACTCCTATGTGTTGGCCATAGGAGGCGGCGCCGTGCTTGATGCCGTCGGGTATGGAACAGCCGTCGCACACCGGGGGTTGCGGCTTGTACGAATGCCGACGACGGTTCTCGCTCAAAACGATGCGGGTATTGGTGTTAAAAATGGTATTAATGCCCTTGGTCGAAAAAATTTCATCGGCACTTTTGCTCCTCCGTTTGCCGTCATCAATGACTTCGCCTTTCTAGATACACTTCCGCCTCGCGAGTTGCGCGCCGGAATCGCCGAAGCGATAAAGGTGGCATTGATCAAGGACAAGTCATTTTTTACCTTTCTCTACGAACAAAGATTCGAACTCGCCTCATTCAGCTCCCGGCCAATGGAGGAAATGATACATCGCTGTGCAGCGTTGCATATGCATCATATCGGCAGCGGAGGAGATCCATTTGAATTGGGATCAGCCCGGCCTCTTGATTTCGGTCATTGGTCGGCGCACAAGCTCGAAGAGATGACAAAGGGCTCCCTCAAGCATGGCGAGGCGGTTTCCATCGGCATGGCCCTGGATAGTCTTTATTCGTATCATATAGGAATGCTGGATGAAAATGAATTGCAGCAAATCTTCACCTTGCTTGACGGTTTGGGATTGCCACTGTACCATCCGTCTCTTGCCGACCTCGATGTCGGTGCCGCCCTGGCGGATTTCAGGGAGCACCTGGGCGGGGAGTTGGCAATTACGCTGCTGACCTGCATTGGCGGCAAGAGAGAAGTCGATCACATTGACATTTCCTTGATGGAACGATGCGTAAACGAGTTGCTTTTGCATGGCGGCAACGGAGAAAATCGCGCCGGTCGAACCGACGGATTCATGCCCATGTACGGAGAATCGCATTGACATCGTCATTTGAATCTTTTAATCCGCCGAAATCTGTATCGATGCGAGATTCCGAGTTCGGAGAGGGCAGTCTTTTTTCTCTTCCGGCGATAACCTACTGCACCAATATTCATCCGGGGGAGAGCTGGCCGGAGATTTTTTCGGCCGTTCGCCGGCATGCACCGGTGATAAAAAAACGCCTGTCTCCCAAAGCTTCTTTCCCCATCGGCCTGCGGCTCTCAGGACGGGCGGCACGGGAGATGACCCTTGATACGGCAGAGGAATTTCATCGCTGGTGCCTGCAAGAGGGTTTTTATGTGGCAAGCGTGAATGGCTTTCCTTACGGCGCCTTTCATAACGAACCGGTTAAACAGTCGGTTTATCTGCCCGACTGGCGTTTTTCCGAACGTCTCGATTACACGAAAAAACTCGCGGGGTTGCTGGCCTTATGGCTTCCGGACGGCATGACGGGCTCCATCTCAACCGTGCCGGTCGGGTTTCATAAGTGTATTGGGGAGAAAGACTTGCCGACGGTGACAAAACACCTGCTGGCCGCCCTTGAATATCTCCATCACCTGGCGCAAGAAACCGGTAAAGAGATCCTTCTTTCCATGGAACCTGAACCAGGATGCCTTTTGGAAACCATTGATGATGTTGTTGCGTTTTTTAACCGTCTTGTTCTGCCGCCACACTTGCAGGCCCATCTTGCGGTCTGCTACGATTGCTGTCACCAGGCGCTCCAGTTCGAAAATCCTGCAGCTTCCCTTAAGCTCCTTGAGGCAAACGGCATCCGGATCGGCCATGTACAGGTGTCTTCGGCTCTTCGGTTGATGGACTCCGATATCAGTCTTCTTCGGCACTTTCAGGAACCGTGTTACCTTCATCAGACAGTGGGCAGAACAAAGCGTGGAGAGCTGCTGCGTTACGACGATCTGGACCTCGCCATTTCAGCATCTCCTGCCGATGTCGAGGAATGGCGCGTCCATTTTCATGTGCCTGTTTTTATGGATACCACCGGAGATTGCGATAGCACACGGTTTTTCCTCCAGGAGGTCCTTCCGCTGCTTCCGTCCCACCCTGTGTTTGAGGTGGAAACCTATACCTGGACTATTCTTCCGCCGGAACTGCAAGGCGGTTCCGTAACTGATTGTCTACTACAAGAAATCGAATGGGTGGCGGGAGCCATCAAAACGGATAAGAAATGAAAGATACAGCAGTAAAATCAATGTTTGAAACAATTGCCTCGGGCTACGATTTTCAAAACAGTTTTCTTTCCCTGCGCAGAGATGTCTATTGGCGGCGCGTTCTAGCGGAAATCCTTCAGCTCGAACAGGGAGGCACTGTCCTTGACGTTGCGGTGGGTACCGCCGAGATCGCCCTCTCCATCTGCGGCCGGTATCCTCAGGTGCGTGTTGTGGGTGTTGATTTTTCGCCGGCAATGCTGGGTGTCGGCAACAAAAAGATCGTATCCCGAGGTTTTGCAAACCGGATCTGTCTTACAGCAGGAGATGCCCGCCGGCTTCCGATACAAAGTGACTCGGTTGAAGCCGTAACCATTTCCTTCGGTATTCGCAATATAGAGGAGAGATGGCAGGTTTTGAGCGAATTTTATCGGGTCCTGAAACCAGGAGGGAGGCTTTTTGTCATGGAATTCTCCTATCCGGATCAACCGCTTCTTTACCGTCTGTATCGGTTTTATTTTGACCACATTCTCCCTCCCATCGGCAATTTGATCTCAGGCACCAATTACGCCTATAGTTATCTGGCCGAGTCGGTGGATACATTTCCCAACGATGATAAGTTCGTCGCTGAAATCGAGGCGGCAGGGTTTCGCGGTCTCGCCATTAAAAAATTAACGTTTGGTATTGCAAAGATTTTCCAAGGCAGGAAGGAGGGACAATGAAGGTAAGCTGGCTGGAGCGACTCTGGGTGAACAGCCCGGTTCGGCAATTCGTACAACTTCAGGAAGCCAGGTTTTTTAGAAAAATAGGGACCCTGCCACCGGGAGGAAAGTGTCTGGAAATCGGTTGCGGGTGCGGCGTCGGAGCACGAATAATCAGCCGGTCCTTTGTTCCGGCCTCCATTCATGCACTCGATATCGACCTGGATATGTTGCGCACCGCCAAAAAAAGAGGGACAACCTGGGAAAATGTTCCCATGCATCTTCTGGCAGGAGATGCCCAGGAGTTGCCTTTTCCCGACCGCTCGTTCGATGCCGTTTTCAACTACGGCATCATCCATCATTTGGAAAACTGGCAAAAGGGCGTCACGGAAATAGCAAGAGTCCTCAAAGACGGAGGAATGTTCTTTTTTGAGGAAATTTATCCGCCTCTCTATGCCAACCCTTTGTTCCTAAGGATACTTGATCACCCTCGGGAAAACCGGTTCCACGGCCCCGAGTACCGGGAGGCGCTTGCCTCTTCGGATTTACACCTCCTTGGCGGCTATAAGGAATCTCGATTCGCAATCCTCGGTGCCGCTGTTAAAACCTCGCCAAAATAGGTGTCTGCATCACATCATCCGGTAGTTGAGGTCGTGCATGATCCAAAGCGTTCCGCCGACGAAGAGCACCAATATCAGGACTGTGAAAACCATGGCAAGCATATTCCACTGAGCTTCTGAAGAGAAATCCAGGTGAAGAAAATAATGAAGATGCACCAGGATCTGGGCTACGGCAGCTGCAAAGATGATTGTCAATATTGCCGAATATGTCAATGTTCCGCTTATCACCACCCAAAATGCCACTGCTGTCAGGACGACCGATAGAATAAAACCAATCACATACAATTTGAAGGTTCCTTGGGTTGCTCCTGATTTATCGATGGCTTTCTGTTTCATTTAAAGGACCCCCATCAAATAGACAATGGTGAATACCGCAACCCAAACCACGTCCAGAAAATGCCAGAACATGCTGAGACGCATCAGACGGGATTGGACAGGAACGGTCAGTCCTTTTTTTATGACCTGTGTTCCCATGACGGCCATCCAGATAAGACCGCAGGTGACATGGAGGCCGTGTGTCCCGACCAAGGTGAAGAATGCCGACAGAAAGCCGCTCCGGTCGGGGCCGTTTCCGTCCAGAATCATCGCTCTGAACTCGTGGATTTCCATGCCTATGAAACCGAGCCCCAACAGGAAAGTGATACAGAGCCAAGTCAATACTTGACTCCGTCTGTCGTCGTGGACGTTCAGCATAACCATACCGTACGCCGCACTGGAGAACAGCAGAAGCATGGTTTCCCCGAAGGTATAGGGGAGATCAAAAAGATCTTTGGCCGTCGGGCCTCCGGCATAGTTATGAGCCAGAACGGCATATGTTGAAAAAATTGCAGCAAAAAGTACCAGGTCGGACATGAGATACAGCCAGAAACCAAAAGACTGGTTTTCGACGCTCTCCTCTTCGAATTGCTCTTCGGCTGCAATGTCGTTGCGTGAAACTTCGCCTATCACTTATTCCATCTCCTGTGAAATTTCAGTTTAGTACTGACTGTCCAACGCACCTGCGAGTTGCTTATAATACGTATCCTCTGTGCGTTGGACTTCGGCTGCCGGTATGACATAATGAATGTCATCGTCGGAGGCCCTTGAAACAATGGTAAAAAACATACCGAGGACACTAGCAATCACCAACCACCAGATATGCCATATCATAGCGAAGCCGAACATGAAGGCCAGTGCGCCGTTGACAACACCGTGAGGGGTGTTTTTGGGCATATGAATGTCTTGATAGTGTTCAGGCCTTTTCCGGGCGATATTTTTCTCCTTCATATCGGTGAAGGCATCGAGATCATGCACCTCGGGTATTTTGGCAAAATTGTAGACCGGTGCCGGCGAGGACATTGCCCATTCCAGAGTGCGGCCATCCCAGGGGTCTCCGGTCAGGTCCCTCGTGGCATGACGTTCCCTGATGCTTACGATCAGTTGAATGATTTGACAGACGATACCGAAGAAGATGACGGCAGTACCAACGGCGGCGATGACCAGGTACGGCTGCCAGGCTGGATTGTCGTAGTGTTGCAAGCGTCGGGTCATTCCCATGAATCCCAGGATGTACAACGGGGCGAAAGCGAGATAGAAACCGACCAGCCAACCCCAGAATGCCCGTTTGCCCCATTTCTCGTTTAATGTGAAGCCAATGGCCTTCGGGAACCAGAAGGAATAGCCTGCAAAATAGCCGAAAAGCGCGCCGGGAATAAGCACATTATGAAAATGAGCGACCAGAAACAGGCTGTTGTGAAGGACGAAATCTGCGGGCGGTGAGGCCATAAGCACGCCGGTCATTCCTCCAAAGACAAAGGTCGTTATGAATCCCAGCGTCCAGAGCATGGGTGTGGCTATTCTGACACGTCCCCGATACATGGTGAAGAGCCAGTTGAAGATTTTGACCCCTGTGGGAACGGCGATGATCATCGTGGCGATACCGAAGAACAGATTAATGTCGGGGCCGGCTCCCATGGTGAAGAAATGATGCACCCAGACGGTAAACGACAAAATCGTAATCGCTGCTGTGGCCAATACCATGGAGGTATAGCTGAACAGTCGTTTGCTTGAAAATGTGGCTACGATTTCGGAATAAATGCCAAACGCAGGCAGGATGACGATATACACTTCAGGATGACCCCATATCCAGAACAGGTTTGAGTACATCATCATGTTGCCGCCGAATCCGTTGCTGAAGAAGTGCATGCCCGCATACCGATCAAGTGCCACCATTGCAAGGGCTACCGTCAGGACCGGAAAGGAAAAGAGTATCAACAAGCTGGTGCACAGTGCATTCCAGGTGAAAATCGGCATTCGCATGAGTGTCATGCCGGGAGCCCGCATCTTCAAGATGGTGACGATAAAATTGATGCTGGTCATAAGCGAACTGAGCCCCGCGATCTGTATAGCCCAGAGCCAGTAATCGACACCGCTATCCGGACTGTAGCGCAACTCCGTCAAGGGGGCATACCCGGACCAACCGGCCTTGGAAAACTCACCGATACCCAAAGAGACCATGATCAACATGGCTCCGGCTGCGGTCAGCCAAAGACTAACGGAGTTGAGAAATGGAAAAGCCACATCTCTTGAGCCTATTTGCGGCGGTACCACAATATTGATCAGTCCGGTGAGAAACGGCATGGCCACGAAGAGAATCATAATCGTCCCATGAGCGCTGAAGATCTGATTGAAATGATCGGGAGGAAGATAGCCTTGAGACCCGCCCATGGCCAGAGCCTGCTGGGAGCGCATCATGATGGCGTCCGATAACCCCCTCAACAGCATGACCATGGCCAGGATGATATACATGATGCCGATTTTCTTATGGTCAACGGAGGTGAACCACTCTGTCCAGAGATAGGTCCATTTCCGGTAATAAGTAATCAGGGCAAGAATTACAAGGCCCACCAGAATGGATCCGGCCACGGCACCCATCACGATGGGGTTTTCGTACGGGATGGCCGAAAGGGTCAATTTACCGAACATATCGTTTTCCCTCCGAGCCTGACTCTTGCATGGACATGGAGCCGGCGCCTTGGGGCATGGAGCCGGGATCGTTTTTCATGGATGTGTTGTACTTTCGCATAATCTCGATAAAGAGTTGGGGGTCGACCGATGAGAAGTAGGTCACGGGGGAGTCTTCAGACGGCTTTGCCAGCTCCATGTATCGCGCCATATCAAGTTTCTCAGGTGATTCTCCGGCCTTCTGTACCCATTTATGAAATTGTTCTGGGGAGGTCGCAATGGCTTTGAAGTTCATTCCGGAAAAACCGGTACCGCTTAATTGCTGGTTTTGTCCGGCATAGGTTCCTGGTTTGTCAGCCAAGAGATGCAGCCGGGTCTGCATTCCTGCCATTGCGTATATCTGGCTGCCCAGTTGCGGGATAAAAAAGGAGGTCATGACCGTATCCGAGGTGATTTTAAAGCTGAGAGGAACGTTGACTGGAAAAACCAACTGGTTGACGGTGGCGATATGTTCCTCCGGATAAATAAAAAGCCATTTCCAATCCAGGGATACGGCCTCGATGGTGAGCGGTTTGGTACTTGACTTGATTGGTCTGTAAGGATCTAAGAGGTAGGTGGTTTTCCAGGCCAGTATCCCGAGGCAGATGACTATGAGTGCGGGAACCGTCCAGACGGCGATTTCGATTTTTGCAGAAAAATTCCATTTCGGCGCATAATCGGCTTTCTTGTTGGCAGCCCGGTATTTCCATGGAAACCAGAAGACCATGATAAGGACCGGAACAACAACGAGCAGCATGAGGCCGAATGCGGCTAGGATGACGAATTTTTCAGTGCTGCCGACCGGGCCTTTGGGGTCGAGCAGAACCATATGGCTGCAGCCTCCCAACAGGAGCATTGGAAGTGTCGACAGTAATCGTAAAATATCGGTCAGATGAACCCATGGCCTTTGGCGCCACGGAGGTAGAGTATATTCTTGTTTCATGAGTTTTCAGCCTTGCCTATACATATTTTTCACCCTATGGAGCGGATCGATCAAAGGTCTTCGCTGTTTTTCGGGCACACGCTCATTATGAGAGATGCTTCAAACCCGGATGGAGCTCAAGTAAAGTACTCGACTGCAGTTCTCCAATGCAATGCTTCCTGCCCAACGCCGCGGAAAAATGTGCCTTAACCGAAAATTGGCAGAACAAGCGTACCTGAAAACATACCGGATTTGAGCACAAAAAAGCAAACCCGATTGTCGCGGCAACGTCCGGATTCGTTTTCGAATATATCAGCATGACAGAGGAAAATCGAGTTGATATCGATGAATGGATGTGCGAAGATAAAAATAGATTAGATGACATTTTCCTCATCGCCGGAAACGCAGAACGTTCTCGAACCATTTTTTTTTCGTATGCTGGTTCTTGGTCCAACCGCTCTTCTCCAAAGAGATGATCCCGATGTGTTTCAGCCTTGGCGAAGAAGGCTCAGGTAGAAGGCGTGGCTGCATATCGACTTACTAAGTTGGAAAGAGAAAAGGAGTTGTCATCTACTGAAGAGGTCTTATTTTTAATCATAATAGACGGGTAGTTAAAAGAATCTGAGAATCGATTCTTAAAATATCCAAAATCCGGATGCGTCCGGAAGACGTCGATGCTGGAGATTGAGATTGATTTGGTAGCAGTTTTTATCCGGTAGTTTAAGTAGTCCCGCACCCCTGCCGGTGGGTAGGGGATTGGAACTCTTTCTTTTTACAAAAGGAGCGCGAAGGATGAAAGCAAAAGATATTCTGGCGGTAAAAGGTTCAAAGGTTATAACGATCAATGAAGATAGCATGCTTGTCGATGCAATGGAGCTTTTTTTCTCCAAAAGAATCGGATCATTGCTTGTTGTCGATAATGATGAAAATATATTGGGGATCATTGCCCCGAACGATGCGTTGAAAGCGGTTTATAAACATACGGAGAAAGTATCAACCCTCAAGGTCGGTGACGTAATGACGCGAGATGTTATTGTCGCGACTCCCGATGATAAGATTGACTATCTTTTGGCGATAATGACGGAAAACAGAATCCGTCATTTACCTGTCATCGACGAAGGCCGGCTGGTCGGCATGGTGTCGACCGGTGATGTCGTCAAAGCACAAGTGCGCGACGAGGCCGTGGAAAACCGATATCTGAAAGACTATATTGAAGGAAAATATCCTGCCTGAGGCACGCGAGTCCATTGTTGGGAATTTTGCGAATACACTGCCTCGCTTGGATTTGATCAAGCATAATGTTTGTCAGTGGTGCTGAAATAACAAGACGTTAACACCCCCTATCATCAATCCGTTTTTTAAAGTGACAATTCTTGACATAGGGGGTGCTGATGTTATAACCTTCATCAGTGACCGGAAGTAAGAGGTTGCATGAGACGGTTACCGTCACACGCCGATTGCATGGTGCAGCATGAGGTTTAGGAGAGATCTGAATTAGAGTTTGAGAAACTCGTCGTAGCTTATCAGAGGAGATGGGGGGTTGCATTGGAACCAATGCAGCCGGAAGGTGCTGTGTACGCACAGTTTTTTCGTTTTTTGGCTGGTTTGGGCTTCAAGTAAAGGATTGCAATGCAACCGTTGTCCGAATATTATTCCCTGATTATTTACACCCTTGCAACGCTGCTCTTAATCGGCGGGATGCTGTTTGCCGCCTGGTGGCTCGGAGAAAGAACGACTAACGCCAACAAGGAGCTGCCTTATGAATCGGGTGTCATTCCGACCGGCACTGCTCGCATCAGTCTTTACATCCCTTTTTATCTCATTGCCATGTTCTTCATCGTCTTTGACGTGGAGACGTCTTTTATCTTTACCTGGGCCGCTGTCTGGAAACACCTCGGGTTGAGCGGTCTGATCCATATTTCATTTTTTATCATAGCATTACTTTTAGGGCTGGTCTGGCTTTGGCTGAAGGGAGGTTTGGAGTGGGGGCCTTCCAGGATGCGAAAGGATGCTTATGAAAAATAACGATATTCCCGACAACATTCTGCTGGCGCGCCTTGATGACATGATCAACTGGGGCCGGTCCTATTCCCTTTGGCCTCTTTTCTGGGGGCTATCCTGCTGTTTTGTAGAGATGATGACGTCGTTCACTTCACGTCTCGACGTTGCCAGATTCGGTGCCGAAGTTCTGCGCGGCTCACCAAGGGAATCCGATCTCATGGTGACATCGGGGACGATTTTCAAGAAAATGGCCCCATCGATCCTGCGTCTCTACGAGCAGATGCCCGAACCAAGATGGGTTATTTCCATGGGGAGCTGTTCCAATTCCGGTGGAATGTACGATGTTTACAGCGTTGTGCAGGGGGTAAACCAAATCCTGCCCGTGGACGTCTATGTTCCGGGGTGTCCTCCACGGCCGGAGGCATTCCTTCAGGGATTGATGCTGCTGCAGGAAAAAATAAAAAAAGAAGAACGGCCCACACGCTCCATCTTGCATATGGCGGGCGGCTCGCAAGGAACAACGGCGCCTATTTTGGTTGACGGTGTAACCAAATCCCGTGACAATCGCGGACCCGGTATGGCGGATATACCAAAACGCGGAACTTCCGTACACCATCCGCGATATTGGATGTCGCGTTCAGAGGATATGTGGCGGCCGCCTGCGAAACGGCACGACTATCCCGATTTCGGGCTGAAAGAAGAGATGGAAGCCGTTTTTGAAGGACGTGTTCGGATTGATGATACGGCAACGGACATGCTTACCTATCGTGCACCTGCCGAAATGGTTCCCGAGGTTCTGGCGTTCTTGAAAAAACACAAAACCAACCCGTTCCGTCGGCTGGAGGATATTACTGCCGTGGACGAATCCTGCCGGCGCAATGCTGCCGATTACCCGGATTTCACCATAAATTACCATCTCCTTTGTTTTGACACGCCCGGCTATATCCGCATCAAGGCCGATCTGAACGGAGAGTTTCCGGAGCTGCCCAGCGCCACGAAGGTCTTTCCGGCAGCCAATTGGTACGAACGGGAGGTGTATGACATGTTCGGAGTTCGTTTTGAAGGACATCCGAACCTGCGGCGCATACTCATGCCCTCGGATTGGGAAGGTTACCCCTTGCGCAAGGAGCATCCTTTTCGGGCTACCGAAATGGCTCCCTACACCACGGAGGATGCACGGCGTCACCAGTCCCTTCCTGCGGCCGACTATTTCGAACGCATCGATGAGGAGACCATGATCATTAATCTCGGTCCCCAACACCCCGGCGCTCACGGCATTATCCGCTTCATGCTCAAGCTCAACGGTGAAGAGATTGTCGATATGGATACCGAAATCGGTTATCACCATCGCGGCGCGGAAAAGATCGGCGAGAGGCAGCACTGGAACCAGTTTATCCCCTACACGGATCGAATCGACTATTTGGGTGGGGTGGCGAACAATATGGGCTATGTGACCAGTGTCGAGCGATTGTGCAATATAAATGTCCCGGAGCGGGCGCAGGTTATCCGTGTCATGCTGGCCGAACTCTTCCGTATCGCCAGCCATCTTGTCTGGTTCGGAACCTACGCTGTGGATTTGGGGGCCATGTCACCGGTGTTTTATATGTTCACCGACCGGGAACGGATTTTCGACATCATCGAGATGATTACCGGCGGCCGGATGCATCCGGCCTGGTTTCGTATCGGTGGTGTCACTGAAGACCTGCCCGAGGGGTGGGAGGTTCCGGTGCGGGATTTCCTTAACTATATGCCCGGCCGGTTGAAAGAATACGACGATCTCCTCAAAGCCAACCCTATTTTCATTGCTCGATCCAAGCATGTAGGCGCCATTTCCCTGGATGATGCCATGGAATGGGGATTGACCGGACCCAATCTGCGCGCCTGCGGCTTTGCCTGGGATCTGCGTAAAAAGATGCCTTATGGTGGCTATGACCGATTCGATTTTGATATCGTAACGGCCGAAGGCGGTGATTGTCTGGCCCGTTATTTGGTCAGAATAGAAGAGATCAGGCAATCTCTCAAAATTGTGCGCCAGTGCCTTGAAAACATGCCGGGTGGCCGTTGGATCAGCGAGGATTGCCGTTTTGTGCTGCAGCAAAAACCGGATGCCTTGAAAGACATCGAGTCGCTGATTCATCATTTTGTCAACACAACCCGGGGAATGACGCCGCCACGGGGAGAGAACTACAGCGCCGCCGAAGCCCCGAAGGGCGAAAACGGATATTTCGTTGTCTCCGACGGGCTGAACATTCCGTATAGGATGCGTATCAGAACACCAAGCTTCCCGCATATACAATCTCTTCCCGTTATGAGTAAAGGGTGGCTGGTGGCGGATTTCCTCGCCATTATCGGATCCATTGATTTTGTTCTCGCCGATATAGACAGGTAAATACATGATTCCGGACCAACTCAAAAAAGCACTTGCGCATCGCATTGCAACCGCAGTCACGCCGAGGGAGGCCGCCGTTTCCGTAATGAAAGAGCTGCAACATCACTACGGCTGGCTGACCGACGAGGCAGTGGGCGAAGCGGCGCAACTGCTCGGACTTTCGACGGTGCAAGTTGAGGAGTTGGCCACATTCTACGAAATGATCTACCGCAGGCCGGTGGGAAAGCGGGTGGTGCATATTTGCGACTCCATCTCCTGCTGGGCCATGGGGGGCGACAGCCTGCTTACGCAAGTCTCCAACCACTTGGGCATTGCCGTGGGGGAAACCACGGGCGAGGGCGTATTCACGCTTCTCCCATGCTGCTGTCTGGGAAATTGCGGAAATTCGCCGACGATGATGGTAGGGGACAATCTCTACGGGAATCTGACTCTGGAAAAAGCCATGGAAATCCTGAAAGAGGAAAAACGTTTGGCGACGGAGAAGGACGGGCAGGAGATTGACGGAGACATATGAATCATGGAACAGCCACTCTTTCAACACAACAAACCCGGACGCTGCGTCACCTTCGATGAGTATCGGAGCGAAGGTGGCTTTCTGGCCTTGAAAAAGGCTCTGAAAGAACTCTCGCCCGAGCAGGTGCAGCAGACAGTGATGGATTCCGGTCTTCGCGGGCGCGGCGGTGCCGGGTTTCCCACCGGCAGGAAGTGGTCGTTCGTTCCTCGTGATCTCCCGGGGCCGCGCTGGTTGATCTGCAACTGTGACGAAATGGAGCCGGGCACCTTTAAAGACCGCGTACTCTTGGAGGCAAATCCTTATTCGCTCCTTGAAGGAATAGTCTTGGCATCGTATGCCATCGGTGTTCGTCATGCCTTTATCTTTATCAGGCGCGGCTATGAGCAGGCGGCCGCCAACCTGGAGAGGGGCATTGCCGAGTGCCTGCAGGCAGGACTGCTTGGGGAAAATATCTTAGACAGCGGTTTCTCCTGTGCTATCGATCTCCATGTCTCTGCAGGACGCTACATCTGCGGTGAAGAGACGGCGCTGATGAACGCACTGGAAGGAATACGGGCAAATCCGAGGTCGAAACCCCCATTTCCCGCCGTGAAGGGACTTTGGGGCGGCCCTACAGTGGTGAACAACGCCGAGAGCCTGGCCAATCTGCCGACCATTGTCGGAAACGGTTCGGCATGGTTCAAAGGCTTGGCGCGCATACCCGAGGCGGCCGGCATGAAGCTTTTCTGCATCAGCGGTCATGTAGCCAAGCGCGGTTGTTACGAGCTGCCGCTGGGAATTCCGTTAGGCGAGATCATTGAAGACGCCTGCGGGGGGATGCGGTCCGGCAGCACGTTTAAAGCCTGTTTGCCGGGCGGGGCTTCCACTCCGTACTTCACACGGGAGCATTGGGATGTGCCCATGGATTTCGATACGGTGGTCAAAGCCGGCTCACGCCTCGGCACAGCAGGCGTTGTCGTCTTCGATCAGAATACCTGCATGGTTGAAGCAACCTTGAATCTAACGCGGTTTTATGCGCGCGAGTCCTGCGGATGGTGCACGCCTTGCCGTGAAGGGCTCCCGTATGTGAACCATATTCTGGAGACCATCGAGGCGGGGAAGGGCAGCCAGGAGCATGTTGCCATCCTGCAGGATCATGTCAAGTTGCTGAACTATTCATTTTGCGCCCTGGCTCCGGGAGCCATGGGACCGGTACAGGGGTTGCTGAGAAATTTCATGGATGAAGTGCAGGATCATATTACGAAAGGGAGATGCCCGATAAAATAAAAGAGCCTGCTGCCCAACAGCGCCGGTGAATGGTTGTTGAATAAGGAATATGCCGAAACTTATTATCGATAATATAGAAGTTGAAGTGGCGGAAGGCGTTTCCGTGTTGGAGGCGGCGCAGAGTGTGGGGATACCCGTTCCGCATTTCTGCTTCCACCCGGCGCTCGGAAAGGCAGGCGCCTGCCGCGTCTGCGCTGTGAAGATGCTGGACGGACCGGTCAAAGGCCTGCAGATGTCCTGCATGCTTCCGGCCCAGGACGGCATGGTCGTCTCCACCACCGACGAAGAGGCTGTGGCCATGCGGCGTCAGGTCATCGAATGGCTGATGATCAACCACCCGCACGACTGTCCGGTCTGTGACGAGGGCGGCGAGTGCCAGCTTCAGGATTTCACCATCGCGGGCGGTCACGGGCTGCGGCGCTATACAGGCAAAAAACGCACCCATGTGAATCAGTATTTGGGGACGCAGATAGAGCACGAAATGAACCGCTGCATCCAGTGCTACCGCTGCGTTCGTTTCTACCAGGAATTTGCCGGAGGTACGGATTTCGGGGTCATGGGGAGTGCCGGGCGCGTCTATTACGGACGTTTTGAGGAGGGTCAGCTTGAGTCGCCTTTCTCCGGGAATCTTGTGGATATCTGCCCGACCGGTGTCTTTACCGATAAGACTGCAAGGTTCAGGGCCCGTTACTGGGATTATGACATGGCGCCGTCTGTCTGTCCGCATTGTTCTTTGGGCTGCAATACAGTGCCTGCTGCACGGTACCGGGAGTTGCTTAAAATCATTGCTCGCAGAAACGAGGCGGTGAACGGTTGGTTTATCTGCGATAAGGGAAGATTTTCCAATAGTGCGGTCAATGCGCCCGATCGTCCCCGATATCCACTGGTGGACGGCAGGCAGGTGAGTTGGGAAGAGGCACTGGATAAGCTGATTGAACGGATCAACGAGAACCGCAAGCTCCACGGAACCGAGGCCCTGGCAATCGTCGGATCGTCACGTCTGTCCATGGAAGCGGCGATTATGCTGCGTAAGCTTCATGACAGTCTCGGCACTGGACCGCTTTGCTATTTTATCCATGAACGGGAAGCGAATCAGGCCGTATCCGCAACATTGCTGCTCAATAAAAAGACGTCCGCCTCCATGGCCGATGTTCAGCAAGCGGATCTGGTTGCCGTTATCGACTGCGACTTACTCCAAGACGGACCGATGATGGCTCTTGCCATCAGGCAGGCCTGGCGCAAGGGAGCCAAGGTGTATCTGGTGGACAAAAATCCCGAGCCGGATTGGCAAAGCGATCTACCCTTTGCATGGGAGCGCGCTGCATCGTTGTCCGATATTGCTTTTGACGAGGCGAAAAAACCGGTTCTCGTTTGCGGAACCTCGGGAAATGCGGCAACAGTCATTCCGGACCCCTTGAAAAACGTGGCTAAATTCGCCTTTTTGCTCAATGGCCCCAATGCTTTTGGCGCAGCACTTCTGGTTGACGAGCACGGCAAGACCACGTTGTCACAGGCTGTTGATGATGGAAAGATACAGGGAATCATAGCTGTTGAAGCCGATATTCCGTCCGAACTTCTCCTGGGGGTTCCGTTTGTCGCGGCACTCGATTGGCGCAATACGGAAGCGGTCAAGGCAGCACGAATCGTCCTTCCGACAACCGCTTGGGTGGAGATGGACGGAACGTATATCAACAATGAAGGGAGAGCCCAGCGGTTTAAAAAAGTGATGAACCCCGGTCTGCCGATCAAAGGGCTCAACCCCGCGCTGCATCCACCGAGACAGCATAGTTTGGACGTTCCGGGAGGAGATCTGCATCCAGCCTGGAGCGTTATGGCAAACATCATCAAACGCTTGGGAACGGACCTTGAGCCTGAAGTGTTTTCCGGACAATGGGAAATGCTGCGTGAAATAGACGCAAAAGGTGAAGGGATCTTTATCCTTGGCGGGGAGTAGAAAACAAGAAAATTTAAATGAAGATTTTGTTTGCAAGCGTCTTTTGTGAACGGTGCTCCTGTTGCAGTATCAACGAACTGAGAAAAATTACGAAAGATGATCGAGCCGTCAGAAGGTGTTTACGTAATTGTATCTTCATGACAAAAACGAGGTGACATGAGTCTGGATTCCATCGACATAGCCCTTTCGCTTTGTAAAATCGTACTGATTTTTCTGGTGATCCTGGGGATTGCAGCCTATCTGGTACTCGTGGAACGCAAATTGCTGGGGAGGATACAGGAACGTTACGGTCCCAACCGTGCCGGCCCGTTCGGACTTTTGCAGCCCATTGCGGACGGAATCAAGATGATCACCAAAGAGGACTTCAAACCGGCCGGGGCGGACAAATGGTTATTCTACCTTGCCCCGGCCATGGCGGCTATCCCGGCTGTCATGATTTTTTCGCTCATACCGTTCGGTTCGCCGATTACCGTGGCAGGACACCGGGTCGACATGCAGGTCGTCGATCTGAATGTGGGGCTATTGCTTTTCATTGCCTTCTCCTCCATCGCTGTTTACGGCGTGGCTCTGGGAGGCTGGGCGTCCAATTCCAAGTATTCGCTGCTGGGCAGCATCCGGGGATTGGCACAACTGATTTCTTATGAGATTCCCATGGGGTTGTCCCTCGTGCCGGTGGTAATGCTCGCCCATTCGTTCCAGCTCTCGGAGATTGTGAAAGCACAGAGCGGCTGTTGGTTCGTCGTATACCAGCCGCTCGCCTTTATCATCTTCCTGATCAGCATCATTGCCGAAATCAAAAGGGTGCCCTTCGATATCCCCGAGGCGGAAGGAGAACTGGTGGCCGGATTTCATACGGAATATTCCGGGTTGCGTTTCGGCCTGTTTTTTGTTGGGGAATATATCAATATCATCGTGCTGGGCGGGTTGGCGGCCACCTTTTTTTTAGGCGGATGGCATGGTCCTTTTTTACCGGCGGTGATCTGGTTTTTGATAAAAACGCTGGCCTTTGCTTTTTTGCTGATCTGGATCCGCGGAACTTTGCCGCGGCTGCGATATGATCAATTGATGCATTTTTGCTGGAAATTACTGACGCCGCTGGCTTTGCTCAATATTTTGGCCACAGGCTGGTTTATCATACTGAAATAAACATTCAGCAGCACGTCATCCGGCTTGCGCACATCTGATGCACTGCTGAATGCTTATCGGTCCTGAAACCGGAATTTTTTTATATTTAATGTTGTCTGTCACTGAACCTTGAACCTCTACCCCGTATTTCTCATCAGTTCAGGCGGCGTCAGGTTCGAAGTTTTCGGCAATGGGCTATAGTAATCTATGTTCACTGCCAAAAGACTGAAGAAGATGGCGCCGCATGGACTGACCTCTGGTGAACACTGTGCAAATTTGGTAATGGATGAGTTCTCTCAAAATATGTTTGATCTCTTAACTTTCTTACAAATTGACACAGCGTTCATGAGAAATGCGGGCTAAGGTGGAAATGAGATAGATTTTTATGCAGATGCTCAAAGACATAAATGCGATCCTGATTGGAATGTGGACAACATGGAAGAAGATCTTCAAGCGTCCCGTCACCATCCAATATCCGGAACAGAAGCGTGTGCCTCCGCCGCGGTTCCGGGCAAGAATCGTTTTAACGCGTGACCCGGACGGAGAGGAACGTTGCGTTGCCTGCTACCTCTGTTCCGCTGCCTGCCCGGTGGACTGCATCTCCATGCAGTCGGCTGAAAGGGAGGGCGGCAGGCGATACGCGTCGTGGTTTCGGATTAATTTCTCCCGCTGCATCTTTTGCGGTCTTTGTGCCGAGGCCTGCCCGACCATGGCGATCCAGATGACGCCGGACTATGAGATATGCAACCGGGATATCATGAATCTTGTATACGAGAAAGAAGATCTGTTGATCGACGGCTGCGGCAAGTCGCCGGACTACAACTTTTACCATCATGCCGGGATCGGAGTAACCCAGCCCCGAGGCCAAGGGCTTGAGGAAAAACCATCAGTGGACGTACGCACGTTATTACCATGAATGTAACCGGCTGAGCAAGACAGGTTCGATATGGAGCAAATTCTCTTTTACATACTGGCTGCCGTAACCGTTATCGCCACAGTCTTTGCCGTTTCAGAGAAACATCCGGTGCATGCCATCGTTTATCTGGTAACCTCCTTTTTCTCTCTTGCGGTCGTGTTTTATCTTCTGACGGCACCACTGATAGCCATGTTCGAGGTCATCATTTACGCAGGTGCCGTCATGGTGCTGTTCATGTTCATCATCATGATGCTCGACTTGGGCAGCCCGGAGGATGCCAAGCGTCCGCCTTTGCTACACTGTCTTCCGGCATTGGTGTTGGCCGTAATAATCCTCGCCTCATTGGTTTTGTTGATTTCCACTCGTTGGGCCGTTGTCCCTGGAGGATCCCATATGATGGGCGTAAAAGAGTTTGCACAAACGCTGTTCGGCAAGTACGGCGTGGCAATAGAGATCATCTCCATGCAACTTCTCTTCGCCCTGGTCGGTGCGTTTTATCTTGGAAGGAGGCGAAAAAAATGATCGTTCCCCTTGCGCATCTGCTCATCCTGGCCTCGATTTTGTTCGCACTGGGACTCGTCTGTGTGATGATTTGGCGCTCCAACGTCATCATGATGCTGATCGGGATCGAGATCATGCTGAATGCTGCCATGCTGGTCTTCGTGGCAGGGTCCAATTATTGGGGAATGGCCGACGGCCAGGTGTTCGCCTTGATGATCATGGCCATGACCTCGGCTGAGGTCTCTCTGGCGTTGGCGATGGTCGTCTATCTGCATAAACGCAAAAAGACAGTGAATGTAGATGATTTCAGGGAGTTGAAAGATTGAAAACAGCTATCACACTCATACTCCTGCTTCCGTTATTGGGGGCGATCTTCAATATCCTGCTGGGGCGCAGGCTTTCTCGACGGCTGGTTGAAGGTGTCGCCTGCTCGGTTGTCTGGGGCAGTTTCGTTTCAGCAGTCATTGCAGCTGCCAATTATTCCGGACCAGCCGTGGTGGAAATCGGATCATGGCTCTCATTGTTCAACCTCCATGTTCCCATCGTGGTCTATTTTGATCCGCTTTCACTCTCGCTCTGCCTGATGATTACCTTTGTCTGCGGTCTGATTCATCTCTACTCCATCGGGTATATGTGCGACGACCCCAGCCATACCAGGTTCTTCGTTCTGTTGAACCTGTTTGTTTGGGCCATGCTGGTTTTGATTCTGGGCGAAAACCTCCTGCTGCTCTACCTGGGGTGGGAGGGGGTCGGCTTTTGTTCTTATGCACTGATCGGGTTTTGGTACAAAGAAACGAAAAACGCGACGGCAGGGCGCAAGGCCTTTATCATGACTCGCATCGGTGATGTCGGGCTGGGCATAGCCATCGTCTGGATGTTTAAGCTTTTCAACACACTGTCAATAACCCGGCTGGACCAGATGGGGCACCTTGCCGCCATGGGAACGATCACCGCCCTGGGGCTTCTTCTGCTGCTGGGAGCCATGGGTAAATCTGCGCAAGTACCGCTCATGGTCTGGCTTCCTGATGCCATGGCCGGTCCGACTCCTGTATCGGCACTGATTCACGCCGCTACCATGGTCACCGCCGGAGTCTATCTGCTCATGCGCATGTTCCCCCTGATCGGCGTCTCGAGTGTGGTCTGCGGGACCATCGCCGTGACCGGAGCCTTCACAGCCTTTTATGGGGCAACCTGTGCGATGGCTGAGCGTGATTTGAAACGTATTCTCGCGTATTCGACCATGAGCCAGATCGGATATATGATGCTTGGCGTGGGGAGTGGAGCCATCACAGCCGCTACCTTTCATCTGATAATCCACGCTTTTTTCAAAGCCTTGTTGTTTCTTGGCGCGGGGTGTGTGATCAATGCGATGCATCATGAACAGGATATTTTTATGATGGGTGGGCTTCGCCGTTCATTGCCCACAGTCTTCTGGTGCTTCTTGGCAGCGGGACTCTGTCTTGCCGGCGTGCCGCCAACAGGCGGGTTTTTCAGCAAAGAAAGCATCCTCACGGCGGTCTGGGCCAAAGGGGGAATGTTCTACGGCATATTGTATTTAGTGGGAACCTTCACCGTTCTACTGACTGTCATCTATACGCTCAGGATGATGTTTCTGGTGTTTGGGGATCGAACGCCTTCCGGCGGGATGAAAACACGGGAGGAGCATGCATCCTTGGAGCCGCTGCCGGGTATCATGAAGAGTACGCTTATTCCGCTGGCCATTCTGGGTTTCTTTGGCGGGATTTTCAACATCCCTGAATATTTAGGGAGCGGTCTTCTCGATTCTTTCCTGGCCCCCTTGAATGCGGCAGGCGGCGTTCCTTCTCATGCAACCGAAGTGGTCTTGCAAGGGGTGGCAATCGCTGTTGTTGCAGTCGGAATCGGCATCGCCTGGTGGTACTATGGGTACGGACGCCGTGATTCAGCCATTGCCGGGGCAAAACAGCCTTCTAAGGGCATAACGGCCTTCCTTCAGGCAGGGTGGTATGTAGATAGTATGTACGGTTTCCTTTTCATACGTCCGTTCAAACGACTGTCAGCCATTCTTTGGGAAGGTGTGGATGAAGGCGTGATCGACGACTCGCTGGATAGAACGGCTGTCCAGTTCGGTACCACTGGACAGCTCCTGGGCAGATGGGGCGGCGGACGCGTATCCGTATATATTTTTAGCCTCGTCGGTGGCGCAGCACTGATGATTGCCTGGTTCGTGTGGGAGCTCCTATGACGATGCATCATGCCTTGATCCTATTAATTCTGATCCCTCTTGTTGGGGCTGTGATCCTGATTCCATTCAGGAAAATAGAACTCACCGCAAAATATATAGCTTTGCTGGCGGCTCTTTTGGAACTGGGAGTGGTGTGTTGGACGTGGTCCGCTTCCGGAGCTCACCCGCCTGCAGGAGCTCCGCAAGGATTTTTCCTGTTTAAGGACATCCCCTGGATCAAGGCCCTCGGCATACGTTTCACCCTTGGGATGGACGGGATCAGCCTTCTGATGACGGCAATGACCGCATTGCTGACCATAATCGCCATGTTGGCATCCTGGCGGTCCATCCAAGAACATGCACCGCTTCACTATATTCTGCTGCTTGTGCTGGAAAGCAGTATTATGGGAGTTTTTCTCGCCCTTGACCTCTTTTTGTTCTACGTTTTCTGGGAGGTGATGCTTATTCCGATGTTCTTCCTGATCGGTATCTGGGGGCATGGCCGCAAGATTTATTCAGCCGTCAAGTTTTTCGTCTTCACCCTGGCCGGGTCTCTGCTTATGCTGCTTGCCATAATCGGCATCTATCAGATCCATGGTCAACAGAGCGGGATCTATACCTTCAATTTGACGGCATTGATCGGGACCCGAGTCGATCCGACCGTGGGGCTGTGGCTTTATGGTGCATTTTTGTTGAGCTTTGCCATCAAGTTTCCTCTGGTTCCTTTTCACACCTGGTTACCCGACGCCCACACCGACGCGTCAACGGCAGGGAGTATTGATCTTGCAGGATTACTCTTGAAAACAGGGGCATACGGACTTATCAGGTTTGCCTATCCCCTCTTTCCCGAAGCGGCCCGCACCCTGACGCCGGTGCTGATCGTCATGGCGGTGGCAGGCATTCTTTACGGCTCCTGGATCGCCTTTGCCCAGAAGGATATGAAGCGCCTGGTCGCTTACTCCAGTGTGGGACATATGGGGTTCGTAGCTCTTGGCATCGCAGCCTGGACGCCGCTCGCGTTAAGTGGCTCGGTTCTCCAGATGGTAAGCCATGGCATCACCACCTCGGCGCTTTTCGCCTTGGTCGGTATGCTGGCGTATCGAACGGATACAAGAGATATCAGCGCTTACGGCGGACTCTGGGGTAAGATTCCCATCTTGTCCTGCTTTTTTATGCTGTTTGGGATGGCTTCGGCCGGCCTGCCGGGGCTGAACAACTTCGTCGGCGAGTTTCTGATTTTGGTCGGTTCTTATAAGGTGGCACAAACGGCAACCGTCCTTGCCTTCCTTGGTTTGATCATATCGCTTGTTTATACCGTTCGCCTGGTACAAGAACTCTTATTCCAGGAAGAACGACAGCCCTTTTCGATTCCGGATTTGACGTCCCGCGAGATCGGGATATTAACGGTTCTCGGCCTGGGAGTGATCTTCATCGGACTCCATCCTGGGCCGCTGCTTCAGGTGCTTGCCGTACCGGTTCATATTCTGACGGGAGGTGCGCCGTGACCTTGGTGGATATACGGATAGCCTTTCCTTTGCTTCTCCTGGCGATTGGGGCTCTGGTGACACTGATCTACGGGTCGCTGACTCGAAAGCAGGCGCCCGGAATCATCATAGCGATTATCGCTTCAGCGGGAGCGGGACTTTGGGTACTTCAGACGCCGGCAGTTTCCTTTGCGCCTGCGCTGGGGCTTTCTGCCAGCGGTTTGACACGGCTCTTCACGGCATGTTTTGCCTTTATGTCCGTTGCGGTGCTTGTTCTGTCCCATGGCTATAATTCCTTTCGTAACATCAAAGGAGAAGAATATCCGGCCACCGTTCTGTTCGCCACATTCGGCATGGTGGCGTTGGCTAGCGCCACTAATCTCTTGATCCTCTTCTTAGGACTTGAGGCCATGACGTTTGGGTTCTATATCCTGGCAGCTGTCGATCGTGAACGGCACGTCGCTAGGGAGGCGGGGCTTAAATACCTGCTTATGGGGGCTTTGAGTGCGGCCTTTTTGGCCTTTGGCATTGCCTTGTTATACTGTGTCGCCGGGACTTTGGGTGTGACCAAAGTGGTGCAAGACACCTTGTCCGGCGGTTTTCCCAATGCCGTGGCGCTGGCCGGATGGGGCTGCGTGTTGATCGGCATTGCCTTCAAGCTCTCCCTGGTGCCTGCCCATCTCTGGACTCCGGATGTTTACGAGGCAGCGCCGGCGCCTGTCGTTGCTTTTTTATCGGGCGGTTCGAAGACTGCTGCGATTCTGCTGCTGCTCCTGCTGTTCACCTCTGCACGTGACATGGCATTGTTGCGCATTCCGCTTTTTGCCACGGCACTGCTTTCCATGGTGTTGGGAAATCTGGCGGCATTACGGCAAAGTCGCGTCCGCAGAATGCTGGCGTATTCTTCCATCGCTCAGATGGGATACGTTGCGGTGGCACTTGTCAGCTACAAGTCGGAAGGTCTTTCCGCCGCCGCATTCTATGCGATTGCCTATGGAATAATGAGCCTGGCTGCCTTCGGGGCCGTCGGCCTTCTCGAACGAAACGGCTGCGGGGAAACCCTGGAAACGTATCGCGGTCGAGGATTTACCCATCCTTTCGCTTCCGGCGTCCTGACCTTGGCGCTATTTTCCTTGGCAGGGATTCCGGCCACTATCGGGTTCACCGGCAAGTTCCTGATATTTGCCTCTGCGCTTCACGCAGGTGAAATCGTTTTGGCGGTTATAGGTATTCTCACCGTGGCCGTGTCGATTTATTACTACCTGCGGATAGTAACCGCACTCTACCTCCAACACCCCGAGGTTGAGGGAGAAGAGGACATCAACGTTTTCGAAAGGGTCATTCTGGGAGTCTCTTCAGCTCTCATCGTCCTACTGGGGCTGTTTCCTTCACAACTGCTGGAATTCCTAAGAACGCAGCTTCATTAATTTTTGGTTATTACCCTTCTTGATATGAACGTCGCCGAACACAGTGAATATTCCAGAATAAAGCTGTTTATGGCTCTCTCCCGAACGCAGCATGGCCTTCTCGACATGTGCACACCACTGTTGGCCGCGCTCTTATGGCTGGGACATATGCCGTCGCCGCAGATTATCCTGATGGGCATGCTCGCCGCCTTTGCCGGATACACCGCTGTGTACGCCTTGAACGATATCGTGGATTACCGGACCGATAAAAAAAAGATAGGCATGTCCGAGGAAAAGAAGGACCTCGGTTACCTCGACGCGGCGTACATTCGCCATCCTCTGGCCCGAGGGTATTTGAGCATGCCGGAGGCGGTCAGCTGGGCCGGAGGCTGGATGGTTGTTTCATTGCTCTGCGCCTACCTGCTCAATCCGGTTTGTGCCCTCATTCTCATAGGGGGCTGCATTCTTGAGACATTGTATTGTCTGCTCTTGCAGGTCAGTCACCTTCGGACCCTGGTGAGCGGGATAGTAAAGACCCTGGGCGGGCTGGCGGCAGTCTTTGCGGTTGATCCTTCCCCTGATCCGCATCTGCTCTTGTTGATCTTTTCGTGGTTGTTTTTCTGGGAAATAGGGGGTCAGAATGTGCCGGCCGACTGGCACGATATTCAGGAAGACATCGCCCTGCAGGCCAGAACCGTTCCCGTCTCACTCGGCCCGCAGACTGCAAGCGTCATCGTTTTCACGACGCTCTCCATAAGCCTTGTTTTAAGCACAGTACTTTTTAAGATCGCCCCGCTCAAATTCCCTCTTTTTTTCTACCTGGCATCTATTTTAATCGGTATCTATCTCTTGATTTTGCCGGCGAAACGCCTTCTCCAGACCAGAGACCGGGAAGAAGCCTCGGCTCTGTTCAACCGGGCAAGCTATTATCCCTGTATTCTCCTTGTTCTCGCCCTCGCCTCGTTGGTCTGGTAGGCGCCGTTCGATTTTCTCAGAGCTTTTTGAGGCAAGGTCTCAATAATGGGTTTCCTCGGAAGTCTTCCCTCGGAACACATAATACGTATACGATACATAGATGAGAATGATGGGGAGCATAACGGCGGTTCCCACAAGCAGCAGGGATTGAGACTGCGGGGCTGCTGCCGCTTGGCGAAAAGACACTTTGAAAGGAACCAGCCACGGCCAAAGGCTGATTCCCAATCCCAGATATCCCGCAAAAAAAACGCCGACGCTTAGCAGGAAAGGGAGGTATTCTTTACCTTTATGTAGTCCGTGCCAGATCAATAGGAACATGGCGAACGTCATCATGGGGATTGGCAAGAGGTAAAAAATATTCGGCAGGCTGAACCATAGCGCTTTGATGTCGGCATTCATCAAAGGCATACTGATACTGACAATGGCCAAAAACAGACCGACATACCCCAATACGTATGCCGCACACTTTCGAGCCCAGTCCTGGGTTATGCCGTCTGTCTTCATAACAAGCCAGGTTGCGCCCAAAAGAACATAGCCGAACACCAATGCCATGCCCACCATGACACTGTAGGCGTTGAGCCAGTCGAAGGGATTACCTGCAAAACCGCGTCCTTGAACCTTTATTCCATGAACAAAGGCTCCCAGGATCATGCCTTGCATGAAAGTGGCCGTAAGGGATCCGAAATGGAAAGAATAATCCCAGAATTTCCGGGTTGTTCCGGTTGATTTGAAACGAAATTCGAACGCAACTCCCCGAAAGATCAGGCCAAGCAGCATCAGTATCACCGGAATGTAAAGTGCCGGCATCAATATAGAGTAAGCCAATGGAAAAGCTGCAAACATTCCGCCTCCGCTAAGAACCAGCCATGTTTCGTTTCCGTCCCAAAATGGGGCAACGGAGTTCATCATCCGATTCCTGCAGCTGTCCGTCGGCGCGAAAGGAAAAAGAATGCCCACTCCCAGATCGAATCCATCGAGTAGGACATACATGAATATGGCGGTGGCGATGATGCCGTACCATATCAACGGCAGATCGAGAAAGCCTCCGAAATTAAACATGTTTCCCTCCTTGCTTGGTTGCCATATCCGTTATGATCACCGGTTTTTCCATACCTCGTTCGCCATATGTCTTTTCTGCATCCCCAGGTCCTTTTCCGATCAATCTGAGGATATAATAACTTCCCGCACCGAAAACAAAAACATAGGTGAAGACAAACGCCGCAAGAGAGAGGGTGAGCTGGGTTGCCGTCACCGGCGATGCCGATCGAGATGTTTGCATGACGCCATAGACGACATATGGTTGCCGGCCGACCTCCGTGACAACCCAACCCAGGAGCACGGCGAGAAATCCAGCCGGTGTCATGATCATACACCATGCATGAAACCATGGTGTATCGAACAGCCGTCTGCGCAGAAAGAGAAACGCTCCGGCAAGACCTGTTGCGATCATCAGCAGACCAATACCCACCATGAGCCGAAACGACCAGAAGACGATCGCAACAGGCGGCCTTTCATCCTTGGGCCATTCTTTCAAACCTTTGATCTCCCCATTAAGGCTATGGGTCAGAATCAGGCTCGACAGTCTGGGGATTTCAACGGCGTATTTTGTCGTCTCTTCCTTCTGGTCGGGCCATCCGAATAATCTTAAGGCTGCGCCTCGCTCCGTATTCCAGATGCTTTCAATGGCAGCTACCTTGGCAGGCTGGTATTTCAATGTGTTCAATCCATGCTGATCACCTATGAACGCCTGGATCGGTGTTACGAATATGGCCATGAGCATGGCCATACCAAGCATGACTCTGGCCTGCCTGGTATGCCGGTTATGACGGAGGTAGAATGCCGCGATTCCACCCACCACAAACGCTGTGGTCAAATAGGAGGCGGTCACCATGTGTAAAAATCGGTACGGGAAGGAAGGGTTGAAGATGACTTTCCACCAATTGGTGGGATACAAAAGGCCGTCTGCCCCCAGCCGAAACCCTTGGGGCGTTTGCATCCAGCTGTTGGCCGAGAGTATCCAGAAAGCAGAAATCAAAGTGCCCAAGGCAACGATGCAGGTGGAGGCGAAATGCATCCTCCGCCCGACACGGTTCCAGCCGAAGAGCATCACTCCGAGAAACGAGGCTTCCAAAAAAAAAGCTGTGAGCACTTCAAATCCCAAAAGCGGTCCCAGCACATTCCCGGCTCTGTCGGAAAACACCGACCAGTTGGTTCCGAACTGAAACGACATCACGACCCCCGAGACCACACCCATGCCGAAGACCACGGCAAATATCTTGATCCACATGCGGTAGATATCTTCATATGCAGTATTTCCGGTTCTCAGCCAGCGCCATTCAAGCACTGCAAGCCAGCTTGCCAAGCCTATGGTGAAAGCCGGGAAAATAATATGGAACGCAAGGGTGAAGGCGAATTGAAAGCGGGCCAACAAAACAGGATCCAGGTTTCCTATCATCGACATAACCTCTTGTTTTTTCCGTCGTATGCAGATCTATCCCATGAGGCTTGTTCAAAGGAGAGCCGGCATCGTTGGAAACGAAATGCATATTTTTAAAACGGATGATGTTCGAGCGGTTTGGGGATCGCCTGTAGAGACAGACACGGTTTCACTATTCTATTTAGATAGCAAATGCCTGTCTTTTGTCAAGGCAACTATTCTTTCAAGAAGCGTCGATTCGGATTTCTTCCAGCCAAAATTGTTGGGAAAACCTTGTGAGTGATAAAAAAACTCCACAATGAGTGAAGTTATGTCCAAGCCTTGCCGCCATGCTTGTCTTAGAGGAAAAGATACTTTACAATTCTTCGAAAACGCGAAAAATCCAACACCAAAATTAAAAGGGAAACATCTCATGAACACCCATCGTTCGGTTTTATCGGTCCCGGGGCATGTGCGGAAAATGCATGACAAAGCTGCGGTAAGCGAAGCCGATGTCATCATGCTCGACTTGGAAGACAGCGTGCCGCAAGAAGCGAAAGAAACAGCGAGAAGCCAGGTCCTCCAGTCCTTATTAGATATCGACTGGGGTGACAAGATACTCACCGTTCGGATCAATGGGTTGGATACGGCCTTTGCCTATCGTGATCTTCTTGACGTAGTTGAGGGCGCTGGTGAAAAGATTGCGGCGATCGTTGTGCCCAAGGTCAATCAGCCTGGCGATATTCATTTCGTTGACCGCATGCTGGACGGGATTGAACTTGCAAGGCAATTGCCCGGAACCATCGGCATTGAAGCGTCCATTGAAACCGCCGAAGGAATGGAGGAAGTGACGGCCATCGCCCGGGCCAGCCGACGCATACGGACTTTGGTTTTCGGCATTGCCGATTATTCTGCATCAATCGGTGCGCGTCTGGTTTCCATTTCCGGACACGGTGAAAATGAGGCCGCTGTTTATCCCGGACACCGCTGGCATTTTGCCCTAAGCCGCATGGTTATGGCCGCCAAAGCCAACGGGCTTTTGGCAATAGATGCTCCCTATGGTTATTTCAAGGATCCGGACGGCCTGCGGCAGTCCGCGGTGATGGCCTGTGCTCTTGGTTGCGATGGAAAATGGGCCATCCATCCAAGCCAACTCGATACGATAAATCAGGTTTTTTCTCCCACACCGGAAGATGTGGATAGGGCAATTACCATTCTGGAGGCAGCCAAGGCGGCCGGGCAGGTCCTGCGCGGCGCAGTCGCAGTCGACGGCCGGATGGTGGACCAGGCCACGGTGCGGCTTGCCGGGCGTCTCTATGCTCAAGCGCTTCAGTTGGGTTTGGTGGCTCCGAACAAAGAGTTGGATGACAGGGATGATCCTATTTATTAATGCATAATACTAAGAGATTATCCACAAAATAAACCATTAACTCTTTTATACATCTATTGGAGGGAGAGGATGCATCTTATAATTCTGGCAGAAATTTTGCTACAGATCTATTTTATTTATCATGTAATCGTAACCAATAAGTCCCGCGATTGGATTTATGTGCTGATTATTCCCGTTGTAGGCATTATTGCATACTTCTTCATAAAATTTCTTCCGGATTTTAAGGATACGGGGGACGCCGAGGCCCCGACAGCCTCCATTATCAATGAAAATCCAAATTTTGATTATCCGGTTTCCTACATTACTCAGGGGAAGTTGTTCCATAAATGTGAAGCCTTGCCCGTCAGACAGATTCAAAGCCATTTCGGACAGAAGATTGTCGATAAGGCAACCCGCATGAACCAGCAGAACGAATGGAAGACCCAAGGATCCGGTTCTCACTTCGGCGGAAGTGTCTTGTGGGGAGTCGACAATGTGGATTCGGATGCAATACGG
>JBJKQT010000014.1:0-6821 GCA_046705065.1 Desulfocapsaceae bacterium
CCTTCAAACGGGTCTCCAAGCAGGTCGAGGTGTCCGTCCAGGTCGGCAAATTCGATATTTGCTCTGCTGAGTGCGAAATGAAGTCCTGCCGAAATGCCCAGAGATGATTCATCCAGGCATCCGACCATAACCTCCACGCCGGCCGCTTTCGCCACTGAGTTGATATGCAGCGATTCGAATATCCCCCCCATCTTCATCAGTTTGATATTGATCATATCAATGAGATCATTTGAGGTGAGTCTAAAGGCATCTCCCAGGGTTTTGATGCTTTCATCCGCCATTACAGGAATCGGAACGGCTTGGGTGACTTTGCCGAGACTTTCATCACGCGTCCTGCAGGTCGGCTGCTCGATGAGTTCAAGATGCGCCGATTTGACCTGCCTCATAAACTCTTCTGCCTGATCCGTACTGTAGCCCTGGTTGGCATCAAAGCGGAGATGAAAATCATTGCCGAACGCCTCCCGCAGCTTCAAAACTTTTTCGACATCTTCAGCGACGTGAATTCCTCCCTTGAGCTTGAGAATAAAAAAACCATCCTTGAGGTGTTTCTCTGCTTCGGCAAGAGTCTCCTGCAAGGGAAGAATGCCGATTGTAATGCTTGTTGCAATTTTATTTTTGAACCCGCCCAAAAGTTGATAGAGCGGCAGTTCGGCTTTGCGCGCCAGCAAGTCAAAAAGGGCCATATCCGTCATCGCCAAAGTGGATGACATGTGTGGAATCCTCTTTTTCAGGTCATGGGTCAACCGGGCTATCTGAAACGGGGAAATGTCAATCAGCATATCCCTGATTACATCGTTCACCGCCGCAAGAACATCTTCTGCCGTTTCGCCGGTTACAGTCATGTCGGGAGCGGCACATCCCCAGCCGGTCAGGCCTTTATCCGTTTCCAGTTTAAGAATGACGTTGCTTGCCTTGGAGACGGTTTCATAGGCAATCGTATAGGGAGAAGCAAGAGACAAATCCACCCTGAAACAACTCACCTTGCAGATCTTCATTTCAGTACCTATTCTGATAGAGCCTGTCCGGCGGGGTGTTGTTAATGGTTTCGATAAATTCGGTCATCTTTTCAATCATGACTTTCCGCATCTTCCGCCCCTTGGCGGCACCGGCAAGCGTCGGATTTCCCATAACGCCTGATTCAGACGGTTTTTTTGTGTGCACAAACCAGCTGACGCCGCGATCGGAGGTGAAATCAAGGTCTTTGGGTACTCGGTTCGATTCTGCTGAACCGTATAGTCGGCATGCACCTTTTTAGCCTCGACCCGGATATTGCCCACCGGCAGTTTTTTCAGAACGACAAAAGATTTCAGGCTGATCATTTGAGATGCTTCCTTATCAGCTCAACAATCCCGTCGGCTCCGAATTCGAGGACATCGGCCACAACAAGGTGTGTTTCAGACGAAAGACGTTCACACTCTTTTGCAATTTCCTTTTTTTGCATCAATTCATGGTTAATGGTGACGGCAAGGACTTTTTTACCCGAGATGGTCTCGATCGCCGAGATCTGCTCAGGCAGAGGATGAAGCTTGTAGCCGGGAAAACCGTCGTATTCCTGCCTTCGCGGCGCATGCTGCAGGATGACGAAATCGGGTCTGCCGGCGGCCAGAATCTCAAATCCGCCGGGGTAGGCCGGGTTCATCAGGCTGCCCTGGCCCTCAATGAGGATAACATCAGGCGATTCGTTCTTCCATGCTTCATAAACGGCATGCTCTATTTCACCGGAGACAAAATCGTTTATACAGCTGTCCATGATCATGGAGTATTTCGCCCCCTGCATCCAGGCGGTCTGGCCAGTGCCCACCATCTCCGCCTTAAGACCGGCTGAGCGAAGGGCGTGCACGATTATCCAGGCTGTCGTGCGTTTGCCGATGGCCGAATCTGTTCCGAGAACCGCTATTTTCAGGCAGTCGACTTTCTCTATATTGCCGGTGAAAAAATGGAGTTCGTCACGATCGGGCGTCTTGCGGATATCACGAATTCTGCAGCCCTTTTCATCGGCAAGCGCCATCAATGACGCATCCTTATAGAGAAAATCGTGCAGGCCGCTGTCCACATTCATCCCCAGCTGCAGACCCGCTCGTATGACTTCTTTTGCCTCGGGAGGAAGCCGCCCGCCGTCGGGTGCAAGGCCGATGACCAAAGTGCACTTTTCGCGGTCAAGGCCCAGGGACTGAACGGCAGACGTCAGGTCGCCGAAGATCATGATCCCGTTCTTTGTTCCATCAAGCACTTCTCCCGCATCTTTTCCGGCATATTTATGGTCAATCACACCGGCTACTTCGTATCTTTCAGTGAAGCGGACAAGCCCGTGAGCTGTTTTGCCGTTCGGAGTATTGAATGCACCGTCCGCGTAAACGATTGCCTTTCCGTCGATAGAAATTTTCATCGTCAATATTTGCCTGTAAGAATTGCGACATATCTGTCGTTGATAAAACTTTTCAGCTCATGCTTCTGTATCATTGCGATCAGCCCGGCTGTTGATGCAGGCAGGATTCTGTACCCTTCCTTTTTATGAAGAAATGTACTCATCTCCCGCATTTTTCTGTCACTGATATGGTGGGCGTCCCCCCCTGTCTGCTTAAGAGCGTAAAGCGCTTCATTGCCATCAAAACTGTGCCAATTAATCAGCGGTTCGTTTATTGCCGTCTCTTTAACCTGGAGCGGATCGATATCCCTGCACTCGTCAAGCCCCGCTTTAAATGAGGCGATGATTGGATTCTTATGGGCGGCGGAACCTGCGATAAATGTCGGAATTCGCGATGTCTTTCCTCGCTTGAACAGACTGACGAAGCCCCGGTACACTCCCGCCAGCAGCGTGCCGTTCGACACAGGAGCCGCAACGTATTTCGGGGCATCGCGCAACTGATCGTAGATCTCATGAGCGATGGCGGCATAGGCCGAGATCTGAAGGGGGGTGTTGGCCCCCCCTGGATTGGCGTCGTACCACTCATTTTCTTCGGCTATCCGGCTGGAGGCAAGAACCGTATCCTCGTATGTTCCGGGCTGTCTCACGATCAGGCCGTTGAATTTTTCCATCTCCTTGATTCGCTCGGTGTGATAATTCTCCGGTATGAAAATCCTGCATTCCAGCCCCGCGAGGTAGGCTGCATAGGCAACGGCAACACCGTAGTTGCCGCATGTGGCCAAGGTTACAACCTCATAGTTTCGCCGGAAGGCATCATGAACCTGAGCAAAGGCGATTCTGTCTTTCTGAGTCCCGGAGGGATTTTCGCCCTCATATTTGATAAAAAGCTGGCGCAAGTCCAGCTCTCTTTCAAGATTTCTCGCCCTGTTGAGTGACGTGTCGCCGACTTCCAGACTGATAATGTCTTCGAAACATTCTATTCTGTCGACCATCGAAAGGCTTTTATCCTTTACAACATCGCTCAACATTTTGGTTTCTTTCGTTATCCTAATGTCGGCCGACTTTACGCCGTCTAGCAAATTCATAAACCGTACCCGTGCTGGAGTTTTGTGCTTTTCCGCCGTTATCCAGTTTCTCTCCGAGAGTCAAAGCCATTTCTTGCGTTTAAAATACGACAGCAAACCGGCTCCAATGATAATCATGATGCCCCAGACAATATAATACCCGTATGCCCATTTCAGTTCCGGCATGTTCTGAAAGTTCATTCCGTAAACACCTGCAATAAAGGTGAGAGGAATAAATACGGTGGCGATAATGGTCAGCACCTTCATGATTTCGTTCATGCGATTGCTGACGCTCGACAAGTACGTGTCATGCATCCCTCCCAAAATGTCCCTGTAGGTCTCAACCATATCGATGATTTTGATCGTATGATCGTAAAGGTCCCGCCAGAAAATTTTGCTTTCCGCGTGGATCAACTGCGACTCGCTCTTTTCGAGCGTTCCGACTTCCTCACGGAGCGGCCATATCGCCTTGCGTAAATTGAGAATATCTCTTTTGAGATAATGTATTTCCTTCATGTTTTCCGGTTTCGGTTCGCTGAGAATTTGGTCGTCGATATCCTCAATGCGGTCACCGATTAGCTCAATGACGATGAAATAGTGGTCGACCACGGCATCCATGAGGGCATAGGCGAGGTAGTCCGACTTCATTGAGCGTATGCGGCCCTTGGCCATCCGCAGACGATTCCGGACATCGTCGAACACATCGTCATCGGTCTCCTGGAAGGAAACGACATAGTTCCGTCCCAGAATCAGGCTGACGTGTTCCGTGTTGACCACCGGCATTTCCTCGGTGTAGTGCAACATTTTCATGACGATGAACAGGTAATTCGGGAACTCCTCGACCTTCAACCGTTGAGTTGTATTGGCGATGTCTTCCGTTGTCAGGGGATGAAACTCGAAGCTCCTGCCAATCGCCTCGATGAGTTCTATATTATGGATACCGTGAACATTTATCCATGTGACGCCGGGTGATTGTGCGAGTTTACAGCATTTCTCTACCGGGATGTCTTGCATTTCATTGAAGGAGGTGCCGTCGTACTGGAAGGCGTCAATGCGGACCCGATCCAGTTTCTGTTCTCCAATGAAAGCAACGGAACCGGGCGACATGCCTGCTTTGGAGCTTTGCCTGCGATGAGTTCTTTGTTTTTTCTTTTTTGTTTTTAGCATCTCTTTGTACTTTGAGAAATTGTGAGCGGCAATCCCTTCATTCTTTATACTCACGCTCTATTCCTGGATAGAACCGAATTATCCGTTTACTTATCCTGACCGGACTTCTGAAAAGGGTTGGCTGGAGATCTTATCCCCAGTATTCCTCAGAAACATAATATATTTTCTCGATATAATAATCGTAGAGCATTGTGCTCCCAGGAATGTCAATCTGACTAATACTATACCTTCTGCAAACAGCACTTTTCAAATTTCGGGGATCATGCTTATCGCAAAAATTGGTCATCGAATAGCAAAACCATCCTAAGAATTGCCCTGAAAAATTAGACTCATCAGGGCAATTCTTTAAGGAAGCCGAAAGGTTAAAACAAGGCAGCAAGCTGTTAGCCCGCATTTCTCATGCGGGTTAGCTGCTCAACACCTTGTATTCTTTTCCGTCATCATCCAAGTCCGCCTGTACGTGCAATTTTTCGCATGAACAATCTTTAACGCCTTGGCACACATATGAACAGGCCTGAAGGAATTCTGTTCCGTCCACTTCGGCTACCCATTCGCCGGAAGATCTTTGATATGTTTTTTTGGCTGTTACGGTTGTTTTCCTGCCGTGGCTGCCTTCCCTAACTGTCATCGTTTTCATGATATCACTCCTGTTTTGCACTTCTTCCCCTTTCTCTCGGCTCTTTTGTAAAAGGCCCTCCACACTTAAAATATGCTTTAACCATCCGGTTGTTAAGAGAAGAAAAGGGGAAAATATTCAACCATTTGGTTGATGATAAACCTGATCGTGCTTATATTCAACTGTATGGTTGAATATAAGCACGATCAAAGTCTTCCTGAAATCTTGAAAGACGGAGGCAATCAAATTGGCTGATCTTACAGTGAATATAGAGAATTCAGAATAGAGACAACTGAACCGGTTTTCCTACTTGTTTCATCCGGGAAAACGCCGGTTCTTCAAAGAGAAGTAGGTCACGATCCATGTCGCGTACAAAAGGTGAGAGCGTCGTGACTTCAGTTTTGCCGAATCGCGTTCTTTTCTTTGCGTAGGACAAGAATAAAAGATTTCTCGCCCGGGTCATGGCCACGTAAAACAAACGGCGCTCCTCTTCCTCGTCCATGTCGGTTTGTCCCTGTCTTCTGTAAGGCAGCAGACCATCTTCGCACCCGGCCACAAAGACCACGTTAAACTCCAGTCCCTTGGAGGCGTGCATGGTGAGGATGGATACTCTCTCAGCTTTTAGATCGAACAAGTCCTGATCGTGGGACAGATACAAGGTTTTCAGAAAATCCGAGAAATCATATCCAAAAGGGTCTGCCATGGCGAGCAATTGCTCGTAACACGACCTGACCTGTTTGCCGGCAAGGGCTTCTCTGAACCCGGGCAACAGCTCCGAAACGAATTCCAGCTGAGCCCGGACAGTCTGTTTCGCAGAATCTGCATTTTCGTCCATGAGCCTTTCAAGCGTTTCAGATCCTTCGGGGAACACGGTTTCCAGCGCCTTCATCTCATGGGGAAGGCATGGCAGGCGATGGATGACTTTCATGCCGGTTATCAGACTTGTCAGGACTGAATGGGACCAAAACCCCTCCTTGCTCACATGTTGGCAGGGAATCCCTCCTTTTTCAAGCGCCTCGGCAATAATCCGCCCCTGTGCATGCGTCCTGGTCAGCACAGCAAAATCGGCAAATCCCAAATCATGATCAAAGGACAGCCCATCGTTTTGAAAGTCAAGGGAGTGGAATCCCGTGCCGCCCATGAGCTGCTCAATGCACTTACCGATGGTGGTCGCCTCGGAACGTTCCGTGAGATTTTCAAATACGGTCAGAGTTGCGGCCCCTTTTATGCCGGAGCTGACCCGGCTTCGGGAGCTGTTTGCCTCCCCTTTCGATATCATCTGAAATGCGCCTGATAGAATGGTATCCGTGGACCGGTAATTCCGGTTCAGGCTCACGATTTCGGCGTCAGGATAATCCTGCCCAAATCGTCTGAAATATGCGGAATCCGATCCCCTGAATCCATAAATGGCCTGATCGGGATCGCCAATCACCGTGATGTTCGATCCCCGGGGACAAAGAATCCTTACCAGCCGGTACTGAGCATAATTCACGTCCTGATACTCATCGACAAAGACATGGGTAAACCGTTTCCTGACTCTGTCACGGCAGACAGGGTCGTTTTCCAACCGCAGGACGGTTTGACAAACAAGATCGTCATAATCCCACAT
>JBJKQT010000015.1:0-4281 GCA_046705065.1 Desulfocapsaceae bacterium
TTTGAGTTGTTCTTTGCCGAAAACGCAATGGAAGCCTTGGAGTTGATGAGTGATATCGAATTCGATGTCATCGTCTCTGATATATAGGTTGATGATCGACGGAAAGCTCAAAGACATCGTCTCAAGCGTTGACACACTGCCCAGTCTTCCCTCGCTTTATTCCAAATTGCAGGAAAAGATCAGTGCCCCGGAGACTTCCCTGGATGATATAGGAAACATAATCAGTCAGGACATTGCCATGACCGCAAAAATCTTGCAACTCGTGAATTCAGCCTTTTTGGGCCTCTATCAAAATGTGGAAAGGTTCAAAAAGGATATCATCAACAATAGCCTTCTTGCCGGCATTCTCCACGACATTGGAAAACTTGTTCTTCTCTCAAAGCTCGAATCCGAGTATGCCGATGCTGTTGCCCTCGCCCGTCAAGAGCGTATTACGCTTAATCAAGCAGAAAAGAAAATTTTCAAGGCCTCTCATTGTGACATGGGAGCGTATCTTACCGGATTATGGGGATTTAACAGTGATATCGTCGAGGCGATAGGATTTCATCACCGCCTGGGAGAATATCCGGTCGATACATTTTCTCCCGCTCTAGCGGTCCACATAGCAAATATTCTATATTACAGATATCATAGTGATGAGGCTGTTGGTTCCTTGCCTGAATTTAATGAGGAATATCTACATAAAATCAACTTGGGTGAAAAATTGCTAAAGTGGCAAGATCTTTGTTCCGAATGTATGGGTGGGCTTACAGCAACATGAAAAAAAAAGAGCGCAGAAAAGGTTACATAGCAAAATGTTGCCTTGTCCTACCTCATATCTTTTTTTTATTATTAACTTTTCTCTGCCTTCAAGTATTCGCATCAGCGCCTGAGCCTTCAGCTCAAACCGGCCCGGTCAAGGTGGTGATGGATAATAATTATCCTCCCTACACTTTTCTCAACAGCAAGGGCGTCATTCAGGGAATCCTTGCGGATCAATGGCGGCTTTGGCAGAAGAAGACCGGCATCAGAGTTGAATTGACGGCAATGGATTGGGAGGACGCCCTCAATGCCATGAGAGCCGGAAAGTTTGATGTCATTGACACGGTTTTCATTACCAAAGAGCGCCTTGCCTGGCTCGATTTCGGCAGCCCATATGCGCGTATCGAGGTATCCGCTTTTTTTAACAAAGAAATAAGCGGAATAACTGATATCGACTCGTTGAAGGGTTTTGTCATAGCCGTCAAAGAGGGCGATGCCGCAGTAGAGCTTCTCCGGAGCCATGGAATCAATAACCTGGTCCTTTATCAAGGGTATGAGGATATCATCCAAGCTGCCAAACAGCATAAGGTTAACGTCTTTGTTATCGATAAACCTCCCGCGCTGTATTTTCTCTATAAATATGGAATCCAGAACCAATTTAGCGTATCTCGCCCCCTGAATGTCGGTGAATTTCACCGGGCAGTCAAAAAAGGAGATACGGCATTGCTTAAAGAGATCGAATCAGGGTTCTCCAGGATATCGCCCGAGGAATTACGGGAGATCGATAGGAAATGGCTGGGTGCCCCTCTAGTGAGTCGGGCCTCGGCAAGATATCTTTTGGCAGCCGGCGGCACTGCTTTTTTCTTGATTTTGGGGCTGTTTATCTGGAACCGTTCGCTTCGTCGCTCTGTAAAAAAACGCACAACCGAATTGGAGATCCGTGAAGAGGAACTGCGGCAAAGCGAGGCACAATATCGTGAACTCGTCGAGAACGCCAACAGCATCATTCTCCGTAGGAAGCCAGATGGAGAAATTTTGTTTTTCAATGAATACGCACAACACTTTTTCGGCTATCAGGCAAGCGAGGTTATAGGAAAAAATGTAATAGGAACCATAGTTCCCGAGACGGACACCTCCGGAAAAGACCTTCAGTTTATGATTTTCGATATCGGACTGCATCCCGAGCACTACGTTAACAATGAAAACGAAAACATGCGCCGGGATGGAAGAAGGGTATGGATCTCCTGGACCAACAAGCCGCTCTATGACATGACAGGCCGGATTAGTGAAATACTCTGTGTTGGAAATGATATATCGGCTCGCAGGAAGGTGGAAGAGGAATTGCGCAAGGAGCGTGAAACGTTGAAATTTGTCATTGACGGTTCGCGTCTTGGGACGTGGGAATGGAACATCAAAACAGGCAAGACCATATTCAACGAAACCTGGGCGCAACAAATCGGGTATACGCTTGAAGAACTTTCGCCTTCTACCTACACTACATGGAAGCGGTTGCTTCACCCTGACGATATCCCTCCGGTGCAGGAATGTTTGCAAAGCTGCATTCAAGGGGAATCACCTGATTATGACAGTGAATTTCGTATGAGACATAAGGGCGGCCACTGGGTGTGGATACTTAGCCGGGGCCGCATCCTGGCCTGCGATGCCGACGGGAAGCCGCTTTCGATGTTCGGGACCCACACAAACATAAGCAAACTCAAACAGGCTGAGGAAAAGCTGCAATCAACAAATGAGCTGCTTTCCTTGTTCATAAAGCACTCTCCCATCTACGCCTTTATCAAAGAAGTGACTCCCACAGAAAGTCGCACCCTAAATGCCAGTGAGAACTACCAGGAGATGATCAGTATTCCGGGCTCCGAAATGGTCGGGAAAACCATGCATGAGATTTTTCCGACTGAATTTGCCGACAAAATTACAACAGATGATTGGTCGGTTGTTTCCAGCGGAGAGATTCTTCATCTTGACGAGGAATTCAACGGCCGCAGCTATACGACCATCAAGTTCCCGATCCGGCTTAGAGAGAAACGTCTGCTAGCGGGATACTCCATTGACATCACCAAACGTAAACAGGCTGAGGCCGCCCTGCGGGAAAGCGAAGATAAATTCCGCCTGACGTTTGATTCCAGCCCTGATGCCGTGAACATCAACCGCATGGTTGACGGTCTCTATATTGATATCAACCAGGGATTCACTCGTATAACAGGGTTCATCCGTGAGGATGTTATCGGTAAGACCTCCAAGGAGGTTAACATCTGGCAGAATCCTGCCGACCGGCAACTCCTCGTCCAGAAACTTAAAGACACAGGGTATGTCGAAAATCTGGAAAAAGAATTTCGCAAAAAAGACGGTACACTCGTCACAGGACTGATGTCTGCCCGAGTGATTAATCTAAAGGGAGAACCGCATATTATCAGCATAACCCGTGATATAACAAAGCGCAAAAAATACGAAAAAGAACAGTTGAAAATGGAAAAGCTGGAATCCCTGGGAATCCTTGCCGGAGGGATAGCTCATGATTTTAATAATATTCTGACAGGTATCGTTGGCAATATCTCGTTTGCCAGAATTTTTCTCAATGCCGGCCACCAATCTTTCAAACCACTGGCTGATGCCGAAAAGGCAGCAGCGCGAGCCAGTGAATTAGCTCATCAACTTTTGACTTTTGCCCGTGGTGGAGAGCCGATCAAAAAGGTGGCCTCTCCGCAGCAACTTGTTAACGAAGCACTCTCATTTGTGCTGCGTGGCTCAAATGTCAAAGGGATCACCGATATCTCCGAATCAGTCCATGCCTTCGAAGTTGATGCAGGACAGATCAGCCAAGTATTTCAAAATATCATCATTAACGCAGTCCAGGCAATGCCGGAGGGTGGGACGCTGACCGTCACCGGTCAGAACATCGTTCTACCTGACAATAACAGATTCGCTCTTCCACCGGGTTCGTATATACGTCTGATTTTCGACGATCAAGGTTGTGGGATATCGGGGCAAGATCTGAAAAAGATTTTCGACCCGTATTTCACCACAAAATCAGCCGGCATAGGCTTGGGCCTTTCTTCCGTCCACTCGATTGTCGTCAAACACGGCGGACATATAGAGGTCAGCTCAACTGTTGGAAAAGGTACAACATTTTCCATTTATCTTCCATCTACCGGTGAAACCTTTTTACGATACAAAACAGCAAACGAAGAACGATTCATACGTGAACATCAGGGTGGCACTATTCTAGTTATGGATGATGACGATTCCATCCGGGATATCGCCTCGTCGATACTTACCCATCTCGGATATACAGTTACAACCTGTTCCAAAGGTGAAGAAGCCATCACCCTTTACAAGGCCGCCGCAGAAACGGGAAACCCTTTTCGAGCATGCTTTATGGACTTAACTGTGCCGGGAGGGCTTGGTGGAAAGGAAGCTGCCCAGCAGATCCTCTCTGCTTTCCCGGATGCTCGTCTTGTTGTATCAAGCGGTTATTCAAATGATCCTATTATGTCTAAATTTCGAGAATATGGATTCAGTGGA
>JBJKQT010000016.1:0-4185 GCA_046705065.1 Desulfocapsaceae bacterium
CGCCTCTCAGGACAGGCTGCTTTTTTCCTTTGGAATCCACGGCCACATAGGTAAAGGCGGCCCGGGTCACTTTGAACATATCCCTCTTTTCCAAGGTTCTTGCTTGCGCGGGCTTTACCCATACTTCAAGGTCGATGGTGATCGAAGTGGTTCCTATCTTCATAACTTTTCCATAACAGGCAACGACATCTCCCACATGAACGGGCTTTATGAAGGTGATGGATTCGACAGCCACCGTTACAACCCGGGATCCGGCCGTTTCATTTGCCAAGATTCCTCCTGCAATATCCATCTGCGACATGATCCATCCACCGAATATATCCCCCTGAGGATTGGTATCCGCAGGCATGGCCAGAGTTCTAAGTACGAGATCGCCTTCGGGCAACAAATTCTTCTTTTCCATATTTCTCTTTCAAAGTTAAAATATATACTCACGCACCGTCTTCATAAACTCCTCCACCGGTGGAGATTGCCATTTGTTCTTGTACCGGATCATCAGAATTGCCGTCTCCAGAGGATCCGCCCAGCGAATTCCGGCCAGCCCCCCTTTCTCCACCTCGGAACGGATCGAAATCTCAGGCAGAAGACTTAGTCCGACACCCGCCATCAGGGTCTGCTTGATCGCCTCGATACTGTTCATTTCGATCACCGTGGCAGGTTTCACCCGTTCAGCGGTCAACGCCTGTTCAAAAACCATACGATAACCACAATCACTCTTGGGCAGCAAAAGGATCTGTCCTTCGAGATCCTTGAAATGCGCCGAAGGGCACTCCACCAGCGGGTGCCGGGGATGAGTTACAACAGCCAGGGGTTCGATGCGCAGCATCTCCGCTTCCAGGCTTTTGGCCCCTATCCCCTCTGCAAAGAGGAAAGCAAGATCCACCGTGCCGATCCTGAGCTCATGCTCCAAGGAATGCAGAGCGCAACTGGTGATGTCCAGCCGTATACCCGGAAAACGAGGTTGGTATGCGCTGAGAATGGAAGGAAGGTAATAGGTGGCGATTGTTTGCGGCATGCGAAGGGTCAGCAATCCGGAAAAGGTATTCCTCCCTGTGACCTCGGCCAATGCCTCATCTTTGATGGCCAGCAGCTTATCGGCATAGGTGAGCATCTTCGCTCCGGCCTCGGTGAGTTGAACCGATTTTCCTATTCTTTTAAAAAGCAGCGTGCCGATCTCATCCTCCAAGGTCTTTATTTGAGCGGAAACGGCCGACTGCGAGTAGTTTAAGACCGTTGCCGCTTTGTTGAAATTCAAAAGTGTCGCAGCGGTCCGAAACGTCTGTAGTCGCTGAAGATCCATACCTCTTTCCCTGTTTATCAGTTTTTACGATAAGCATATCAATACAATTCGGTGGACAGTCAGGAAACGTATCGATACATCTTTCAGTATAAGCACGCACCTCGCAAACGAACCTAACCCGGATTAAAGATTACTCTCCATCAAAATGCAAGGAGGAAGATATGCAACAAACCCAAACGAATTCAGGAATAATTACGCTCTCGACTACTCTCACACCAGGCCCCAATCGTCAAATAGTGGCAAAGGTGCGCGGGCACGAGATTCGAATGGACGTGCGCAAAGAACGCGGGGGTGACGATATCGCTCCTACTCCACCCGAATACATGGCCGCGGCTCTGGGAGGCTGCGTGATGAATCTTGTCCGCATCATTGGCGCAGAAAATGGAATCATTCTTGAAAAAATAGGTGTAAAGGTATCCGGAGAGATTGACCCGTCCAGAGCTTTCGGCCTGGAAACGCAGGAGCGAGCGGGATTTTCCGAGCTTACGGTAACGGTGGAAATCAATACAGACGCATCCGATAACCAAATAGAAAAACTCTACGGACAGCTTCTCAAAAGGTGCCCTCTCTGCGATACCATCAGTAATCCGACGCCCGTGAAAATCTTGTTCAACCGCCGTTGATCCGGTTTGCTCAAATCGTCTTCATGAAATCAGCAGGCTGGTTAAGATTCCTGGCCTCTTTGAAACGGACCAGTCCCGCCAGCAGGTCGCACGCGGGGGTCGGGACACCCGCTGATGTTCCCTTGCTCGAGACATATCCCACCAACGCTTCAACTTCCGTGGGTTTACCGTTTTCAAGATCCTGCAGCATGGAAGGACGATGATCGTATGTGACAGGCACAAGCCGCTCGTAAAACATTTTTTTATAGTCTTCCGCATCGTTCCAGGGAGTCTTCCCTCCGATTGCCTCAATAACGGAAAAAGTCTCCTCAATCACCTTGTCCATAATGACTTTTGTTTCCTTATTTTCGGCAAGTGCTCCATAATGAACCCCCAGTATGGCGCCCAAAGGATTCAGAGCACAATTGTACAAAAGCTTAGCGTGAAGATCCCGATGGATATCGGCAACGGCGACACAGGGAAGCCCGGCTCGATCGATAGCTGCCGCCAAGGTCTCGGCGGCAGCGGGAATGGATCCGCCGATCGCACCGCCCACATGCACCGCATCAGCGGAAACGGTGATCCTGACGTGACACGGTGAAATAATCTCGAAACCGGTAATAACCCTGGCGCCAAGACTTCTTCTCACCCCGAAAGCCTCAACAATCTGCTCGACATTACCGCAGCCGTTCTGCAACGAAACAACCGGGCAACGACATTGAGGCAAAGATGCGATAGCGGCAACAGCCCTGCCGGTGTCATACGTTTTCGTAGTTATCAGAATAAAATCATATCGGCCGGAAAGCTCGGATACGCCCTCAACCAATCCCAGCATTGCAGGAGTTGCGGAATAATCACCGAAGATACCCGACACCCTAAGCCCATCAGTTTCTATTTTTTCGAGAAAGCGGCGCCGCAGTACCAGATCCACCCTGTGACCTGCCACCACCAGCATACAACCGAGTGCCTGGCCTAATGCTCCGGCTCCAAATACCAAAAACTGCATTCTCTCTCCCTGAAAATTGAAATCCTCTCATCTTCCGGCGCCACTCGTCATTCTCTTGCCAACTGAATAAACAGGAGAAATCGCCAGCATGGACAACCACACTTTACCATAAACGGCACAGGATATCTATTTGGATGGTTAGCCGGTCAGGTTTTTAATTCGACGACGGAAAGCGGGCGATGGCGCTCGTTGGAGAGATCGACTTGCCAAGTCTCCCCGGCAAGCAGATTTCTGCCCGACGCATCAGTGGTTATCTCAACGACAGGGCGATCAACGAAAGATCCGACTGCAATCACGATCCCACTGCTGCCATCTGAAAGAACAACCGAATTTCCGGGAGGATAGATACCGACAGCAGCGATGAAGGACGCGAGGAGGGACGGCTGAAATGCCGATTTGTCGTCAAGCATGATGCCGAAAGCCTCAAGGGGCGATAGCTGAGGTTTATATGGGCGAACGGCCGTTAAGGCCTCAAAAACATCGCAGATCTGGAGTAAAGCAATAATGGGATGCCTGACCATCCAGGATTCTTGTTCCGGATATCCCCCTCCATCCTGCCTGATATGGTGCCCCCAGGCTGCAGCGATATCCAGCGTGGTCGCCTGTCTCTGGGAAATCAGGATTTCGGCCCCTATCCTCGGATGCGTTTGCATAATACCCATTTCTTCCAAGTTGAGCCGCCCTTTTTTATAGAGAATCTCCGGAGGCATTTTCCCCTTACCGACATCATGGAGCAGGCATGCATTCCCCAAAGCAAGCAGGAGTTCCTTTTTCCAACCAAACGCCCAGGCGGCAAAAACCGCCAGGGTTGCCACCCGGACGGAATGCCCAACGGTATAGCTGTCATAATCCGGATAGTGAATATGCTGCATCACGTCGGAAAACCTGGCACCGGCAAATCGCAGAAGATACTCGCTGACACTCCGGGTCTCATCGAGATCGATACTTTTACCGCTGCCGACATCTGCATGCGCCCTGAACACAGCATCAAAGAGAGCCTGATAGATCAGGGTGGGTGATTGGATAGCCTCTGCGGTATCCTGGCCGCGCCAGGTTTCTTTGTTTTCTCCGTCATCGCCTTGATTCACGTAGGGCATCGCGATTTCAATGTTTTTGATGCCTTTCGACTGCAGCAACTCTCTTGCCTGGACAATGTCTGCAACCGGTTGAGTAAGATCGGCTGTCAGATTGAGCAGTTCGGCATACTCAGCAATAGTGGTGAGACGGGAGAAAGAAAACCCGCCGCAGCAGAGCCGGTCGGCGAAATCCATAAGCTG
>JBJKQT010000017.1:0-12954 GCA_046705065.1 Desulfocapsaceae bacterium
AGCCCATACCTTCGCTTCCTGCATGCCGGCTTTCTCCTTCTGCGGTAACCCTCACTGCGGCCAGGCCGCTCACGGGACATTTGTTTTCGCAGATGCCGCAACCGATGCAGAGTTCGGCTATTACATAAGGTTGCCGCAGTCGGACCGTTTTGCCTTTTTTATTGACGACATCGGCTTCACGAAACTTGATCGCCTTGTCGGGTGTGGGGCAATGCTCTTCGCAGACGATACAGGGAATGCTTTCGGCATAGGGCAAACAGCGATTCTTATCGAAAAAGGCTCGACCGATAACGGTGGCGTGTTTTTCTTCCCGAGTCAGTCTGCGAATCGCTCCGGTGGGACAGACCTGTCCGCAAAGTGTACAGTTATATTCGCAATAACCGATACGGCCGATAAGTCGTGGGCTGAACATCCCTTCGAAACCAGCCTCAAGCCAAGCGGCGTGCAAGGCGTTGCCGATACAAACCTTCATACATTCGCCGCAACGCACGCAGCGGCTGAGGAATTCAACCTCGCCCAAGGCGCCGGGAGGCCGTATCAACAACGGATCGGCAAAGCGAGCCAACGGGCGCGTCGGCGTCACCAAAGGAAGAAGCACACCTGCCGCGAGCCCTCCCACCACAGCCCTGCGTGACAGATCGATCTTTTGGCCGGCCGTCTCCTTTCTACTGCCGTAATGAATACGGGAGCGCGGACATTGGGCAAGACAATCCAGGCATAAAGTGCATTCGGATGAGGCGATTCTCCTTTCTTCGTCGATGGCACCCATCCGGCAAACTACTTGACACTTCCGGCACTTTCCACAATCCGGTGCAGCCCCTGAAAGTCCCAACAGAGAATGACGCGAACACAATGCCAGCAAGGCTCCCAGCGGGCAGATCCTGCGGCAGAAAAACCGGCGCTCGAAAAAGCTCAGAACAAGTACCAAAAGCAGAAGGAAAAGTGAAAAAACAGAAAGAGAATACACCTTGTCGGCAAAGGGCAGGACAGTGGCTTTGAGAAACGCATAGAATGGCTCCGTCAGTGCATTTACCCATTGCGGTCCATAGCGGTAGGTCAAAGTAAAAAAGGAATTTGTGGCTGCATCAAAAGCCGGATAAACAGCAAAAGTCAACCCACGTACCAATAGGGAAAACGGATCGATTAAACCGGCCAGAGGGAGACCGAATAGGGACGCGGAGAGGAGGAAGGCGAGAAGATAATATTTCAAATGCCTTCCATCTCGCGCAGGGTTGTCTTGCTTTCCTCTGAAAACAGCCCTGCTAGCATCGATAAGGGCGCCGAGAGGGCAGACCCATCCGCAAAAAAAACGCCCGAAGACGAGTGTCAGACCGACGGTGACCGCAGCCGGCAGCATCAAGGCGATCAACACCTTGCCTGCCGCTATCGTTGCCAGAGCCAGGAAGGGATCGAGACGAAAGAGAATATTGACCGCCCATTTCAGTTCATCGCCGCCTGAGTAATCAGTTTTGATGAACAAAAAGAGAAAGAGCGCAAAAAAAACTGCCTGGCCGATTCGCCGCCATGTGGAAACCGCAGGTTTTTTCACGGAAACTTCCTCAAACGTTGATTACACGGATTCGCGACGGGTCCATTTCCCCTAAGCCCAAACGGTAGGCGGCAACAGTGGAATCAATGGAGTCCGGATGCAAGCCGAACAGGGTCGTAGCCTGGGCGTCGGCAGCAACCGGATCCTCCGAGGCGATCAGCGTATCGAGTTTTTTCACATCTTCCCTATCACCGCCCTGGGGACCGTTGCGAAGGAGGATGCGCGTGGCATCGATAACTGTCAGTTTCGGCCTGACCACCGTCGCTAAATCCGCCAGATTCTGTCCCAGGTTGCGATGCAGAAAGCCCCGGTTCCCACCGGCGACTCCCATGGTATTTTTCAGCCCCAGCGTCAGACCGGAAAGTCCGTGGTGTTTGGCCACCGGTACGTTGATATAGCAATCGCAATCGATGGCCTCTTTATAGATTTCCCACTTGGTAAGCGACCTGCCTCTTGCAATATTTACCGGGACGAACTTCCTGGAGTCGATGTGCTCGATTACGACCCGTCCGTCATCGAGATCCTGAATCGCTTTTTCAATGCCGCTGTTGACATAGCAACGCCTCGGCTCGTTGCATGTTCGATCGAAAACAAGCACTTTGGCGGCTCCGGCTTCAAGGGCTTGAGCCGCCAGCGCCTGTACAACCAGCGGATGGGTCGTGGCAGCCAACTCCGGGCTGCGATCCCAGCCGATGTTAGGCTTGACCACCACTCTGTCGCCGGGGTGAACGAAATTCCGCATGCCGCCCAGCGGAGCTAAAACCCGGCTGACCAGAGTGGCATAGTTTTCACCTTTGCCAATACTCAGTACAGATTGAGGTTTTTCTGCAGCCAACAAGTCGGGCACAATGGAGAATCGGGGAATCGTCAGGGCCATCCCTGCCGACCAGAGAGCCACTTCCTTGATAAAACGGCGTCTGTCCATAACTGCCTTCCTCCTCTTCCTGAGAAAGTACAAAATGGTTATTTGTTCGGTATTCGCAGATGGGTATGGTAATCGGTTACAGGATAAATTGTACCCGACTCAGATAAAGCAAGCAATGACGGGTTTTAAACAGGAGAAAAATTATGCGGGAAAAGAAGCCCAAGATCTTCCCTTAAATACGCTCCTTGCATGCCGGCCGGAATAAATTTCTTGCTCAAACATTATTCATAAGATTTCTGCTGCACCCTAAAATAAACAAAACCGAGCCATTTGAAAAATGAGGATTTTCGTTCAAAATCAAGGCATGCGAAAAATTTTACCGCAGGCTATACTGAATTTTTCGGAGATAAAATTTTGAGCATACCGCGGAGGTTGGGTGAAAAGATCATTTTGCAAGAGGTTCAACTGTAAGCACTCAGCTTACTTACACGGCACATACCAATTGATGCCATTTGTAATAAGTCCGAAAACATACTATCATCAACCTGCGACAATCGAAAAATAAAGAGCCGTTGGGTCTGCGACAAGCATAAAAACGGGGGCTTTTGTTAACCGTGAGTATTTACCTAAATCATATTCCCATTGGAAAGCACTGCAAAACATATCCATAACGAGCAGATACGGCTTCTGTATGCAAACTCGACATCGCCGATGATGGTATCGGTGCTGGTCGCTGCCTTGCTTTGCCTTTCCCAACTTTCTCTCACAGACCATTGGGTTCTCGCAGGTTGGTTCGGTGTTTTCTTCGCGGTCTCAGCCGCCAGGATGCGACTCGTCTCTTTTTTTAAAAAAAGTGCCTTCCCGGAAGCTACCGAGAATACGGAATTCTGGCACCGATGGTTTTTAATCGGTACCTATGCAGTGGCCGTGGTTTGGGGAACTTCGGCAATCCTATTGTTCCCCGAGAACAACCCTGCCAACCAAATGATCTTTTTCGTGATCATCGCAGGAATGGCCGCGGGGGCCGTCTCCTCCCTTTGCCCAAGCCTTCCTGCCGTATGCGGTTTTTTAAGCCTGCTGCTTCTCCCGTTGGCTGCCAAGATGTTTCTTCAGCAAACGGTTGAGGCGCAAATCGTCGGCGTTTTGGTTATTCTCTACCTCATGGTCAATATTTCCAATGCCATGAAACTCAACCATACGATCAAAGAAAATATCCAGCTTCACCTGGAGAGTATCGAACGTGAGAAAATATTAAGAACGAACGAAGAACGTTACCGTCATATATTCCGGAATGCCCCTCTTGGCATATTTCAATACAACACGGATGGCACCATCGTCGACTGCAACGATACGTTCATCAATATTCTCGGTTCCAGTAAAGAAAAACTCGTCGGGTTCAATATGTTCTCGTCCATTACGGACAGAAGACTGTTGAATGCCGTAAAAAACTCCCTTGAGGTAGGAGTGGGATATTTTGAAGGAGATTATGTCTCCGTCACCGCCGACAAAACCACCCCCGTTCGCGTTTTTTTCAAAGCCATCGCCTCTTCCGACAAAACAATTCTCGGCGGGGTCGGTATTGTCGAAGATTTTACGGAAAAAAAACTCTCAGAACAGCAAATCAGATATCACACAACCTACGATTTCCTAACGGGACTGCCGAACCGCCGTCAGCTTCTTCATCAGTTGCGACATGAAATTTCTCGTGCTACCCGGCACAACCACTTCGGGGCGTTATTGTTTATCGACCTTGACAACTTTAAAACAATCAACGATTCCCTCGGCCATACGGCGGGTGACGACCTGCTGAAAATCGTATCGAAGCGTATTGCAGACAATATCAGAGGGGAAGATTGCGCCGCCCGGATGGGAGGGGATGAGTTTATCATCATCGTCACGGAGTTGGGACAAACGATCGATCTCGCAGCCGACAAGGCAAGAGTGGTTGCAGAGAAGCTCAGAGTCCGTCTTTCGGCTCCCTTTCTGATCGAAGGACGCGAAATGCATATCACACCGAGTATCGGAGTGTCCCTTTTCCCGAAAACGGGGCTGAAAAGTGACGATATTCTCAAACAGGCAGATGCTGCAATGTACAGGGCCAAAGCCGCAGGCCGCAATGAAATCCGTTTTTTCCTGCCGAGTATGCAGAAAGCCGCCGACGATCGTCTACGTCTCAATACCGAGATCCGAAGGGCCCTGAACCATGACGAATTGACCCTTTTCTATCAGCCTCAGGTGACCATGTCCGGTGATATTGTGGGGGCGGAAGCTCTGCTACGCTGGAATCATCCTGACAGAGGGTTGCTTGCGCCCGGAACGTTTCTTCCGGTTATCGAGGGAACGAGTCTCATGGGTGAAATCGATCGCTGGGTTCTCCTCACTGCCTGCAAGCAAATAAGAAAGTGGACGGACATGGGTCTTCTTCAATACCGCCAATCCATTTCCGTCAATATCAGCGGAAAGGAATTTACCGCTCCCGACTTCATCGAAACCGTAGCCGCCATTTTAAAACAAACGGGTGCCTCCCCCGACCATCTGGGTATTGAACTCACTGAGAGCGGCCTCGTCTCCACCGGCAGTGAAATCGTTGAAAGAATCATGACTTTGCGGCAAATGGGCATAAAATTTTCCGTAGACGATTTCGGCACCGGATATTCCTCATTAAGTTATCTGAAAAAATTGCCCCTGAACACCTTAAAAATCGACCGTTCCTTCGTCAACGACATCCAATCGGCAGACCAGCACGCCGTGCTTGTCGACACTATTATCATAATGGCCCGCAATCTGGAATTGGACGTTGTTGCCGAAGGGGTGGAATCGGAAAAGGAACTGATTTATCTCCATGCCAAAGGGTGTCAGTATTATCAAGGATACTACTTCAGCAAACCTTCCTCTGCCCCTTCATTTACCCAAATGCTCGAAGCAGGGCATATTTCTCCTCATGGAAAAACGTAGTTTGTATGGTCGAAGGCTGTGGAATGTCTCAATCTTCCATTCTACAGCCTTCGACCTTTTTTTGTTATTCAGGCGCAAGAACAACCTAATAGGAGATGTGAGAGTCAACAGGCCTTATATGGGAAATTTTCACGCCTAGAGGATCGCACGATTTCCCCTCCAGACAGTTTTTTACCATGTCCTCCTTTATAAAGGTCCGCAGGCGCCTGGTTCCATTATCCAAGATCATTTCCCACGATTCAGTCTTCTCATCATATTCGATATCAAAATCAATGCCGCAGCTACCGGCATGAGGAAAAATTTCTTCTATTTTCTTACAAAGTTCCTGTTTCGTAACCATGTTACTGTCCTCCTTTTTCAAATAACATCTTGGGAGAAAAGACTTCCAGACTAATTTAACGATAAGAACAGGTTGAAAAGAAACAAGTGTTTCGAATCAATGGCCAACGATATTCAGGCACCCTACCCTAACACGCATTTCTCATCAGTTCAGGCCGCGTCAGGTTGTGTTTTAGCTCTTAACTTTCTTCCAAATTTACACAGTATTCAAGAAAAATGCGGTCTTAAAACCGACACAAAGATAGACGCCTTTTGAGCTGACATCAGTTTGGCATACTCAAAAAATCTATTTTGCGGTTAGGGAAAAAGCCCCCCCTCAATAGGAGAAACATTTTTTGGTGCATCCTCTCGTTATGAGTTGTTTTTTATTTCCATGGCACGGAGGAATTCCCATTCTGTGCTGTTTTTGGTTCGACTCTACCGTTTTCTCTTTCCTCCTCCGGTGCTTCTGCAAGTGACTTGAGGTGATGGCGCAACTGCTCAAGATCTTTCTGTTTAGCCTTTTTTTCTTCTTCGCTTTTGATCTCTTTTAACGCTCTTTCCAATTCCTCGATCTCCTGCATCACCTGCCGCTTTTCATTCTCCAGTTCTTCTGCCCGTTCGGCTTTGTCAAAGGCAATGTCTTCCGCCGAGGACGTATTATCGTTGGATATGTCTACGACGGTGCTTGAAGGAATAATTCTGGTTCCCCCGTGAATCTGACGCTGGTTCATAAAAGTAGGCGACATAATTTCTATCCCCTGGCTATGCAAGGTATCCAACACACATGCATAAAGGTTCGAACGCACAGAGATGAGACGCTTGGACTCCTCAAGAAAACCCGATATTCGGTAAGTAACCGCAAAATTGCCTAGTTCCATAATATGGACAAAGGGTTCGGCCAGACCGCAGGTTCGGGCTGCTTCCATAAGCAAGGACTCGATCTTTCTATGATCGATATCGTAGCCCAAGGACAGCGAGGCGGAGATGATGGTTCCCGAACTGAGAATCGTGGAAACGGGGTTTTTTATGCAGTACGTATTCGGCAAGGCGATGAGTTCGCGCGTTTCGGTTTGGATCTCCGTATCAAACAATCCCCGCTCGGAAACCCGGCCGAAATAGTCGCCGATGCGAATAAAATCTCCCGCCTTAAAGGGCTTTGTGATTCGAAGCAGCACACCTGCCATGAGATTGGAAATCACCGTTGTCGAGGAAAATGCGAGAAGACCCGATAGAACAATGCCAAACAGGCCGATCAATTGGTTGCGCGAACTATCACTAACCGGCAGAACAAGAATGCAGACGAGAATACCAAGAAGTGTCAGCCCAAGTAAAATGAGTTGACGCGGAAACCTCCGCTCACTGCCGAGATCCGGGTGTCGTTTGATGAGCGCCCAATGTGCTGCCCACAATATCATCCCTACGGCTCCTGTCATACCTATGAAAAGCGCATATGATGTGAGTGATTTGAGCATATTCTTCAGACCATTAGTAAAGCTTTGCAACCACGATCAGGGGATCAGGGTCTCGCTGATCTAGCGAATCTTCTCGCCTGAGCTTCTTTCTTTATTATCCCAAGATTCCTTTTCAAGGCAAGCTTTGTCAGGCTCTCCCTTCTGCAAGTCCATAAAGCTTACTGTACTTATAACATCTTTCCTCGGCATGTCAGTATATCCAAATACGCGGTGCTTGCATTCCCCTCTCATGTAGCGTAAACAATGTATGTTCCTTTCTTGGGACTTTGTGCGCCCCACGAGCGTGGAGTCTTCTTGATTTTTTTCCAGACTGCCAAGCCTGGGCGTCGCCGGCAATGCCGGGATTTTACCTAAGGCCACCTTGAAGGAATTTACACCCTGTAATCGTCTGTACTATATTATTTCATCGAAATGACGCTTTCAGCTTAGAACATCCCGTATGAAAAATTGCGTGGCAGAACTGAAGAATCTCTCACTAAGCTGATTCATTTCATATTTTTCCAAGAAGAGGTACCGTCAATGGCGCATAAGGCCATTATTTGTCCGCGTTGCAAGCACCTCATCGGCAGCAAAGAGACCGTCTGCTCATGGTGTGGGGCATCCCGCGCAAATCCATGGTGGAAGGCCATGGCCTGGTCGCGAAACTACCTGGGGGAAGATCAGGCGGTGTCGTTGATCATTCTCGTCAATATAGTCTTCTATGTTCTCTCTCTGATATTGTCACGGCACCTCTCGCTATCTGCCAATCCGCTCCTTTTTCTTGCCCCGGGAAATTCCAGCCTGGTTCTGCTTGGAGCATCCGGGACCCTTCCCGTCAATCAACTTGGACGTTTCTGGACATTTCTCAGCGCAAATTACCTGCACGGCGGCATATTGCACATATTCTTCAATATGATGGCCCTAAGGCAAATTGCCCCGTGGACAATTAGGGAATACGGCTCCAGCAGGATGTTTACCATCTACACAATCGGCGGCATCGGCAGCTACATTCTCTCCTATCTGGCCGGCGTCCCGTTGACGATCGGTGCATCCGGGGCTATCTGCGCGCTTATCGGGGCTCTGCTTTACTATGGAAAGAGCAGAGGCGGGACCTACGGTTCCATGGTGTATCGCGAGGTGAGCGGGTGGCTAGTCGGCCTTTTTCTGTTTGGGTTCCTCGTGCCGGGGATCAATAACTGGGGACATGTCGGCGGAATACTCAGTGGAATACTGCTGGGGTTGGTGCTGGGATACAATGAGAGAAGGAAGGAAACACCGCTTCACCGCAACCTTGCTATGATCTGCGGATTGGCGACAGCCGTCTGCCTCGCCTGGGCGGCATTCGGAGCTATCTATTTCCGGTTGAGTCGATAACAAGAAGAACAGAGTGAAATATTTCGAGATATCTCCTCAGTAACAGTATGGCATCAATTAGCTTGTTGCCGGTCCTCGCCATCAAACAGAAAATCACGGATAGTCGCCATCATTTGTTTCCAGGCGAAATGCCCCAAGGTCCTACTGTCAACGATCAGATGGTGAAACGAGGTGTCAAGCAGGTCGCCGGAACGCGGTGGGATGGTCAGCAACCGCCAGTGATCGAGATCATGGCTGGCAATGAAACGGGCTATTCCGCGGTAGCTGACCAGTTCGTCCTTATCGCGCATAATCACCCTGGTGGGGATATTAAGGAGAGGCGACCCGTTTGCCTTGTCCAGCTCTGCCTTGAGTCGAAACAGTGCCCGATAGGCGGAGGCTGTGGTGCCCTGTCGGTTGGCAAGGTAGGCCCGCGGTGACCTGGAAGGCAGGGATGAAAACAGCCAGGTCATCGGCAAGACAAGCAGGGTATAGGTTCTGACGACCAGTGCCGGTGCCAGAAGAACTTGCCGGTCAAACAGCGCCCGATTTTGCCGAATCTGAGTAGTCACCGCCAACAGCCCTCCCAGTGAGTAACCGATCAGATTCAGCGGCAGGTCGGGATGACGCTCCGCCGCCATGGCCTGGGCGGCTTCGAATTCTTCAAGCCAAATTTCGGCACTGGCCTGATGCATGTCGGCGAAAGGTAAACCTCGGTGGCCAGTCAATCCCAACCGAAATACGTCCAGACCCCATTCCGTCAATTTGTCGATCAGTTCTTGCCAACTCTCCGGCCGCTGGTTGAGGCCGTGTGCCAGCAGCACCGTCCCCCGGCAATTCTTACCCTTAGCGGCAAACCACCGTCCCAGTTCGCTCAAATCGACCTCCGTACTGTTCGTTATCCCTTTACCCATAAATTCGACAGCAAACTTTACCTAGCGATATTTTGGTTATCACCGTATCAGATACAATAATATCACAAGAGAACTCTTGGGATAAAATTCCTGATCCCAATTCAATCATTTGATCTGATGCGGCAGAAATTAATTTTCACCTCATATGTTTCTAACAATCATAGGATATTATTACCAGGATGTGCATATTATCAAGCAGGGCTGATCTTTCTTCACAAATTCGGACAGCGTATGGTTGTGTCACTTTCAAAAGTACCAAAAAGTGGTCCGGCGGCTGTTAATCCATCAACTCCGCCAAAACATATGCAGGTGAAGTACTTGAAAAAGGTTCATGTTTTCCAAGTTCCGGGAACCGGGGTTTACATTGAATAACTACTTGAAGGCCGATAATGGATATCCTGCATCACCAGTTCATCCGCTCAGCCAGACAATTCCCTGACAAACCGGCTGTTATCGACAGGACTACCAACAAGCAAGTGAATTACAGCCGCGCCCTGCTCGGCTGCCTGATCCTGGCCGGCAAATTCCGACGTTTCGAGAACCGGTACCTGGGGTTGATGTTGCCCACTTCTGCCGGCGGTATGATTGCGACCATCGCCACCCTCATGGCCGACAAGGTTCCAGCGATGATCAACTATTCCACAGGAACGGAGGCCAATTGCCGCTATGCCGCCGAACTCTGCGGGTTCACCACCATCATCACCGCCCGGACACTGCTCGACAAGATTGGCTGCCCCCTGATGCCGGGTATGGTTTGCCTTGAAGATATCATGAAGAGCATCACCATATTCGACAAAATCATGGCCGCAGTGAAACGCAGGTCGTCAGTTCAGGCAATCATCAATAGTTTGCCAGCCGCCGCGGCTGACGATACCGCCGTGGTACTGTTTACCAGCGGCAGCGAAAAAGCCCCTAAAGCCGTGCTGCTCAGCCATGACAATATCTCCGCTAACCTGACCGATGTCCGGGCGATTTTCAATTTGACCAGCAACGAACGGGTGATGTCGATCCTGCCCCTGTTCCACGTCTTCGGTCATACCATCGATATGTGGTTGCCGATGACTACCGGAATGACGGCAATCACCTATGCCAACCCTCTGGCTTACAAGGCCATTCCAACCATCGTACGAGAGGAAGGCGCTACCCTGCTTGCAGCAACTCCCACCTTCCTTGCCGGCTATTTGCGGGAATCACACCCTGGCGACTTCACTTCTCTGCGTCTGGCCATGGCCGGGGGGGACAAGACTCCGGACTGGTTGCGCCAAGGTTTCAAAGAGGAGCACGGTATCGAGCTGCTGGAAGGTTATGGAGCCACCGAAACAAGTCCGGTCATCTCGGTCAACACCCCACAGGCCAACAAACCCGGCAGTATCGGCCGAGTCCTGCCGGGAGCCGAAGTACGGATTGCCGACCTCCTGACAGGCGAACCCTTGCCGCCGGGCAGGGAGGGCAAGATTCTCGTCCGAGGCAAGCTGGTGATGAAAGGGTATTTCGACCCGGCGCAAACTGCAGAAGCCATAGTCGACGGCTGGTACGACACCGGCGATATGGGGGTGCTTGATGCCGACGGCTATCTCTGGCACCGCGGGCGTCTGAAACGTTTCGTCAAGGTGGGTGGCGAGATGGTCTCGCTGGTCAAAGTGGAAGGGGTTCTGGAGGAGATACTGCCGCCGGGAATAGAATGCTGTGTAGTAGACGTACCGAATCACACCAAAGGTGCGGCAATTATCGTCGCTGTCACTGGTGAGATTGACCGGGAGCAACTATTCAAACAGCTTGAACAAAGGCTGTCGCATATTGAAATTCCAAGAAAATTCGTGGTGCTCGACGAGTTCCCCATAATGGGCAACGGTAAAGCGGATTTCCGGATGATCACCTCGATCATCCGGAAACAGTACGAAGTAAGAGTGTCTCCAGTACTTGGGTTGCCCAGATCACAAAAAGCCACGGGCTAAAAGCCGGAGGTTTTTTTATTGCAAGTTCCCACATGAAAGCACTCCCGTGCTTTTCGATTCACTACTGGATTAGTGCCGTACCTTGGTCCGGTCCTGTCGCATCAAATCGATGATACATTGAGTTCAAATCAACCCTTCCGTATCCTTGCGGTGTGGTCGGGTCGGCCGGAACACAGGATCTGATTGGCGTGTTGCGGTTTCGAAGGCCAGGTTAATCGCCTCTCCAAGTTCCACAAGCCCATATGGCTTACCGAGGAAGACATAATGGTCGCCCGCTTTGATCTGGGCCTGGATGTCAGTGCTCGTTATAATTACAGGAAGACGCCTTTTGATATAACGCAGGACAGAGACAGTCTTCCAGCCATCACTACCCGGCTGAGAAACATCACAGAGGATGCAGCAAATACTGTCCTTGTGTTTCTGAAAAACCTTTAATGCTTCAACGCTGTCCCTTGCCTTGAACACGTTAAAACCCAAATCTGTAAGAATACTTTTGGCTGATTTCCGAACCGTGGACTCATCTTCAACGATCAGCACAGCTTTAGCTTTTTTACTAGGACGAGGAGGTGTATTTTGGCTTTGTTCCTTCATATGTCCTCCTTTTAAGTGTGGTTATATTTTCCAACATTTAGATACTATATATGCACCTTCGGGTCTCCGAGCAAGGGTTGAGAGAGGCGAAATGGGCTCCTCTCATCACTCCACCTCATCGCTTGTGTAATATTTCTTTTCGCGCATCGTGATGACTTGAGGAGGACAAAATGCCCCCCTCATTTTCATCAACAGACTTTCGATGATGGCGAGTGTTGATGGGATCTTCAGGGTAATTGTTGTGCATCTAACCAGCCATGGCAATTGCAAGCTTACTTAAACCAAACTTCGACCCTTCGGTTTTTTTCCTTCCCTTGAGGTGTCATATTTGAGGCGACGGGCATTTCCTGGCCACAGCTGTAGACTTCACTCACCGCAATGCCGCGTTCCTTGAGTTCGGTAGCCACGAGCTGGACTCTTGCCATTGCTAACTGATAATTGGAATCCGGGTTACCCGAATTGTCGGCAAAACCGGCTAGTATCACCCGTTTATCAAGCTTATTCGAAAGATATGAGATGATCCGGTCGAGATCATGTATGGAGCGATTGTCCAGAACCGCTTTGCCGGTTTTGAATCTGAAGTTCAGCGACAGGCGCTGCGCACCCTTAACGGCGTTCAGATATTCCCGAATTTTCGGTTCAGAGGCGGCGCTGCCGGCTTCCTTGGCAGGATCCATGCTGAACGATCTGATATTCATATCGATGAAACCAACTTTCCGGGTCACATTCTGCCCCTCTTTGGAGAGAACGAAATTGATAAACGGGGCCACATACGTGTTCTTCGGTATGGATGCCGTGTACATATAGAGACGGCGGGAGATCGGATAATCCTCGGTGGCGACCGTAAAGAAATTCGGGTAGATGGGTCGGGCGCCCTCCTCTGAGACAGCTACTGCTTTTGAATTTCTCACATACGGCAGCCCGGTGAATCCTATTCCCGAAGAGTCGCGAGAAACGTCATCGGAGAGTTCGGCGTTGGATTCATACCGTTTGGCGGTGG
>JBJKQT010000018.1:0-5964 GCA_046705065.1 Desulfocapsaceae bacterium
CTTCATGTCGTTTCGCCGTCGCCGCCGCATGGACAGGGACTACCTTGCCGATCAAGGAAGTGGAGCGGGCTGCGGCCGGTTGCGCCTCTTTTTTTTCAGTCTGTTGAAGAGGGAGAGGGAAAGATAATAGGTCGCAATCGCAAACGGCAATGCCAGAATACAGCCTCCGGCAATCATAACCGTTATGGCATTGAGTCCCAAGTCCGCCAAGGCAGGGAGCGATGTGCCAAGACCCGACAATCCGGGATGGGAATGGATGAGCGTCAGGACGGCTTTGACCTTTTCCCAGTTCAACGTGTACGGAGTTACCGCGTTGCCGATGACAAGGGAGAAATAATAGATCGGAAGATACGTCAGCGGATTGGAGGCCAGAAAGCTTACGGTTATCCCGGAGATAAACGATGTTCCGGTGATGGCCGTCAACAACAGGATCAAAACGGTCTGCAACGGTAAGGTAGGCGTGAGACTTACGAAAACACCGATGGCGGCCCCTGCTGCAAGTGACCGGGGATCGCCTTTCAACCGGATAAATTTCAGGTAATAATATTTAGTTAAACGGATAGGTTTCATGGTTTACATCTATCGGGACAATTCAGCACAATCCCTTACGACTGTGGAATGGTGGAACACCTCATCAACTCCGGAGCAGAACCGACGGCGCATAAACATTTTATTTGCCGGCAGCGGTCCGGTTTACAAACGGCCATACCCTACAGGAAGAGGCGATTATTGGCAAGCGATCAATGTCGATAATGTCGAATTGACCTTTGAGACAAAGACCTGCATTTGCCGACGGCAATACACTGATGGTTCGGGAAACATTCCTCATCGGCCGCCTGCAGCATGACGATACCCATTTTCCGGACTACGGGATTTATCGGACAAGATGGGGGCGGTGAACCCGGTTCAATGGACGGTTTTTCAGAATAGCTAAGCTCGAATTCTGTTTGTCTGTTTTTTCTCTGTTCTCCGTTTTATGATTGTTGCCATACAAGTTAAGTGCTTACTCATCACCCAACTTGTATGGCAACTTCGTACGGACCGGTTAATTGCCCCGTAGCATTCGAGCCCCTTCAATGGCCATATCTACGGTGTGCGGGTCTGCCAAGGTCGAAATATCTCCCATGGACGCTTTGTCAAAATCTCCTGATGCAACTTTTTTCAAAATTCGGCGCATAATTTTGCCGGAACGGGTTTTCGGCAGATAATCTGCCCATTGAATCATTTCCGGTGTTGCAATAGGCCCGATCTCCTTGCGGACATGGGCCACAAGTTCCTTTTTTAGCTCGTCGGTTTTTTTGACACCCGTATTGAGAGTAACGTAGGCATAGATGGACTGGCCTTTAACCGGATGCGGGTAACCCACAACAGCAGACTCAGCCACACTGGGATGCGACACCAGCGCCGACTCCACTTCTGCCGTTCCCATCCTGTGGCCCGACACATTGATAACATCGTCAACCCGGCCGGTGATCTGGTAGTATCCGTCCTTGTCCCGCTTGCATCCGTCACCGCTGGTATAATATCCCGGGAACTGGGTGAAATATGTATTGAAGAAACGTACGGGATCTTTGAACACCCCTCTCATCTGACCCGGCCATGAGCACTTCATAACCAAGTTGCCTTCACAGACACCTTCCAGTTCGTTGCCCAGATCATCCACAATTGCGGGGCTGACGCCGAAAAAGGGTACGGTAGCCTGGGCCGGTTTGATGTCAATAGCACCCGGAAGTGGTGTGATGAGAATACCGCCGGTTTCGGTCTGCCACCATGTATCGACAATGGGGCATTCGCCTCGGCCGATTTTCTGGTGGTACCAGTTCCAGGCTTCGGGATTCAGGGGTTCGCCCACGGACCCCAGAAGCTGAATAGAGGAGATATCATGTTTTTCAACCCAGGTATCGCCCTCTTTTGCCAAGGCTCGAATAGCCGTCGGAGCCGTGTAAAAGATGTTGACCTTATATTTTTCGATGATTGACCAAAAGCGACCGAAATCCGGATAGTTGGGTACTCCTTCGAACATGATGGTTTTCGCGCCGTTGGCTAGCGGGCCGTAAACGATATAGGAGTGTCCGGTAACCCATCCCACATCGGCTGTGCACCAGTAAACATCCCCTTCGTGGTAATCGAAAATCATTTTGTGGGTAAAGGCGACATAGGTCAGGTAACCGCCGGTGGTGTGCATGACCCCTTTGGGTGCGCCGGTTGAGCCGGATGTATAGAGAATAAAGAGCGGATCTTCGGCATCCATCTCTTCGGGTGGACAATCGGCATCGACCGTGGCTGCTTCCTCGTGGTACCATTTGTCAATTCTCTCATTCCATGCAACCTCGACCTTGCTCCCCACTCGCTCGACTACCAAATGGGTTTTGACGGTCGGGCACGATTGGATGGCCTTATCGGCGTTGGTTTTCTGAGGGATCGCCTTGGCACCGCGAAAGGTGCCGTCACAGGAAACCAACAGGCAGCTTTTGCTGTTGTTGATTCGGCTGGCCAGGGCTTCCGCCGAAAATCCGCCGAAAACAACTGCGTGAATCGCACCAATGCGCGAACAGGCTAGAATACCAATAGCCAGCTCGGGGATCATCGGCAAATAGAAGGTGACGACATCGCCTTTCTTGATGCCGTTTTTCTTCAGGACATTGGCAAACGTGCAGACTTCGGCATGCAACTGTTTGTAGGTAAACTGCCGGCTTTCAGCGGGATCGTTGCCTTCCCAGATCAGGGCGACTTGATCACCGCGGGTCTCCAGATGCCGGTCAAGGCAGTTGTAGGAAACATTGAGCTTAGCGTTGGTAAACCACCGTATGTGAAGATCGTCGGCGCTCTTTCCGTAGTTGAAATCGGCAACTTTCTCCCATTTTTTAAACCAGGTGACATATTCCTCCGCAATTTCTCCCCAGAACCCATCCGGATCGTCGATGGATCTTTGCCACATCTTTTTGTACGCATCGTAACTATTGATGTAAGCTTTTCCTCTGAATTTTTCCGGAACGGGATAAATCTCCTTCAACATTGTTTCTGCCATGAAAAACCTCCGATTTCGTCAGTTAATAATAAACGACCAGTGCCATAAAAAACCTCAAAAAATAAAACCATTAGAGTTTCCTAAAAAAACACTGCCCGTAGGCCACGCTCAATGTTGGAACTTGAAATATTATCTGAAAAATTGTGGTCCTGTGTGCAAACTCGGCTCGATGCAAAGCATCAGACCGGGCTGCATACAAAGAACCGAGCTCTTTGTATATGCTCCTCCAACGTACCATCTGGTGTACCACCAAGAAGATACTCTTTTCCCAAGTTTTTCTATTACTGATTTTGCCAGAGTTGGAAGTAATAATTTAACTATTACTCAAAGCCGGTCTGCTGGTAGAAAGATCGGTAACTATGTGGGATAATAAGCAAGATGTGTGCGTTCTTTATTGCGTAGTAAATTCTCCTGCTGATCTTGACCGTTCTGATATAATTTTTATTGATGGGATATATCCATAACATTGGATCTTTGTTTTGTCACTAGATATTTTTCAGGTACAAGCAGGAGGCTTTCTGTAAAAATTACTGCATATGGCTGGAATATTGCACTGAAATTTTTGAAAATGAGAGGAATGGTTCGGTTATCCGAAGATAGAGAGTTGTTAAACTCGTCCTGCAATCCTAGGGAAGACCGTCATCCTCGGATTAGATCTTCCCTAGGGCCAAACTTGGTTTACTGCCGATTGGCTATGCTCCTCCTCCGATCTCGATGTTCTGGGCAAACGGCCAACTATTTGGATAACGGGCGTCCATTTGGTTTGCATGACCCCTGTTTTCCCAGGCCGGAGCAACACCGTAGTGTTCCTGATCAGTACCTTTTAAGGTTACGGAACGAAGTGAACCGGTTTTTGAATCAATATTCAAATCCTTAATTTCACCGATAATCTTGCCGTCTTCGTTCACCACTGTGAGCCCATGAAGCTCAGATGCGGAAAAGGTGGCTGTTTTTTGCGGGGACATTGTCCCGTTCGCGTTCATATCGGCGGCAAGGGCTAGACCGGCCAACATCACTACAGCCAACAACGCCAATGGTATGGAAATCAATCGTTTCATTGTATACCTCCATAATTAATCATCAGATGCGTAGTCTTGGTAAGAGCACCGGCTGGAGAAGAGAAATCTCGTTGTATCCCTTCACTATTTAGATAGGCGCTCTCTCGGTTAAAAAATAATAACCATTCCCATTCCGTTGGCAATGCCCCCAGCTGTAGTGCTTGATGGAACCAACTCCATTCACTCACCGGAATCGATCGCAAGCTGATCGTAGCTGCTGGATAGCATGGAGGAAAACCATGTGAGACTTCCTTTTCTACAACAGGTTCATTTTTATTTCTCACAAAGCAAGCCGCTTGTTTAGCCAAAGCAATAGCCATCTCGTCTGTTCCTTTCTCCTTACCGTTGGTTTTTATCGGATCCGATTTTTCTTGCAAGATTTTGGAGGTCGGTCGTAAAAACGTTCTAACTTTTGAAGTACAGGCCCAGATGGAGTACAATCGTTTCCCGGTTGTTGGTGGTCGATGATCCTCTTGCAAAAGGTTCAGATTTTCCCTGTGATTTTAAGCAGTTCTCAGGAGCGCTTTTTGAATTATTGGGAACGGGTGAATGTTCAAGTGCAAGTTTCGTTTGTCTCAAAAGGTCATCACTACGATGTCAGAATAATGATACATTTCGAGGCATAGCAATTACATATGAACGACGAGCAGCACTATTTTTTTCAGGACTGGTTTAAACAACATGTCTTGGCCTTTCAAGAAAATGACCCATTGCATCAGCAAAGCCTTGACCTGAAGCAGAAACACACGTTCCGCGTCTGCGAGGTCATTGACCGGATAGCTTCAAATCTTGGTTTGGCAGACAACGGCCGTCGGATTGCTTCGGTGGTGGCCTTGTTTCATGATCTCGGACGCTTTCCTCAGTACCAAAAATACCGAACCTTTCGCGATTCTGAGTCGGAAAACCACGCCAAGCTTTCAGTGTGGGAGTTGAATCGCCATCGCATTCTCCATCGCTTGAGTTTTTCCGAGCGCCAATGCATCAAACGAGCTATTTTTTTTCATAACCGACTCAGTCTTCCTGAAAATCTGGATTGGGAAACAAGCCTCCATTGCCGACTTATCCGTGATGCGGACAAAGTTGATATTTTACGGGTCATGACCGAGCATTTCCGCATGCCGGAATCTCTTCGTAACCCAGTCGTTACCCTGGGACTTGAAGAGGACACGCTGGTTCGGGAAGAGGTGTATCGCAAGCTATTCGAGGGACGGATCCTGGAATACGCCAAACTTAAAACCACAAATGAATTTAAGGTTCTGCAGATGAGTTGGGTTTTCGATATAAATTTTTTGCCGACTCTGAGGATTTTGAAGGAGAGAGGGGATATCGGTCTACTCGCAGCTACGATTCCCGATACGCCGCTTCTTCAAAAGGCGCTTGAATTTGTCAATAGCTATATCGAGAAGCGCATGGATTACCGGCACGAACCGGCTTTATAGCATAGCATCTGCAGATACCATCGGTATACCCGATACATGTAATTCTACAAGAAAGGCATTAAGAAAAAAACAGAGAATAAATAATCACAAAAAACAATAAGAATTCACTGGTTATCTCTTGTAGCACGGTATTTGGCCACCGCACTCTCTCTTCTATTGCAGTATTGTCTCGCCTGCCACTCTACCTTCATAGTCATTGCAGAGGCAAGAATCATTACCTGTCCGGAAACCCTGCCATCGTAGTCGATAGGAAGTCCCGCATTGTTTGAGGGGTCTAAGAGAAAAAAGTGGTTCCTTTTTAGAGAATCATCAAAAGGAGAGAAAGAATGAATTCTTTGACAATTGTTTTCGCGGCATTGGGGATATTCGCCATTGCCTACAGGTTCTACGGAATGTGGATTGCCAAGACCGTGCTGGAACTCAACGCCGACCGGCCGAC
>JBJKQT010000019.1:0-22126 GCA_046705065.1 Desulfocapsaceae bacterium
AGGGCATGATAATACCGTGATCGGCTCCAGCCTCATCGGCCAGGAGTTTTCAGAAACAAAATATTTCTGGCCACGCCCATCTGCCACGGCCGGGTTCAGGTATAATCCCCTCGCATCCGGCGGCTCAAACCTTGGTCCGACCAATCCGGAACTTCTCAAAATCGTCAGGGATCGTATCGAGATCCTGCGCGGTTCGGGAGTCAAAGGCAACATCCCGGCAGATCTTGTAGAGGCATCGGCCAGCGGTCTTGATCCGGACATCTCTCCGGAGGCAGCATTTGTTCAGGTTCCCCGTATTGCCAGAGTTCGGGGATTGAGTGAGATAAAGGTAAAACAACTTGTCACGGATCATATCGAAGATCGTCAATGGGGGATTTTCGGCAGGCCACGGGTTAATGTACTACGTCTCAACCTTGCTCTGGATGGTTTGCGGTCATGACCGAGTTTGATGAAACACGCCCCTCTCCCGAAGCCATGCTTAAACTTGCCAAGGCGGAGGAGGACAAAGCTTCCCGCGGGAGGCTGAAGATCTTTCTTGGTTATGCGGCAGGTGTAGGCAAAACCTATTCGATGCTTACCGCAGGCCGGCAGCTGAAAAAGGAAGAAGTGGACGTTGTGGCTGCTTATGTCGAATCGCACGGGCGAAGCGAGACGGATGACCTTCTCGTCGGGCTGGAGGTCATTCCAAGGCTTATGATTGAATATCAGGGCGTTCTGCTTCCTGAGATGGATACCGACAAGGTACTGCAGCGCAACCCGCGGGTGGCCTTGGTTGATGAGCTGGCGCATACAAATGCCCCCGGCTCCCGTCATGAAAAACGCTGGCAGGACGTTCAGGAACTTCTCAACGCCGGCATCGATGTGTATACCACAGTCAATATTCAGCATTTTGAGAGCCTCAATGATGTTGTCGCCCAAGTCACCGGTATCATCGTTCGAGAAACGGTGCCGGATCTCCTGCTCGATCTGGCAGCCGATATCCGGCTTATCGATATAACGCCGGAAGAGCTGCTGCAGCGCTTGAGCGAAGGGAAAGTTTATATTTCCGATCAAGCGGCAATGGCCATGGAAAAATTCTTCCAGCCCGGCAACCTGATTGCTTTGCGCGAGCTCTCGCTGAGACATGCCGCTATCCGGGTGGATGAGCAGATGAGGGAGTATATGGAGACTAGGGCCATCACCGGTCCCTGGCCGACCATGGAGCGGCTTCTCGTCTGCATCAGCGGCAGTCCCTTCAGTGAAAAACTGATGCGCATAACCCGCCGTCTTGCCAGCGAGATGAAGGCCCCCTGGAGTGCGGTCTATGTCGAAACTCCCGGAGTTGACGCCTACTCGCGGGAAAATCGGGAAAGGATCTGGCAGGATCTTCGCCTGGCGGAGAATATGGGAGCTCAGGTGGCTACCATTACCGGGTCGTCGGTATCGGCTGCGCTGGTTGACTATGCCCTGAAGCATAACATCACCAAAATAGTAGTGGGTAAGCCTGCGAAATCGCGCTTACGGGAATTGCTTCGGCCGCCGATAGTCGATCAGATCATCCGCAATAGCATGCATATAGATGTGTACGTGGTCAGTATCGGGTCGACAGACAGAAAGAAGCGGTTACCGCTCAGGCTGGAAAAAAGAGCTCCGTGGAGAGGATATCCAGCCTCTTTCCTGCTCATCGTCGGGGCATCAGTCATCTGCCGGATGCTGACGCCTTTTTTTTCTCCGACCAACATGGTCATGATCTATCTTCTGGCTGTCGTTTTTGCAGCTGTCCGCCTGGGACGAAATGCCGCTATATTGACGGCATTTCTCAGTGTGCTGGTATTTGACTTCTTCTTTGTTCCTCCTCATTTCACCTTTGCCGTTACCGATAGTCAGTATGTGCTGACCTTTATAGGACTGTTTACGGTCGGCGTTGTGATCAGCACCTTGGTTGCCAAGGGGAAGGAACGTTCTGAAGTCATGGAGGCGCGTGAAATTCAAACCACCAGCCTGTACCATCTCAGCCGGGACCTTACCGGAGCAACGGACGCCTCTGCAGTCATTCAGGCTGTACGGAAAAATATTGGAGAAAGCCTTAACGCAGATGTTCACTTTTTTTCTCCTGAGCATGGTCAACTCAAAGTTGCCGGCACCGACCCACTCATTGTGACGGATAAAAAAGAACAAGCTGTAGCCGATTGGGTGTTTCGGAACCACCAGAGCGCGGGACGTGGGACTGAAACGCTTAATTCCGCAAAATGTCTCTATCTTCCTTTAAAAACATCCATTGCAACGCTCGGTGTACTCGGAGTGAAGCTGGCAGATGGTCAAGGGTATACCTCACCCCAGGTCCGACTTTTATTAGATGCATTCGCCAGTCAGATGGCAATGGCCATGGAACGGGTTCAGCTTGTTCAAAAAGCGGAACAGGCCCAGATTCTCGCCACCAGGGAGAACCTTGAGCGGGCACTCCTCAATTCAATCTCGCATGACTTACGGTCTCCTCTGGCCTCAATCACCGGCATATTAAGTAGCTTGATTGAAAAAGAGGTAGAGCTTTCCGCACGATCAAAACACGATTTGTTGAAAACGGCTTCGGAGGAAGCAGCGCGACTGAACCGTTTTGTCACCAATTTGTTGAATATGACCAGACTGGAAGCCGGCGTGGTGAAACCGAAGACAGAGGCCTGTGATGTCCAGGATCTGATAAGTTGTGCCCTGGCTCAATGTGAAAGGCAGTTGGGGACCAGGACGGTACAGCTTCATCTGCCGGCAGGGCTGCCTCTTGTCATGATGGATATGGGACTGATGACCCAGGTCCTTGCCAATCTTTTGGATAACGCGGCCAAATTCTCACCGGCCGGCACTGAAATATCCATTGCTGCTCAGTACGACACATTGCATCTCACCATTGCAGTGGAAGATCAAGGGCATGGGATACCGGAGTCCGACATCGAGAAGATATTCGATAAATTCTACCAGGTACCCATTCCTGAAGGACGTGGAGGAACGGGGCTTGGACTTTCAATCTGCAAAGGAATAGTTGAAGCTCACGGTGGTACGATCAAAGCGAAGAACCGGTTCGGAAAAGGCTTTGCCGTCATTGTGAAACTCCCCATGAAACCGGATACGGCAGAGGAGGTGGAAGGTGGGAGATAAGGCGGAGAAAAGAAAAACGGGTACCCGCATCCTCTTAATCGATGACGAAGTTGCAATCCTGAGATTTTTGGAAACGGTTTTGGACACGGAGGAATTTTCCGTTCATAAAGCGGAAAACGGCCGTCTTGCGATAATGGCTGCAGCTGCAGTCAGGCCGGATCTCATTCTTTTGGATCTCGGACTTCCTGATATGGATGGTATCGAGGTTATTAAGAGAATTCGAGAATGGTCGAAGGTGCCTATTATCGTTTTGTCGGTCAGAGAAAGAGAAGATGACAAGGTAGCCGCTCTCGATGCCGGAGCCGATGACTATCTCACCAAGCCATTCGGCGTCGGAGAGCTATTGGCCAGAGTAAGGGCGGCTCTTCGGCGGGCATTCCAAGAGGTGCCGCTTCCTATCTGCAAAATCGATGAATTGGAAGTTGATCTTGTGCGGCGCAGAGTTTCAATTTCCGGGTCGGACGTCCAATTGACACCCACCGAATACGATATTCTAAGGTTACTGGTTGCCAACGCCGGCAGGGTCCTCACCCATCGCCAGATATGCAGGCAGATTTGGGGGACCGGATATGCGGAACAAGCGCATATCCTTCGCGTCAATATCAGTAACTTACGACGGAAGATTGAACCCGATTCGTCCCGTCCCCGCTATATCATAACGGAAGTGGGCGTTGGATATCGACTAATCGGGCTTAAGTGAACTCACGTAAAAACCTTTTGTTTTTTCCGCTCTGCTTGACTTTAAGCCTTTTATCAACGATAATCCGAATGTCTGGCCCTACTATTTATTAGGATTCAGCCTGCCGCAGAGCACAATATTACATCAATTTCCCCTATTTTTTTAACGCTTCAATGCAAATTCTTATCACCTGAATAAAAGGCGATAACTAATGGATAAATTTACATCTGTTTTGACACCGGTTACGAAGGAGGGTTCCTATATCCTCAGCTCTTTTTACATCGTGCTCTGTGTCTCCGCCTTTATTTTTGTTATTGTCGCAGGACTGGTGGTGTACGCCCTCATCAAATTTCGCCGAAGGGAAGGGAGGGAGCCGAAGCAGTTCAGCGAGAACGTCTGGCTGGAAGTCCTCTGGATATCCATTCCCCTTGTCATCGTCGCCGGACTCTTTATCCTGGCTGTCAGGACCATGTCTCTGGTGAATCCGACGCCGCTCGGCAATAAGCCCGACCTGACCGTAGTGGCGCACCAATGGTGGTGGGAACTGCACTATCCTCAATCAGGAGTAACGGCGGCCAATGAGATTCACCTGCCCGTGGGCAAACACCTGCTCCTGAGTTTCGAGTCCGTAGACGTCATCCATGATTTCTGGGTCCCCTCATTCGGGCAGAAGATCGATGTCATACCCAACCATCCCAACTCCATGTGGCTGACCATCACGCACCCGGGTGTTTACCTGGGCACCTGTAACTCCTTCTGCGGCATGGCTCATGCCGACATGAGAATCCGGGTCTTCGCGCAGTCCCCCGAGGATTTTAGTGCATGGCTCGCACACCAGCGGCAACCCGCATCACCCCCCTCAACGGCTGAAGCAGTGAAAGGCGCCGAGGTCTTCCGGGAAAAAAACTGCGTAAACTGCCACTCCATTGCCGGGCTCATGACCAGCGGCCGCGTGGCTCCTGATCTGACGCATTTTGGGAGCCGGACAACCCTGGCGGCGGGCACGCTTCCCAACACGCCGGAGAACCTGGTCAAATGGCTGAAGAACCCCCAGTCCGTGAAAGAGGGCGTTCTCATGCCTGACATCGGCCTTAACACCGATCAGATCAAGTATCTGACCTCCTATCTTGAAGGATTGAAATGAACATGACCGTTCAGCACCAGCACATCTTCGGGCGATCGGCCCACCTTACGTACAGTGAGCACGCGGCAGCGGTCCGCTTTTCCGAATCTGCGGCACTGCAGAACGGTTGGAGGCCGGGAGGGGAGAACGATTTCCAACTGGTCCCCCCAGTGAGAGGTTATAAATGAGCAGCGAAAACCATACTTCGGAAAAACCAGGGAGCATCCTGGAGGTCGGTGAATACAAAGGCCTGCTGAGCTGGCTCTCCTCCGTTGACCATAAGCAGATAGGGATTATGTATATCACCACATCGCTGCTGTTCTTCCTGGTGGGGGTGTCCCTGGCAATGGTTATGCGCACCCAGCTTATAAAACCGAACCATCACTGGCTTTCCCCCGAGACCTACAACCAGGTTTTCTCGATGCACGGCACGACAATGGTATTTCTCGCGATCATGCCCATGCTCACCGGGTTCATGGTCTATTTCACGCCCCTGATGATCGGGGCTCGCGACGTCTCGTTTCCAAGGATGAATGCCCTTGGCTACTGGCTGTACCTGATGGGCGGACTCCTTATATATTTCAGCTATTTTACGGGAGACACCCTCCATGCTGGCTGGTCTGCCTACGCGCCGCTGACCGCGGTCAATTATTCCATGAACAAGTATTTGGTCGGCACCGGTGTGGATTACTGGATAGTCGGCCTTCTCCTGACCGGAGCAGGGACGATTATGACGGCAATCAACATCCTCGTGACCGTCGCCGACCTGCGTGCTCCTGACATGAAACTGAGCCGGATCCCGCTGTTCGTCTGGATGTCGTCTATCAATGCCGTTCTCATGCTCCTGGCACTGCCGGCGCTGAACGCCGCGCTGGTGATGCTGTTCCTGGACCGTCACCTGAACGCTCTCTTCTTCAACTCTGCGGCCGGCGGCGACCCCCTGCTCTGGGAGCACTCTTTCTGGTTTTTCGGCCACCCCGAGGTGTATATTCTGATCCTGCCCGGTTTCGGGATGATATCCGAGATAATTCCGGTTTTCTCCCGCAAACCGATCTTCGGCTACTCCTTCATGGCCCTCGCGACCGTGGCCATCGGTTTCTTGAGCTTCGGTGTCTGGGCGCATCACATGTTGGCCACCGGAATGAACTTTACGGTCTATTACGTCTTCGCTCTTTCAACCGTGCTGATCGCCGTCCCCACCGGGATCAAGATTTTCAACTGGATTGCCACCATGTGGGGCGGCTCGATCAGCTTAGACACGGCCATGCTGTTCTCTGTTGCCTTCATCATACAGTTCACGATCGGCGGCTTAAGCGGAGTGGCTTTTGCCACGGTGCCCATCGACTGGTCGCTTACCCACAGCTATTTCGTGGTGGCCCATTTTCACTACACCCTGCTGGGTGGCACCATTTTCACCGTAATGGCAGGATTTTATTACTGGTATCCGAAAATCACCGGCCGCATGCTGTCGGAGAAGCTGGGCAAGATACAATTCTGGCTCATGGTGATCGGTTTCAACGGCACGTTTTTCATTCTTCACTTTGCCGGGCTTGCAGGCATGCCGCGCAGGGTCTATACGTATCCTGATTTGCCGCATCTGGCAACGATCAACCTGATATCCTCTTGTTTTGCTTATGTCCTTGGTCTGGGAATCCTGGTCTTTTTTACGAATCTGATCGTCAGCCTTTTCAAAGGGAAACCAGCCAATGACAACCCCTGGGATGGCTGGACCCTGGAATGGGCAACATCCTCTCCACCCCCTCCTCACAATTTCGATCTGATTCCGCCTGTTCGCAGCCTCAGGCCTTTATGGGATCTGGAGCGATCCAAAAAGCAGCCGGGCGGCACGGCGCCTTCTTCTCGCAGGGGGGATAGCATATGAATAAGATCAGATTGGCCATGCTGCTTTTTGTGGCATCGGAAGCGGTTTTTTTCATTCTGCTGATTATCGCTTACGTCGCCTATCACGCAACCTCGCCCAGCGCAGCCGACGCGTCCCGTTATCTGGATGTCCCGAGAACCGCGCTGTTCACCGTATGCCTTATCAGCAGCAGCCTCACCATGTGGCTCGCCGACATTCGCTTCAGAGCCGGCAAGCGCAGGCCGGCCCTCGCGTGGCTCCTGGCAACGATAGTGCTGGGGGGTGTATTTTTGACCGGGCAGGGCAGTGAGTACGCCTCCCTCATCGGAAAAGACGTGACCATAAGCCGGAACCTGTTCGGCACGACATTTTTTACCCTCACGGGCTTTCACGGCCTCCATGTTTTCATCGGACTTATCATGCTTGGGACCCTTTTCGGCCTCGAACTGAAGCGGGGAGGGACGGGCCCTTCTGAGGCCGTGGAAAGCGTTTCTATTTACTGGCACTTCGTCGACGCGGTATGGATGATCATCTTTCCCGTCGTCTACCTGTGGGTGCTGCGATGACCACCGGACAACTTTTCGCTCAGGCGTGGGATTTCCAGCCCACGGTGATCTTCGGATCCGCAGCGCTCTTTGTTGCCTATCTCCGGCTCGTTCACTTTCGCATGAACCGCACGACGGCGATCTTCGGCTCCGGCGTGCTTGTCATGCTGCTGACGCTGATGGGACCGCTTGATTATCTTGGCGACAAGTACCTCTTCTGTGCCCATATGATGGAGCATATCCTGCTCTATCTGGCTGTACCTCCTCTTCTCCTGCTCGGCTTGCCGCCTGAGCCGGTCCGGTCGTTTTTGTCCAGCGGCATCGCGGCAAAGGCCGAGAGATTCCTCCGCAGGCCGGCCATTGCCTGGATGCTGGCCGTTGGCGCCTTGTGGGTCTGGCACCTGCCCGCGCTGTATAACGCGGCTCTGAACAACGAAGGGATCCACGCCGCAGAGCATCTAAGTATGTTGATTGCGGGAACGATATTCTTTTGGCCCATCTTCACCCCTTTGCAGTCGCATAGATTTTCACCTGTCACCGGGACGGTTTATATATTTACCGCCATGTCGGCCCATATGATCCTTGGGATATTGTTGACCTTTGCCCCCCTGGGATATTACCCCACGTACATGGGTTCCTCCGACGGCAGTGGTATCTTCCAGTTTATCCGCACGGTCTGGAAACTGGACCCGCAGTCGGACCTCAATCTGGGCGGCATGTTCATGTGGATCGTCGGTGGCCTTCTGTATTTCGTGTCGCTGCTGGCCGTGATCAGCCGGCTGTACAGCAACCCTGAAGATTGGGAGCCAGCTGACCCTGCAGAGCTGGACAACTCCCTTTAGACAGTTTGACTCTTGTAAAAAAAATCAAACTGTAAGGAACTGAGAAAGGATTCTAAAATGCAAAACTCCAGTGAAAATCAGTCCGAATCCGCGGATTTTTCCCGGGAGAACGAAAAGGAAATTTCAGCAGGCTGGAACATTCCAAAGCCCGAAAGCATACCCTCGCCTACATATTGGCCCTTCGTTCTTTCCCTGGGAGCAACGCTTGTGGGACTGGGCGTTCTGACATCAAATGTTATAAGCGCTACGGGAACAGTACTTTTCATACTCGCCGTCATAAAGTGGATAGGAGAGCTCTCCAGTGAAGATCGACGATAACAAGAGAACCTGCCGATGCGCCGATAAAGACCCGGGCAGGCGCCGTTTCCTTGCCAGGCTGGGCGTAGCAGCCGGGGCTCTGATTGCGGCCATGGCGGGACTGCCGGTAATCAGTTACATTCTTTTACCGGTTTCCCGCAAGATGCAACCACAGTGGGTATCGGTGGGTCCGGCAGACCGGTTCACTGTCGGTGATACGGTCCTGGTCTCCTTTAAAAACCCGTCGGCAACGCCCTGGGCGGGGGTGACGGGAAAGACCGGAGCCTGGGTGCGCAGGGAGGGGGAGAACGACTTCATCGCCTTTGTTCTCAATTGTTCCCACCTTGGCTGCCCGGTGAGCTGGGAGTCCTCTCCCAAACTGTTTATCTGTCCCTGCCACGGCAGCGTTTACTATGAAGACGGGACTGTCGCGGCGGGCCCCGCTCCCTTTCCTCTGCAGCGTTTCAAGGTCAGAGTGCGCGGCGGACAGGTCGAATTGGAGAGCCGTCCTCTCCCATTCACGGAAGCTACGTAGAGAGAATGTAAACGTTCACCGGCACCCAGCTGGAGCACTTGTGAATGTTTACGAGGCTTTGATTTTGGCAACTTTTGGCCAGCCCGATGAACGATTACGAGAGAATAACGGGATGAAACAGCAGAAAAAATTCTTGCAATGGCTGGATGATCGAACCGGCCTCGTCAAACTGACTGAATCGATTGCCGTTCATCCGGCTGCGCCCGGTGTTAAATGGAAATATGTCTTCGGCAGTGCGGTCCTGACGGCTTTTATCATGCAGGTGGTTTCCGGCATCGGCCTGCTGACAACCTATGTCTCCTCATCGGGCGGCGCCTTTGAAAGCCTACAGTACCTCACCGACAAGGCCCCGCTCGGCGCTTTCTTAAGAGGCATGCATTACTGGGGAGCGTCGATGATGGTCGTCCTGATGGTCATTCACGTTCTCAGGATATTCCTGATGGGAAGCTTTAAGTTTCCGCGGGAAATGAACTGGATGACCGGCGTTTTGTTGCTGGCGACCACGGCGGCCATGGCGTTTTGCGGTCAGGTCTTGCGTTGGGACCAAAATGCCGTATTTGCCATGGTGGTAGCCTCAAAGATGGCAGCCCATGTCCCCCTGATCGGCCCGTGGCTTTCCCGCTTCATCATAGGAGGAGATGTGGTGGGATCTTACACCTTGAGCCGTATTTTCGCCATGCATGTCGTTGTCCTGCCGTTCCTGCTCGCGTCCCTGGTTGGCCTGCACATATACCTGGTGCTGCGCAACGGTGTATCTGAACCTCCCGTGTCGGGCCGTGGTGTGGATCCCGCGACGTACCGTTCGGATTATCACGACATGCTGCAAAAGGAAGGCGTTCCTTTCTGGCCCACTGTCGTGTTGCGCGATTTCGTGTTCGCTATCGGCGTGGTTCTTGTTGTGCTGCTGTTGGCATGGCTGGTCGGTCCGGCCAAGCTTGACAATCCCCCCGACCCGTCGCTGATAAACGCACACCCCCGCCCGGATTGGTATTTCTGGTGGCTATTTGCCCTGCTTGCCCTGCTGCCGCACTCTCTCGAGAACTATTTCATGGTCTTGACGCCCCTGGTGATCGGCCTTGTCCTTTTTTCGGTCCCGCTGGTGAGCAACCGCGGTGTGCGTCACCCGGCGCAAAGACCTCTGGCTGTGGGTGCTGTGGTATTCATCCTCTCAGGAATTGCCGCCTTGACCGTGGCCGGATGGTATGAGAACTGGTCACCGCGCGTCGATGCCTCTCCCTTGACTGCGGATAGTATAGGGACTTCTTCCGGTCCGGTATATGAAGGCGCAATGGTGTTCAACAAGATGGGATGCCTTTTCTGTCATACCATAGAAGGCCATGGAGGAAAGAGAGGACCAAATCTGACTTGGATAGCCGACCGGCTGACTCGAGATCAGCTGACGCTTCGCATTATGAACGGCGCGTACAACATGCCGGTATTCAGCCGCATCCTTTCCACCGAGCAAACCGGAAACCTGTTGGCTTTTTTGTCGACCCGGAAAAAGTCCGGCCTTGCGACAGGCAAACAACAATCGGCTGTCCAGCCTTCCGGGCCACTCACCCAGACAGCGTTGCCCGCAAGTAAAAAGATTGAATGACTGATGTGCCGATGATCTCTTTATGAAGAGCGGAACTCATATACCCAGGACAATCGTTTTTTTTCTTGTAGCAATCCTTTTCCTTGCCGTCGGGTTTGCCGCAGGTTGGCTCTTTCATCCAAATCCATCTCCCCGGGAACCGGAGCCCCTGCCGGTTCTGGGACAGGTTCCGGATTACACGCTGACCAATCAGTTAGGACAGGCCGTACCGTCAACATCCTTCCGCGGCAAGGTGCAAATCGTGACCTTCCTGTTTACCTATTGCCGGGGATATTGTCCGCTGATCGCCCATAATTTCATGACACTGGAACGGCTTCTCAAGGTTTCGGGAATGGCGGATGATGTCCAGCTTGTGGCCTTTAATGTAGACCCTCAAAACACGGGGCCTGCCGAGATGAAGGCGTTCCAGGAGCAATACGGATGGAAAGCGGACAATCGCCGCTGGGAATTTCTGACGGGTTCTGTGAGCGACATTCACCACGTTGTGACCGATGGCTTCCACGTCTACTACAAGAAGGTGGTCGACGATGATGATGCAAACAGCAATGCACAGCAAGGAGATTCCATCCCGGAACCGGTTGTCGCCAACAAGCTCGCGGATAAAGCCGGCGTTGATTATGACATTGTTCACAACGACGTGCTCGCGATCGTTGATACCCGGGGCCGTATCCGCAAAATCTTCAGTGATGCGGACCGGGTTCCGGACGAACAGATCATGGCTGTGATTGAACAGTTGCTTCCGGGCCGACGGAATATGGCACAATGAACATCCTTTTGAAGGTAACAGGGAGTCAATTCAATAGACCCTCTTGAGGTAGAGAGAGGTGACAGTATGATGAAAAAATCAGAACTGTAGTTGTGTGCTCGAGTAGCATTACGATGCCTGATTTTCGTCGATCCGTTGCAGCCCTTCCATCATCATCCCCATGAAACCGCCAATGGGGGGGAGACTGTCGAGTTCCTGAGGGATTCCTTTTGAATAGGTAAAATGGCCGCGCTTTGTGCCTAAAAGGGCAAAGACCGCGTCTTTGTTGCGAAGATTTAAATACCGGGCATGGATGATTTCACCTTCTTTAAAAAAGACCATTGCCTTTCCCTCGTCAAGGGACAGATCGATGGTGCCGGTTTTATGCGATGAATTAATGAGCTGAAAGAGATCGACAGTGGAAATTTCCGCCAACTCCCCGTTCATTCCGGAGGTGATGACTCCTGATCGAAGGGTTAACACCTGAGCCCTGTTGACCAGAAGTTTGAATAGAAAAAGCTGCAATACCGGGTATTTCTTGAGAACATGCTTGAAATTTTTAAGACTCAGCATGGCTACTTGGGTTGCGGCAATTGTGTGAACGGTGCTCGTCACCGGTTCGCCTGAAAGAAGGCTCATTTCGCCGAAGATCTCTCCGGTTCCCATCTCTGCAACCCTTGAGCCGTCTTCGGCAATGATCGCCACCTGACCTTTCAGTATGATATAGAGATTCGCGCCGATTTCTCCTTTTTTTAGAACGATTTTGTCCAGGGGGATTGTCTTTACGTCCAGGAGCAGCGTCAGATCGCTTAGGGCGTCATCGTCGAGGGGCTCGAAGATATCAATGTTTCGCAAGACCTTAAAAAACTTTTCCAAATGCTGCCTGCGTCGTCGCTCCTCCGTCTCGTTGAGCAATTTCATCTGGCGCGTGGAGAAATCTTTTTCCTTTTTAAATTCGAACCGGATCAACCCTTCGCAACCGCCGCAGTCGAATTTGGATTTGTTTCCGTCAATTCTCGAAAATCCCATATAGCTGTCCCGCGACGTGATGATATCCACTATTTTCTGCGTCAGATGGAGGCAGCCCGGTTTATACGAGGGGACAGAAAGGCTGTAATTTTCGACTTTGAGTTCTTCTCCAATATTGTAAAAGGGGCAAGAACGTTCTTCGGTAACGATGAAGATCGCATCCCGATATTTTTTTTTGGAGTATCGCAACATGATTGGCCCCTCAAAACCACTGGAAGCGGGAATAAATTGACCTAGAGGTCAGGTACTGGAAAAAAACAATTAAAAACCATGCGAAAAAAATATTAAGGTTTTTCGAGAACGAGGTCAAGATAAAGCTTCAAAAACAGAGAGATACCTGGATTGTATTGTTTTTGCCAAGGTAAGGAGGAGGTATAAGATGAAAAAGATACTGGTGTTCCTGTCGGTTGCGGCTCTGTTCGGATGCATCTTTGGAAATAGCGGATTGGCGCAAAGAGGTATGATGTGGAAAGGTGGCGGCGGCTGGGGGCCGGGGGCGGCATATACGAGGATGTACAACCCGCAGACCCTTGAGAGTATAACCGGAGATGTTGTTTCGGTTGACAGAATAACCCCAATGAGTGGGATGTCGTATGGTGTGCACTTGGTCCTGAAGACGGAAAAAGAAAACATCTCAGTTCATCTCGGACCAGGTTGGTATATCGAGAATCAGGATGTGAAAATTGCTCCCGGGGATAAACTTGAAGTCAAAGGATCGCGTATCATTTTTCAGGGTAAGCCGATTCTGATCGCATCGGAGGTAAAAAAAGGCAACGAGGTGTTGCCGCTTCGTGATGCAAATGGTTTTCCGGTTTGGAGTGGGTGGAGACGCAGGTAGACTTTGTCTCTTCAAAAAGTATCATGTTCCCTCCTCCCTTGTCTTGTCGGTTTCCCATTTTCAAGGTGGCATGAATTTTTCTTTGAGTCACTGTCAAATTCATGCCTATAGTATCTGATGGTGGACGATGCACGATTATTGCCTGAAGGATGCCCTTGGGCAGGAAGCGAATCTGAGGTGTAAAATCTTTCACCAATGTGGAAACCGCCTGAATTGGCGAATTAAATATAAAACCTACACCGTCAATCGTGCGGCATTGGAAGGTGAAATCTCAGGGAAAAACCGGGTTGGCGTTTGTCGGAGAGATCGGCCAATCTGAGGCGATATACAAAAAAACGATTTAATTTAAGTTGAACATTATGTCATCCTTAGCGGATCTTACTCCATTCATACAAGATATACAGCATAACTGTGATATTTCAGATGCACGGGATCATGGCATTTATTCCATGTGCACCATGGTCCTCAAACTCAGGAATCTCTATAAATGGGAAAAAGGGCTCCACCCCTGGGAAGAACCCGAGTCGGCCGATTTGCTCGATTGGATTGAGGCAAAGGAAAACTATTGGGCGAAAATTGCCGATGAGTCGTATCGGACGCTTTCGGCCGAGGGAAAATCCATCGCTCCTCTGGAGCTTGAAGAGATCAACGCTGCTTTGCATAACGATACGGTGCTTTACGGAGCAGGCTACGGGCGGTCCATGAAGACGGTCTTTTTCCTGGCTGAGAAGGTTGAGCAACGCAATGACCAAGGGTGTCCGATTGTAATTCTGGGTAAGGAATTGGCACGGGAGATGGCCAGTCCCTTTGCCATGGTTCAGGATGGACTGATTATTATTCGAAAGGAATCCCTGCGCTTCTTTTTATGGGACCAGATCCAGGAAGTGCGTTCCTCGTGCAGGATGTCGCTCTTGCATGGATTGCGGTCATATGGAGTCGTCAAAGACGGAATTCTTGACCGGGAGTTATTTAAATCCGCACTTGATGAAATAGTCGAGCAGGAAATGAATCTTTTCATTTATCATGAAGTGGGTGAACTCTTGCAAACGACTCTGGATTCCGAGTCGCTTAAGGCAATCATCGGCCATTTTCCCGGCTCCATCATGGAGTTTGTGGCCCGAGCGGTAAAAGATATCTTGGCCGATACCCATCCATATGGACTCTTGGCCTATGTCGTCAGGGAACAGCGCGAATCGTCTCTTGGTCTGTATCTCACGTTTCTGGATGGCCTGAGGGAAAAATTGTTCCCGGAAATAACGACAGCCTGGAAGGAATATCTATCCGACCAGGATTGGAGGCATATTGAAGATGCGCGTGCACTCTGCCGCAAGAGAAACCTTCTGGTTGCACAGCAGATAAAGGAGTTTTCCCGGATGATAGGCAATGATTCGGACGAGCAGATCCTGCAGCGTTTCAACGAGAGGATCCTCGATCCGCTGGGACTTAGCCCAAGGAGTTGACAATGGCAGACGACAAGCCTCTTAGCGATATGAAAATTATGAGTTTCGTCGGTGACATATATGAAGATCTTGAACTTTGGTATCCCAAGCTTCGATTTATTGAGGCGGGGGCCGAAGTTGTGGTTGCCGGGCCTGCGGCCGGCACTGTTTATAAAGGTAAGAACGGTTATCCATGTGTATCTGATGCCGCCATCGGCGATATGCGGGCCGATGAATTTGACGGCGTGTTCTGTCCGGGAGGATATATGCCCGACAAGCTGCGGCGTGATCCAAAGGTGCTGCAGATCATCCGGGATTTTAACGATGCTGGGAAACTGGTGGCGGCCATCTGCCATGGCGGCTGGATCCCCATTTCGGCAGGCGTTTATAAAAATGTCCGCGTGACCGGCTCGGCGGGGATCAAAGACGATCTTGTCAATGCGGGAGCCATCTGGGAAGATGCCCCTGTAGTGGTCGATGGAAATTTCGTATCAAGCCGTAAACCGGACGACCTGCCTGACTTTTGCCGAGCCTGTATAGACGTTCTCTGCCGATTGGCTAGGCAGAGGTGAACGACACTCTCAGTTGGAACCGTAACTGTGGAGTCCTGAGAGGATGAAGTTCACACCGTAATAGGTAAAGATTACCGAAACGAATCCTATGATGGCCAGCCAGGCAACCCGTTTTCCTCCCCATCCGCGGGTATATCGGGCATGAAGAGTGATGGCATAGATGAACCATGTGATCAGGGACCAAGTTTCTTTCGGGTCCCAGCTCCAGTAGGTTCCCCAGGCCGTATTGGCCCAGACCGCACCCGTAATGATTCCGGTGGTGAGCCAGATAAAACCGAATATCATGGTTTTGTGAGTGATATCTTCAATCTGCTGCAGAGGCGGCAGGCTTCCGAGAAGGGTCCTGTTATCTGAAGATCTTTTGTCTTGACTCGTGTTTTTAATGAGATACATAAGCCCCAACCCTGCTGCAACCGTGAAGGCTGAATAGCCTATGAAACAGGTGATAACATGGGCAACAAGCCAGTTGGACTGCAGTGCCGGAACCAACGGACTGATCCCTTTGCCGATATTATCGGACAGGGAGGCATAGGCCATTGCGAGGAAAGCGAACGGTACCGCGAATGCGCCGATAATCCGGGTTTTGAATTTCCATTCGAGGGCAAGGTAGGTCGCGATGATTGCCCAGGCAAAAAAGACCACTGATTCATACATGTTGGTAAGCGGCACATGTCCGATGCCCATTTGGTAGGATTCATGCCAGCGTAATCCGATGCCGATGGTATGGATGACAAGGGCAAAAAAGGTAAAACCGGTGGCGAATTTACCTAGCCCTTTGATTCTGAAGACAAACATAACGACATAAAGAATTGTCGAGAACAAATAGGCAAATGTGGTGATACCCAGAAGTTGAGAGCTAGTCATGAAAACTCCATTGATCGGTTGCCGTTAATTATACTTTTCACACCCCTTTGCCCGCGGTTAACCGACCAAACACACGGCTTGAGGTTTTTTTTTGCGGTTCTGATGCTGTTATGACACGAGATCTTTGAGATTGTCCGCAAGTTCATAAAATGTTTTATCGAAACCGATTTTGTTCTTATTGGCCGAACCTGCCATGTAAATCAAAGTCTTTTGGTCCTTTTCAGAGAGTAGCAGCCAGATTTTACGATGGGAGGTGAAAAAAGTGATGAAAAGGCCGGAAAGGATCAGCCCACAGCCAATGTAAACCCACCAGACCCCGGGATCCTTGGCCACCTGCAAGCCGGTTGAATACAGTTGCTTGGCGGAAAGGAGATAGTGCTTGCCATTATTGTCCATGGCAATTTGTTTCCCGGCATCCACCCAAAAAACGGATGGTGAGCCGTTTTTGTCGGTAAACCAGATTTTGATTCTGTTTATCTTTTCACCGGCTGTCTCTTCATTGATCACTCCAAAGCGCAGATTTTCTTCCTTCCATTCCAACTGTTTCTGAAACGGTGCCAAAAAGATTTTTTTCGTGCCGGTTTCTTTGTCGGTAATCGAGATCAGGAAGTCGTTATAGGCTTGATAACTTGACTGGTAAAAGGTGATGCCTTTATAGGTGAGGGGACTGTTGACCTTAACGGCTTTGTAGACCATCTCCTTGCCGTTTTCCAGAATTGCGAGATCGGAACGATACTCTTTGGGCATTCCATTGGAATAATACTCGATGTTGAATCCGTCACAGCGAACCGTAAAACCGAGATTCATAAAGGCCCCTGTGTCATTTTTCCTTATCTGGTTGGTAGCCTGTCCTTCAGCAATGGAGACGAATCCTTTAAATCCAAAGGCCGCGCCAAGTATGGCGCCGATTAAAATGACCAGTATGGATCCATGGACGACGAAAACGCCAAGACGGGTCCAAGCGCCTTTTTGGCTGCTGATCATGAGTCCGTCTTGCGTTTCCCGCAATACGGTTTTCCAACCTTTTTGCGCCAATAATTTGGAAAGTTGTTCTTTTACGGTTTCTCGCGGCGCTCGCGCACTCCACGAGACATTCCGTTTCATGGCGGTCAATCTTTTCTTGGGGGTCGCCGAATTGTCTGCCGTGACCTGTTTCCATACGCCGGGAAACCGGTCGATGCTGCATATGATCAGATTGGCGCTCAGCAGAGCCAATAGGGCTTTGAACCACAGGGATCCGAAGATGTCGCTTAGGTGAAACAGATCGAAAAAGCGTGCAACGTTGGGACCGAACTTTTGGATATACAAATCCGGAGCTTCCTTTTGAGGTATGATGGTTCCGAAAATCGAAACAAAAGAGATGATGCAAAGCGTGAATATGGCAAGTTGAACCGAGGCGAAGAAGTCCCAGATCGATGTAAAGAAATCACCGGATGAATTTTTTGCAGTCATTGAGGAAACGGGAAATTGTTAAGAATTATTATTCAGTGCATCACATGTACTTGCTACCACGCACGTCCGGTGATTGCAAATAAAAAACCAAGAGGCTAAATCCAGTGGGCTCCTTTTCTTATGCACAGTATTCAGAAGATACATCATACTGCAAGTATAAGCAAATAGTGAAATCCACTGCCTGATATTCACTTAGCCCGCATTCCTCATCAGTAGTGTATAAATTTAATAAGACGAAATCATGAATAAAAATCATGCATTGGCAAGTGTCGAGTCTTTTTGAATTCGTGTTTTGGTGGTATAGTGCGGTTCAATGAAAATTTTGAAGAATTTTACTTATACATGAGAGGCTAAATAATGGATCCTATCTTCTGGACCGGTGAATTCAGCGTGGGAGTATCCGAAATGGACAATCAGCATAAAAAACTGATTGCCATGATCAATAAACTCATCGAAGAGCCCGACGCCAAAACGAACTCGCATACGATTTCAGACTTGCTCACAGCAATGATAACTTATGCTCAGGAACATTTTCGAGCTGAAGAGGCCTTGATGTCCGAACATGGATATCCGCTCAAGGACATGCAGACGGAACAACATAAATCCTTTGTAAAAAAAACCGTGGATTTTTGTTCGGCGGTCGAGGTCGGCGTGGACATTGTCCCCCATGCCATGCTGGAGTATTTGAAGGGATGGCTCGTTCATCACATTCTGGAACAGGATATGAAATATAAATCCTTTTTTCTCGGTAAGGGGATTTCCTGAGAGCCGCCTGTTTTTCCGAAAGAGTTAAATATGGAAGGCATTTGTCGTAAAATTTGTTTTCTGCTTGCTCTTCTATGAAAAAAGAAGTATATAAACGTGTTCCAGTTGGTATATTATGCAAAATGCCCCCATTATCCCAAACCGAGTCCCATAAAGGGCTTGTCTTTGTGATAGAATGAGATACGATTTAAGGAGAGTTTACGATGGCGAAGGTATGTGAGATTTGCGGAAAAGGTCCGGCCACGGGTAATAATGTTTCCCATGCCCATAATAAAACCAGACGACGCTGGCTTCCGAACCTGAAAAGGGTTCGTATGATCACGGAAAATGGTGGTTCGGTACGTGCCAAAGTATGCACCCGCTGTATTCGCTCCGGGGTTGTGGTTAAGCCTGCATAAGGATTTTTGTTATAAAATCTTCAAAGGCGAGTGGAGTGCATCCAGCTCGCCTTTTTTTATTTGAGGTAAGTGGTTATGACTGAAAATGAGATTGAGTATTTATCCTTTGAGGAAGCCCTGAAGATAGTTGCAGCCATTCAGGAAGAAGAGGACATCGAAAGAGAGGACAAACGGATTCTCACGGTCTATAATTATGATGACAAGGAAATCTGTTGGTTTGACTATGAAGACGTGATGACAGCCGTCGGATCTCCCGGAAAGCGGGCGGAAAAGTCAGTGGTTCAGGATTATATCCTTCGCCATATTCCTCTCTGGGCAAAAAGCGTCTGATTGCAAGGTCCGTATGACCGACCTCACCAAGGAGCAGCTGGAACGTTACAGCCGTCACTTGCTCCTGCCTGATATCGGGATCGAGGGGCAGAAAAAGCTTCTGTGCGCTAAAGTACTGTTGGTTGGTGTCGGCGGGCTCGGTTCTCCAATCTCTCTCTACCTGACCGCTGCCGGTGTCGGGACTCTCGGCATAATCGACAGCGACAGGGTGGACCTTTCCAATCTGCAACGGCAGATTGTCCATTTTACTTCTGATGTTGAGAGGCCGAAGGTCGTCTCTGCCGAAGAAAAACTGCACGCTCTCAATCCCGACGTGACAATCAGGGCTTATGATATGCGTCTGGATTCTGAAAACATCAAAGATATTATTAAAGAATACGATTTCGTGGTTGACGGAACAGATGATTTCCCGACCAAATTTTTACTAAACGATGCCTGCGTCGCGGAGGGCATTCCCTTCTCTCATGGAGGAATTTTGCGCTTCGACGGTCAGACAATGACTGTGATTCCCGGCAAGAGCGCCTGTTATCGGTGTGTATTTAGAAATGAACCTCCTCCCGATATCGCTCTTCTCTGTTCCAAAGCAGGGCTGCTGGGGGCGATTCCCGGCATGTTGGGAACCATTCAGTCCGCTGAGGTGCTTAAATTCATCACAGGGACCGGTAGCCTTCTCACGGATACCTTGCTGACGTTTAATGCCCTGACCATGGAATTTAGAAAAATCGGACTGCAGCGGCGCACGAATTGCCCGGCATGCGGAGGGCTCTCATAGACGGTTGACGATTGGTGATATGACGTGAGCAACAGGAGTTTATCCCCGCTTCGGTGTTGAGGCTCCAGATTCTTTTGCTCCGTTCTTTGTCAGTACCGTTCTGATCTTTGCGGCGAGTTCTTTTTTAGAGAAAGGCTTCTGGATAAAGTTCGTTCCATTTTCCAGTATGCCTTGTTTGGTTATAATGTCGGCTGTATAGCCTGACATGAACAGGCATTTTATTTCCGGTTGGGTCTGCATAAGTTTTTCAGCGAGTTCTTTTCCGTTCATTTCGGGCATCACGACATCCGTAAACAACAAATGAATGTTTCTGGGGTACTCTTCGACCAGGCGAATTGCCTGTCCGGGAGTTCCCGCCGTCAAAACATCGTAGCCCAGGCGCTGCAGCATGATCATCGTCATATTCATGATAGTCGGTTCATCCTCCACCACAAGGATGGTTTCATGGCCACCTTGCACGGTGTGCTTTTCCGTTTCGGCCTGTTTCGTTTGGCTGGTATCTCTTGGTAAATAGAGGGCGAATATCGCCCCTCGTTCGGCTTCACTATAGACATTGATAAACCCGTTGTTCTGCTTAACGATTCCATACACAGTGGCCAAACCGAGACCGGTTCCTTCCCCGATGGATTTTGTTGTATAAAAGGGCTCGAAAATGTGGGCTTGCTCTTCTTTCGGTATTCCTTCTCCCGTATCGCTGACCGCGAGCATGACATAGTCTCCCGGGGCAGCATACGCAACATTTCTGCAGTAATTTTCATCAATAACACAATTTCCCGTCTCTACCGTGACGGTCCCGACGCTTTGAATAGCATCCCTGGCATTCACGCAGAGGTTTGCCAAAATCTGACCGACCTGTGACGGATCGATCCTGACCATCCAAAGATCGAACCCTGGTTTCCAGACGAGTTCAATGGATTCTCCGATAAGCCGTCTCATCATCTTCAGCACTCCTTCCACCTCGGCATTCAGATCGATGGTTCTCGGGACAATTGTTTGTTTGCGGGCAAAGGCAAGCAGTTGTCTTGTAATTTCCGCTGAGCGGTGCGCGGCGTTGTCGATTTCCTCAAGGTCTTCGTACAGGGGATGGTCCTGGTCCGTTTTTTCCATCGCCAGTTCAACGTGTCCCAAGATTACCCCAAGCATGTTGTTGAAATCATGAGCGACTCCTCCGGCAAGCCGGCCTACTGCCTCCAGCTTCTGCGCCAGATTCAACTGTGCCTGCATCTTCTCTTTTTCTTTTTCCGCCAGCTTTTGTTCAGTGATATCGATGACGGATCCTTCCAGAATTCCCTGTTCCTTATAGAGCCTAAGGGATGTAATGCAATTCCTCTCGCCTTTTGTTTTACTCAGCATCCTGAACTCAAAATCCATAACATATCCATCGGCAACAAGCCTGCGTAACAACTCCTTACGCTCCTCTGGGTCTGCCCAATACGTCATTGCGGGTTTTCCGACCGTTTCCTCGCGTGTTCTGCCCACAATATCGAGAAACTTTTTGTTTACCTCCAAAGTCTCCAACCCGTCGAACCTCGATCTGAACATGGCTATCACAGAATTGTTGAACAGTGTTCGATATTTTTCTTCATTTTCAAGTTGCAATGCTTCCGCCCGTTTCCGCTCGGTGAGGTCCACTCCCAGGCACGAGATTTCAAGGATATTCCCGTTGATGTCTTTGCTGAGAACATTGGACCACGCAACATCCAACAGATCTCCCGACTTTGTTGCGATTTCGTTTTCGTAGTTTGAAAAGTTCAGTGTTTCCTTCTGCTTCATAACTGTGGAAAAGATGCGGCGGATTTTTCCGCGGATAGTGTTCGGGATGAACATGTCGAACCAATCCTTGCCGATAACCTCCTGTTCCGTCCATCCAACGAGCTTCAAAAAGTAGGGATTGCAGAAAGTTATAATGCCCTGAGGGTCGAGGCTGATGCAGATCTGCGGAATTGAGACGAGAATATCCCGCCATTTTTTTTCGGAGTGGACCAACTCTTTTTCCACCTGCTTCTGGCGGGTGATGTCTTGAAAAATACAAAAGGTCTTTTGAAAGCGATTTTGCGAGTCTCTGCCTATCTTCCCGTTGAAGGACACAAACACAGATCCGCCGTCTTTTTTAAGCATTTCAAATTCAACACCCAGAACCTCTCCGGCTGCTTTGAAACGCGGGAAATTCGCCATGAAATGGTCTTTCCAGCCGGGATGTAAAAAATTGGTGAAACTTTTACCGATAACCTCGCTCCTGGTATACCCGAGGGAATCGAGCCAGGCTTGGTTGACATCGATGAGGTTGCCGTTTTCATCTAGGGACTGATATCCT